>CAZMVU010000007.1:0-58054 GCA_964569295.1 uncultured Nitrospirales bacterium
CTGCGGCCCAGGCTGGTATGGTACGGGCCGTTGGCCCTAAGAAACAGCCGTGCTAGAGCTTACACAAGGTGCCCGAATAACTTCTTGTTGTTCTTTATACGAGTCAGTGCCTAAGGCACTAATGCCTTAGCCGTCTGCCGTGCGCCGTTTCCCATACTTCATGGGGCTCCCCGGCGTCAGCGCTGGGTTCAATTCTGGCCCACCCGCTGTCTCTATGAGTCAGGATGTATGCGCCCTTTGCAATGCGCCGGCTTACTACGGCACGCTGGTATTGGCTATCACGGGGACAGATTGGCGAATCAAATGCATCCCGTGCATTATACGGCTAAAGCATTACAAACACTTTACGAGTACCGCCTGAAAATACCCCAGCCGCCGGCTTGCGCACGGGCAATAAGCCCGATAACAAAGCCCGGCGCGATCCGGTACACCGCAGCGCCCAGCTTGCCCGCCGACGTGAGTACGACGCGGTGGCGGCGGCGGCGAATGCAACCGAGAACACGCGCAGCGGCGACATCCATGAGCATGTGCGTAGGCCGGTCCGGCGGCACGGCCGTGCCATCCGCGCCGACAACCGTCTTTTGCGGATCGCGCTCGGTGAACCCGAGATGCACCACGCCCACGTGGACACCCTGCGCTGCCCACTCGATCCGCAGTGATTCGGCAAGCCCCGTGAGTGCGCGCTTCGTGGCGCAATAGACCGACGCCCCCGGCAACCCCATGATGCCCGCGATGCTGGATATGAACACCACGCTCCCCGCCGCTGCCTCCAAGTGCGGTGCGGCAGCGCGGGTCACGTGCATAACGCCCGTCAGGTTGGCGTCGGTCACCTGGCGAATCACTTCCGGCGTAAGCGCCGCAAAGCGGCCGCGCATGGAGAGGCCGGCATTGTTGATCACGATATCGAGCCGGCCAAATTCTTCCACCGCCGCAAGCACCATGGCCTCGGCGTCGTCCCACTGCGCGATGTCGCCGGCCACCGCCACGGCCTCGCCGCCCAACCGCCGCAAGCTCGCCGCCGCCGACTCGACGCGCTCCGCCGTGCGTGCGCTCACCACCACTTGCGCGCCCTGGTACACGAGCGCCCGCGCCATGGCATAGCCCACGCCACGGCTGCCGCCCGCCACGAGTACCACCTTGTTCATGAACGCGTCACCGCGCGCAAGCTCCACATGCCCATAGGCGCGCAAGGCACCCACCGACTCTTCGATAGCCGCCGCGGTGGGTGTCTGCGGCATGCCGAGTTCTTTCACCGCTTTCTGCGATGTGTAGTACATGCCTTCGAGCGCGAACCGGGCGATGGTGCGGTTGAACTGCGGCTTCTTGCCGCTGAGCTTCGCCAAGGTTTCCACAAGCGCACCGAACCGGCGGATGGTGCGATCATCGAGGGCGCGCTTCGGCGGGACACCACCCACACACCGCGCCACGAGCGTGAAGAACGCGAAGTAATCCATGTTCTGTCCGCCGAGAATATAGGTCTCGCCCGTGCGGCCTTTATCGAGCGCGCCGATGGCCCCGGCCGCCACATCGGGTGCATAGGCAAAGTTGCGCCCGCCGTGGGAGACGTGCCGCATGCCTTTCATGAGGAACCGGCGGATTATCTCGCCCCCGCTCGGCCGGGAATCATACGGGCCAAGTAGAAATGTCGGCGCCACGATGACGGCATCGAGGCCGCGCTCGCCCACGTAGTTGCGCACCAATTCCGCCGCTTCATGTTTCGACTCCATGTAAGCCACACCGCGGTAGAGCTCGGGGAACGGGCCAGTCTCATCACCCGGCGCGTCGATACTGCCCGGTGCGAAGGAACTCGCCGATCCAACGAACACCAACCGGCCGGCGCCGGCATCGAGCGCGGCATCGAGCAGCCGTCGCGTGCCCTCCACGTTCACCCGGCGCGTGAAGTCCGCCGGCGCCCACAGGTCGGTAATCGCCGCGCAATGAAATACCGCATCGCAATCCGCCATGGCCGCGGCGAGATCAAAACCGTCGTCGAGCAGATCCCCCTCGATACGCTCCAAGTCGAGTTCGTCAATGCTGGTCGATGTACTGCCTGGATAGATGAGCACGCGCACCGCGTCGCCGCGCGCAAGCAATTGGCGAACCAGGTTGCTGCCCAGCAGCCCGTCGGCACCGGTCACGAATACACGCATCGGCCTCTCTCCCCGTCTTGGCTACGCCCGCAGGCGCCCCCGTTTACCAACGTAATGTGGCCCGCGGCGCACCACGGGATCAAAGACACCGCAGGCGCCATGCCCGCAACAGCATCAAACGGGAAGTTTTTCAAACTGTGGTATGGGCAGGGTCTCGCCGTCCTTGAAGCAGGAGTCGTGCGCCACGATCCCCGGCACGCAAAAGGCCAGCGCCTTCTCGAGGTCGATGGCGGGCGCCCGCTCCTCGACCAACGCCATGATGAACTCGTTCGTCAGGAAGGGGTGCGAATTGCCGTGGCCCTTGTTGTAGCGCATGGCCTCGGGCACCTCGTGGAAGTAGTCGGGCACTTCCGTGATGGTCTCGCGCTCGAACTTGGCAGCGAAGGGCTGACCCCCGTGCCCAGGCATGTAGAGGACGGCCTCATCGCCGAACCAGGTGGCGCGCTCGCCATGGGCGAAGACATCCCAGAACACGTTGAAGCGGAAGGGGTGCCCCTTGTCCGTCCGGCACAGCGCCGTGCCGTTCGAGAAGGGGTTGTTATAGCGGTTGTCCTGGAAGGCCGGGTCTTTCTTCTCGCGCTTGCCGATGGCCGACACGCTGACCAGCCGCTCGTTGGTCACGCCCACGAGAAACGCAGTCGAGTGGGTCGGGTACAGCATCGGCGGAAAGCCGTAGCGCCAGGTCTTCTGCTCGTTGCCGGCCCACCAGGACAGGCTGTCCGTGCTGTAGCCGATGCCCGGGTGGTAGTACTCACCCTCGCAATACACCATTTCGCCGAACTTGCCCGCCTCGAAAAGCCGCCGCGCCGTGATGCTTTCCCACCGGTAGTAACTGGTCTCGGCGCTCATGTAGGTGAGGCCGGTGCGTTCCTGCGCCTCATGCATGGCATGCGCTTCGTCGAGGGTCATGCACGCCGGACACGCGGAGATGACGTGCTTGCCGTGCTCGAAGCAGAGCAGCACGTGCCGCGCATGATCGGGCGCGGGCGTAAACAGCGCCACCGCGTCGATGCCGGGATCAAGCACGAGCGTCTCGAGCGAAGGGTAGGCCTTCTCGCACTTATACCGGCCCTGAAGCTGCGCGCGTCGCCCGGGCCGCAGATCGCTCACGGCCTCGACGGTGCAGTTGGGGTGCTCGTGCCAGTGGAAGGAAAGCCCGAAGCGCCCACCCACAACGCCGATGCGCACCTTCTTTTCCGAGGCGGGCGCCCAGGCGGCGCGGGGCAACTCATTCAGTGATTGCGCAATAACGGGCGATGCCGCCAGAAGCGCGGCGCCTCCGGCAAGAAAACTGCGGCGTGAGAGGTTCGACATAGCTGGGTTTCTTTCTCAACGATTAAGGGTGCGTGGAGAACAGAGAAGACGTTGGAGGCGGCGTCTCTCCCGCACCCTTTGTTACTGTGCCGGTCCTTTGTTCTTGAAGAGGTAGAGGCCCTCTTTTCCGGGCGCAACGATATCGAGCCAGCCGTTGCCGTCGACATCGGCGACCCAGAAGTAGATGCCGGCGCCCGAGGCGCTCTCCGCCGGACCGTAGTCGATGACGTGGCGCTCGAAGTCGCCGCCGTTTATGTCATAGTAGTAAAGGCCGAGCGGGTCGTCCGCGCCGGGGTCGTTGCCGTTGTGCGCGTGGTAGCGCTTGCCCGTGATGAGTTCCGGCTCGCCGTCTTTGTCGATGTCGGCCAGTTGCAAGTCATGAAACTGGGAGCGGTGCTCTTCGATGACGTGCCTGGTCCAGGTGCGTTCGCCATCCTCTTCGCCCTGTTCCCACCAGAACAGGCCATAGCCGTGCGCGTTGCCGACGATAAGATCATTCTTGCCGTCACCGTTCACGTCATGCACGAGGATAGGCACCGAGGCCATGCCGCCGAGATCGAACTCGGGGCGCCAGGTCCATGCGTCCACGTCAAACGGGTCTTCCGGCGCTTCGAACCAGCCGCCATTGAACACCAGGTCCGGGTTGCCGTCGCCGTTTATGTCGCCCGCACCGATGCCATGGCCGCCGCCGCCCTCGCCCTCGATGGTGAACTGCTCGAAACCGCCATCTTCCTTGTCGAGCCTGAAAATGTGAACGGGGTGCGTTACGGGCATAACCTCGGGGGTGCCGTCGCCATCGAGATCATAGAAGATATTCCGCTCGATATTGCCCACCTTCGCCACGTCGTGGGTTTTCCACTCGCCGGTGCCGCCGGGGTTTTCGCGCCACTGGAGCGTCTCATTCCACCAGCCGCCGGTCACGATGTCAGGGCGGCCGTTGCGGTTGACGTCCATCGGGTAGTTCGAGAAATCGTCGTAGTAGGTATCGACTTCCTGGATGTCGGCGATCTTGTGGGCCACCTCGAAGTCCGGCCCCGCATACCAATAGGCGCCCGACACGATGTCGAGATGGCCGTCGTCGTCCACATCGAATACACCGGCGGCCTCGTAGGTGCCCTGACCGATCTGTTGCCGTTCGAATTCGAGGGCACTTGCTGCCAGGCCGAGGGCGCCCATGGTCGCTGCAATCATCAACATTCGCATGGTGTGGTTCTCCTGTGCGCTTCCACTTCCCTGGAGGCAGTTCTCACACTACCGCTTCGTATCACAAGCGGAGCAAACAAAGGGAGAGTCTCCGTTTTGCTTCACTTTTTCACCAACAGCGCGGTAGTACAAGAACTGCGCCCCTTCTTATTGCTTCGTCATGGGATCGAAGGAGAGCGGCGCGCCCTCCGGCGTGGTCAAGCGTAGCATAAAGTTCCAACCGGCGACGATCTGGCTTGCTTGCACGAGCACCTTATTCACCCCCGCCGCGAGCTGCACGTCCGCCACGTCCTGGTCCGGTGCCGAGCCGCGGTCCGCATGGTTTTGATGCACCAACTTGCCGTTGACCCAGATGCGGTTGCCGTCGTCCGAACCGATACGCACCTGGGCCTCGGTGGCTTCGGGCACAGTAATCTCGGTGTAGGCATAGGCACAGACATTCTCGAGCATGCCCACGATGCCCAACAGGTCGACGAGGCCGTTCGGGGCGTCGGTGTCGACCCATTGCCAGGCAAGGGTTTCGCCGGCGGCCTCATACGTTGCGTCGAGCTCGATGTTGCCGGGATCAATGTCGGGCTCGGAAAAACCGTCGGCCGGACTGAACGGCCACGGACCGATGACGTACCACTGGCCGACAAACCCGAGCCGTTCTTGCAGGTTGGGCAGATCCTCGAGCGCGCTCATGCCCACCGTGAGTGCTTCGGGGCCGCTGAGCCGGGGGATGATCTCATGGGCCAACTGCTCCGCTTCCTCGTCACGTCCCGTGTCGAACAACACCTGCGCAATGCCGGCCAAGGTCTCGACGGGAAGCGTATCGAATTCCTCGGGGGTGAGGTGCTTCATGAGCACATCGAAGGCTTCAGGCACGGGATGCTGCTTGATGCCTTCGAGGGCATAGGCGCGCAGCTCCTCATGGTCCGTAGCCTGGTAGATGCCGAGGAAGGTCTTGCCTGCCTCTTCGCGGTTGCCCGCGGCCCGGTAGTTTTCGGCGAGGCGCTTCAGGTTTTCCACCGCCTGCGAATGGGCGTCCTTCAATTCGCGGGCGCGTTCGGCGAGCAGGTCGGCGGCGCCCGGCAACCCCGAGGCCACGAGCGCATCGAGCGCGGCGGATTGCAGTTCCGGGTCGTGGGTCTGCCGGGCGGCCTCCTCGAGGACTGGCATGTACAACGGATCCCGCGCCTCGCCGAACATGCGCACGAGCGGCAGTTTCATGCCGCGAGACGCCTTCGGATACAACCCGCGCAGGGCATGGGCGCCTGCTGCCCCCTCGAAGGTGCGAAAGGCCGCAAGCGCCGCGGGCTCGAGCACTGCGCTTTCTCCATCATCAAGCACCTCGGTAACCCGGGCAACAACCGTCTCCGGGATAGCGTGTTGACCCAGGGCAACGATGCCCATCGCCCGGATGCTCGGGTCGGTTTCCTCGCGGGCGAGCCGTGAGAGGTGGGCAACCCGCCGGTTGTAATAGCCACCGGCCTTGGCCAGCGCGTCTATCTCTTGCACAAGCGCCCGCGCCGCACTGGCGCGCTGCTCGCCTTCGAGATTCTGTTGTACCTGCGCGATACGCCCGAGGTGGTCCATAGTGCCCGTCCAGGACAGGGCGAGGCAGGCCGCAGCCTGCACGTCCGGGGAATCGCTCTCGAGCATGTCCGCAATGGCATCCACGGTATTGGGGTGTTGCATACGCGCGAGGGCGTCGAGCAGCGCGATCTGGAAATCCGGTTCGGCGCCGCTCAACGCGTCCGCCAACGCACCCGCGGCGTCGGGCGTATTCATCTCGCGCAAAGCAGCCCGCGCCTTCTCCCGCAAAATGGCGTCCTCCGACTCAAGAATCGCCACGACAGGCGCGATATCATAGCCCTGCGGCACGACCTTCGGCAGAATGCGCAGGCCCTTCTCTTTCATTTCGTTTGGCTGGTCCGCCGCCACGAGCTTCATGAGGAGGTCCGTCACCACGTGGCGGTCTTCCTCGCGGCCCGGCGCGGTGGCCTGGTTTGCAAGGTCCTCGAGCACGCGCATGGCTGCCCAGGAAACGTGCTGGTCTTCGTGGGCGAGCAGTGGCAGCAGGTCTGCCGCTACGGCTACATCTTCCCGGGGGAGCAATTGCCGGGCGGTAATCCGGACCTGCCTATCCTCGCTGCCGAGCATTTTGACCAGTTCCTTCGCATTCGGCGCGGCCTGGGCCAGGGCGCCGGCGGCCAGCAGCACGGCGAGGATTCGTAGTGTGCGTTGCATGGCTTTTCTCCCGCTTACAAGCGCCACGGCGCACGGTAGGCGCGATGCAGGTGGCGGTTGGCTTCTTCATCCCCGGCGAAACACTCTGCCTCACCGTCCCACTCGAGCTTGCGCCGCGTCTTGAGGGCGATCCCGGCGATAAGCGGGGCCAGAGTCGAGCGGAAGCCCTGCTCGATGTCGGCCACGGGCCGTTCCCGCGTGCGCACGCAGTGGAAGAAGTTGTTGTGGTGATCGGTGTTGGCCCAGCTCTTTTCCGGCTCGCCGATGAACTCGGGAATCCCCGCGCCCTCCGGTTTCACGAGGAAGGTGCCGCGGTCCACGTAGAGCGCGCCCTCGGTGCCGTGGAACCGGATGCCGTAGCTCTTGCCGCCAGGCAGGTTGGTATGGCGCTGCTCCCAGGTGACGTTACAGCCGGGGTATTCGAAGATGGCCTCGATGGTCTCGTAGTTCTGCGCGCCCGCGTTGCCGCGGTAGCAGCCGCCAATGGCCTGCACCGAGAGGGGCTTGTCCTGCCCGATGCCCCAGTGCAGGATGTCCATGAGATGCACGCCCCAATTCGTGAGTTCGCCGCCCCGGGCATAGTCGTGCCAGGCCATCCAGCTGCCGAAGCGCTCCTTCGAGAACGGCGCCCACGGCGCCGGCCCGAGCCACAGGTCCCAGTCGAGGCCCTTGGGCACATCTTCCACCGTCTCGCCAACTAACGGGCCGTTCGTGCCGACCCAGGCGGTGGCCGTGCACACCTGGCCGATACGCCCGCTGTGGACGACGTTCATAGCTTTCTGGAAGACGGGCATCGAGCGCTGCTGCGTGCCGAGTTGCACCACCCGGCCATAGCGGCGCGCGGCGGTGACCATCGCCCGGCCTTCCTCGACCGTCATGCACGCCGGTTTCTCGACGTACACATCTTTGCCGGCGCGGCAGCCGAGGATACTCATGAGCGGGTGCCAGTTGTCCGGTGTCGCCACGAAGATGGCGTCCACATCGTCGCGGTCGAGCACCCGGCGGAAATCCTGGAACCCGGGCGGCTTGTAGCCGGCGATATCCTCCACGATATCGATGGCGCGCATATAGCGCGAGACGGCCACGTCGCAAAGGGCGGTGATCCGGCACTCGGGATTCGCGGCCAGGGCCTCGATGTGCCGTGAGCCCATGCCGCCGTTGCCGATAACCGCCACCCGCACCGCATCGCTCGGACCGACACGGGCCGCGCTCGCCACGCGGGGCGCCGCCGCACAAAACGCCCCGAGCGCCGCCCGCTCGAGGAATTGCCGCCGGTTTACTCGGTTTTTAACCATAGCTTGTCTCCTGGATGACAGGGCGGCCGCGCCAGCCTCACACCCCGTTTGCAAGTTTCAGCAAAATGTAACGCGCCCACGCGGAATTTGCAAGGTACGAACACGCAAGTGTTAAAGCAGCGCGTGTTTTTGGCCTCAAAAAAAAGCCGGATGCGGGGGCATGGCATTGCCGCTTGCTATTCCATGTCACCGGCATTCGGGCCGCTTGGCGCGCGTTCCCTATCTTTCCGCAATTCGGGGTGCCGTTCTTCCGCTGCCGATTTTCGCGATTATTCCACAACACGTACAGGTAAGCAAAACGGGACTGACACAAGCGAGTGAGTCCGTGCGTGAGCTTCCGTAGCGTCTTCGCGAAAGAGGACGCGAGACGGGTCTGTCCCTGGCTTTGCGGTCTTGCGGAAAAGCGCCGCTGATGTTCCCAAACTACGCAAGAAGGGGCATTCATTGCTCGCGGATTTGAGAGCACAGCCCCCCTTTTTGCTTCACTGTTCGTTGCAGCGGTAGTAGAAGAACTGCACCTTGTTCTGAAAAGGCGCTGGAAGAAACTTCTGCATGCCGAGAAAGAAGTCTCCCCCACATACTCCTATTCCTCCCTACAGCGACCGCTTCCATTCACGGTGCAGATCGCGCATGCGCCGGACCATCTCGGGGTGATCATCGGCGAGGTTGACCGTTTCCGTCACGTCTTCATCCAGGTTGCTCAGAAAGAAAGGAACTTTTTCGAGTTTCTTGCCGCGGTGTGTGGTGCCGTGCCCATTGGCGACGAGTTTCCATGGCCCCTCGCGCACGGCCCAGCTTCCGCCCGAATCCCACTGCACGACTTCGTGGGGCGAGCCGGCGCCCTCGCGGATGACCCCGCTGATGTCCAGCCCATCGATCTTGTGATCACCTGGGTCCACGCCGGCGAGTGCGGCCAGCGTGGGCAGCCAGTCCATGCTGTGACCGAGTTGGTCCCGGGTTTCGCCTTCCGGCAGCGTGCCCGGCCATGAGATGATGCACGGCACGCGAATGCCGCCTTCCCACAGGGTGAACTTGTGTCCCCGGTAGGGGCCTGCCCAGCCGCCGCCGAAGAACGCACGCTCTTCCGTGCTGTGACCATGGTCGCTGAGGTAGACGATGATCGTGTCTTCCCGAAGGCCCAGTTCGTCGACCTTCCCCATGACCTCGCCAATCTTCTCGTCCATGGTGGAGATGAAGGCGGCGTATTTGTTGCGCGGGTGTTCCATGTCCTCATACCGTTCCCGATGTGCTTCCGTGCCCTGGTACGGATAGTGCGGCACGTTGAACGGCAGAAACATGAAGAACGGCTGATCCTGGTTTTCTTCGATGAACCGGTGGGATTCGCGCACCACCAGGTCGGGGAAGAACTCCCCGTCTTCCCACACCATGTCCTCGTTACGCCAGAGGTCGTGCCGGTTCGGGCCGCTCCAGTAGAAGAAATGCGAGTAGTTGTCGATGCAGCCGTGCTTGTGGCCGAAGAATTCATCGAACCCTTGCGCGTTCGGACTGAGCTCCGGCTTGTGCCCGAGGTGCCACTTGCCGAAGCAGGCCGTCTTGTAGCCAGCCGACTTGAACACCTCCGCAAGGGTGACTTGTTCGTTCGGCAGGCCGTTGTCCTGCCCCACATTCCCCGGAACCCCGGCCGCATGCGGATACTTCCCGGTGAGCAGACACGCGCGGGAGGGCGAACACACGGGCGCGCCCACGTAGAACTGGGTGAACCGCACCCCGCGCTTTGCCAGGGCGTCGATATTGGGCGTATACAAGTCTTCCGCCCCGTAGCAGTTGGCGTCGAGCGAGCCCTGGTCATCGGCAAGAATGACGATAATGTTGGGCGGACGCTTCCCCTGTGCCGCGGCCATGTTGAAGGCTCCCGCCGGCGCGGCACACGCCGCCGCGCTCATGCCCAGAACCCGCAGAAAATCGCGTCGTGTGAATGGCATTGTTCCGCCCTCCCGTTCTTACCCCGTTCCGAGACCACATGGTTACTGGCTGACCAACGAGCCTTGCCCATTTCCTGTCAACACGATGGCAGCCGGCCGGACGTTTCCGCTGCGCGCGTATGCGAACCCACCGCCAGGGCGCCGGCCGCGGAGGCCATGAGAAATGCACGTCGAGAGAGGCCGTTTCTACCTGACATATCAGCGCTCCTCTCGTTTGAGGCATTCTACCAACTGGCGCATGGTGGACCAACCCGGAACATCCCCGAAATGGGCGCGCTGAACCTTGCCAAGGTGTGCTCGGCGCATGCGGGTATTACACAGGGGGGGCTTCGCGCTTCTCCCGGCTGTCCGGTTTTTGCCGGCGTGCTTGCGCACACAGGGCCGGATGACGACAATTGGATATATGTTTACACGCGTCTTGAACAAAGCGGTTGTTCTGCTGGTCACGGGGCTGTTTGGCCTCGCTGCGGGCTGTGCCACCACCCCCGCATCCGATGTGGAAGCGCATGGCGAAGATGCCCCGGGCGGCAAAAGCGCGTCTAACCAGATACGTGCGGCGCGTGCAGCCGTGAAAGCAAATCCCGGTGACCCGGAGGCGCACTATGCCCTGGGCAATACGTACTATGATTGCGCACACTATGCAGAGGCTGTCAGCGCGTATGAGGCGGCAATCGCGCGTGACCCGCAACATGCCCGGGCCTACACCAACTTGGGGCTGTCATTACGGAAGCTGGGCCATTTCGAGGCAGCCATCGCAGCATATGAACAGGCCCTCGAACACGAGCCCGGCGACGTGACCACCCTGCACAATCTGTTGCATGCAACAGGCCTCGCGGGCGACTTCAGCAAGCACTACCGCTACACCCAAATACTGGCGGAGCAATTGCCGGACGATGCCAGGGCACAGGCGGCGTATGCGCGGGTGCTTATGCGGCAGGAGCGCTACGAGGCGGCCATTCCAGTGGTGGAGCGGCTCATGGCACTCGAGCCGGGCACCGCCGAGGATCACTACGTGATCGGCGAGTGCTATTACAACCTGGGGGACACGGACCGCGCGGAGGCGGCGTGGCGCAACGCCCTGGGATGTGCGCCGGAACACGGCCCCACGCTCGAGGCCTTGGCGGTCTTGTATTGGGCGTCCGGCGCGTATGACCAGGCGTGGGCATTTGTCGCGCAGTGCCGGAAACACGGCGTGTCGCTGGACCCGCTGTTTATCGAAGGGTTGCAGAACGACTCGGGCCGCAGCGCGCCGCCGGTGCCCGCGCAATGACACATCTGTGCGGAATCCTTGTATAATAAGAAGCAAAAGAGCAAACGCCGCATACGGGGCGCTTGTTGCCAACAGGGGAGACCACCCGATGCGTTACACCGTGCGTTTTGTCAGTCTGTTATTGGTAGCAGGGCTCCTGGCAGGTTGTCCGTTCTTGGACCCGTCCGGAAACCACCGCTTTACAACCGCCGACCCGAACAACCGGTTCCATGAGCCATTGCTCGACGCACCGGCCAACGAAACCGACGGCGAGGGTGAGGATTTCGAACTGGGAAGCGGCGAAGAACGGGAGGTGGTCGAGCCCGATGTCATCCGGCGCGACGGCAACCTGTTGTATGTGTTGAACCAGCACCGCGGCCTGAGCATCGTCGATCTCGATGAACAGCGCCTGCTGGCCCAGGTGCCGACCATGGGGTATCCGCGCGATTTGTACCTTGTGGGCGACCGGGCCTATGTCCTTGTGGCGGGCGCCATGGTGTTGAATCCGGAGGCGGGGGAAGAAGAACTCCTCGAATACAACATCCAGTCGCAGCTCTATGTCGTGGATGTAAGCACACCGGCGTCCGCGGCGGTTCTCGGGCGGTTCGGACTCGATGGCGACTTACAGGACAGCCGTCTCGTGGGTGATGTGCTCTATGCCATCTCCGCCGAGTACACCTGGTCATGGGTCGAGGACGCCGTCGTCAAGCAGCAGCAGAGCGCGTCGTGGGTAACGAGCGTGAATGTGGCGGACCCCGACAATATCTACGAAGCGGACAACCTGAGCTTCGCCGGATTCGGCGATGTAATCCAGGCGACCAACTTCGCCATTTTCGTGGCGGCGCCGGACCAAAACGCCCACACCACAAACATTACCTACATCGACATCAGCGATCCGGCCGGCGCCATCGTGGTGCGCGGCACAACCGCAGTGCCCGGCAAAGTACCCGACCGGTTCAAGATGGACGCCTACAACGGCGTGCTGCGCGTCGTCTCGAACACATGGCGGCCCGAGCGCGATGTATACGTGACGACGGTTGACCTGGCCGACCCGGACAACCTCTCAACACTCGGGCATACGAGCATAGCGGGCGCTGCGGGCGAAACGCTCTTCGCCACCCGTTTCGACGGCCCCAAAGCCTACGTGGTCACCTTCCTCGTGGTGGACCCATTGTTCGTGCTCGACCTGTCAGATCCGGCGAACCCGATCGTGGCGGGAGAACTCGAGGTGCCCGGCTGGTCCACCCACATCGAGCCCCAGGGCGATCGCCTTGTTGCACTCGGGGTGGACGACACCGATGGCCGCCAGGTGAAGGTGAGCCTCTATGATGTGAGCACGCCCACGGCGCCCGCCGAACTCGATGTGATCAGCTTCGGCGAGGGCTGGGCATGGTCCACTGCCTACAACGATGTGAAAGCCTTTACCGTGCTCGAGGACACGCTCATTGTGCCGTTCAATGGCTGGAGCGAGGAGGGCGGATTCGACCGGCTCCAGTTCATATCTTACGACCGAAACAGCCTGCACCTGCGCGGGCATGTGGACTTGCAAGGGAATATCCTGCGGTCTTTCGACTATGGCGGCGCGTTCTATGGCGTCACCACGGAACAGGTGGCCACCATCGAAGGCCCCAACCTCGACAGCCTCGCCGTCACCGGCGCCGTCACGCTCGCGGAATACGTGAGCCACGTACTCCCCCTTGCACAAGGCGGGCGCGCCGAGATCATTACCCGGCACGATAGCGGCGACACGATTGTGCGCTGCCTTGACGCGGAAGGCCATGCATTGGGCGACACGCAGGTGGCCATGCGCACTGTGTTGCAGGCCTTTGCCACCGGTGATGCCGTGCTGCTCGTGGCCACGGCGAATGAGGGGGAAAGCCGCTACGAGGTCGTGAAAGTGGACTGTACGGATCCCAGCGCGCCCAGCGCCGCCGAACTCGCCGTGACTGTGCCCCCGTACTACCCGCCGTGGCGCTGGCGCCCATACCCGCCGATGATCGATGGCCCCGTGCTGAGCGCGGATGCCGCTGAAGTCGACAGCAAAATGATGGCGAGACCGCCCTACTACTGGCCGAACACGGAACCGGAGCATGTATTCCTCGCGGGGAATTACCTGGTGCTGCGTTGCCGCCAAACCGATTTCGACACCACCCTTGGCGATCACAGCGCGCAACAGGGATACGCCGTGGTCGATATCGCCGGCTTCGCCTGGGACCGCACGGTGGGCCTGGGCTTCGAGGAGATTGTCGGCGTGAACGGCGCCAAAGACAACATCTACGTAACCACGAAGCAGGAGGCCGCCAGTGTCCCCGGCCGGCCACGCGCGGCCTTCTACATGCGCGAGATTGCGCCCGATGCCGAAGAAGCCGGCCCAGCCGCCAATGTGCCCGGCGCCTTTCTCGATTACGACCCGGCGAATGGCATTCTGCTTACGCAAGACCAGCAGTACCGCCTCGACAACGCTATGGAGTATGCCATCAAGAGCACCCGCTGGGATGGCGGACCAGTGGCGGAATTGGTGGACAGCTTCGTGTTGCCGCAGTATTACGGCGGCATCGAGGTGTCGAACGGGTATGTGTACATTGCCGCGAACGACGACGTCTTTGCGGTGCAAGGCGTGCGGACCGAAACGGACGGGGAACTCGCGGGCGCCGGCAAGCTCCCAATCAGCCGGAATTACGGCTATCTCGCCGGTGCGAACGGCCCCACGGCCTATGCGCTCGTGGGCGGGCGGCTGCTCGTGCCCGGCGACTTCAGCGCGGAACCGCCTGTTGCCATGACCCCCGTGCCGTTGCAGGCCGGCGTGGTCTCCATGCGATTTGACGACACCACCGCCTACCTCGCCCTGGGCTATGCGGGTAGTATGACATTGCCCGCGATGCCATAGCGCGACACCACTGTCCAAGACAATTTTGCGGTAACCGTTGCAGCATAGAAACAGACCGTCATTCCCGCGCAGGCGGGAATCCAGTGCCGGTCTTACAGCGGTCCTCTGCGCTTTGGCCGGGCCCCGTTGATCCGTACGCCTGGTCCGTCAGTTTGCACGGTGACGGCGCCAGAGGGTAGGCTACGCACTCAACCCCAACCAAGGTGCGTGCATGAAAAGTCAGTATGTAAATACGCTTCAAGAGGGCGACGCCGTCAATGATTATTTCGTGGTGGCGCGCAAGGACCTCCGCCCCACGCAACGCGGCAGTACCTTCCTCGGCATGGTATTCAAGGATCGCACGGGCGATATCGGCGGGGTACTGTGGAAAAACGCCGATTCCGTGGCGCGTTTGTTCGAACTGGGCGACGTCGTCAATGTGCGCGGCAAAGTGCAGACGTACCAGGGCAATTTGCAGGTGCAGGTGCAGGAAGTATGTACGCTGAAGACCGGCGAATACGACAGAACGGATCTGGTGTTCACCCCGGAATCCGCCAAGCAAGATATCGCCAAACTGCGCACCGTTCTTGATGGCGCCGAAAATACCTGGCTCAAACAGTTGAACACGGCCTTCCTGGACGATCCGGTTTTTCTCGCGGAATTCGAGAATGCCGCCGCGGCCAAGCGCTGGCACCACGCCTACAGCGGCGGACTCGTGCGCCATTGCGTCGAGATGATGCGCATTGCGGAGACCGTGGCCGAACTCTTTCCCGAGCTGGATCGGGATCTGCTCATGACCGCCATCTTCCTGCACGATGTCGGGAAACTTACCGAGATGACCCAATCCCTTTTTATCGACTACACCACCCCCGGTAAGCTTATCGGCCATATCCAGATCGGGGTCGACATGGTGCACGAGCGCATCCGCCAGATTCCCGGTTTCCCGGAGCCGCTGCGCCTGCAACTCATCCACTGTATCCTCTCGCACCACGGTGAATACGCCAACGGCGCCCCGGTCCTGCCCAAGACCATCGAGGCCATCATGCTGCACCACATCGACAATTTGGATGCCCAGGCCAGCGCCTTCAACCGCATCATCGCCGAGGCCCGCGAGCGCGGCCAGACCTGGTCGGACTACATGCCCCTCATCCAGCGCGTGGTCTATACCAAGGACGATCTGTGAGGTACGAGTGCCCATGCGCCCGCGGATACTGCTGCTTGCCCGGGAGCAGGTGCTCCACTGGGTACCGCTTTACCGGGCCGCGTTCGCGCGCGCGGCCGACCTGATCACCGCAGGCCCTGCGCTTGACACGGCCTTCCTCGATCAACTCGGCCGCAGCCACCTGCAAACCACCCACACGCCCAATGACATCGTGACCGATGCCGACGCCGTCGCCGAGATCGCCGCGCAACTCCCCCCCGGCTGGCGCCCGGACCTCGTGGTCGCGCTGCAATCCGCCATGCACCAATACCGTGATATTGCGGCGCTCACCTGCCCCACGGCCTATATCTCGGTGGACACCTGGCATGACTCGGAAGAATTCCGTGCCACCCGGGCCTACGACTTCGTGTTCGCGGCGCAACGTGTGTTCCTGCCATATCTCGCGGCCGGCGGTGCGGCACGCGTGGATTGGCTGCCCCTCGCCTGCGACCCGGCGGTGCATTACCCCGACGGCGCCGCCGCGGACCACGACATCGCCTTTGCGGGGTCGCTCAAGTATGTGGTGAACCAGGAGCGCATCCGCCGGCTGTACCGGCTGCGGGAGCGGTTCTCCGTCTTTATCAAGCAAGATGTGGGCGGCGACGATCTGTGCCGTGCCTTCGCGCGGGGCAAGCTCGCCTTTAACAGCGCCATCTCGTGCGACGTGAACATGCGCGTCTTCGAGGTGTTGGCCATGGGCCGGCCTTTGCTGATGAACCGCGACGCAGCAGTGAACGGCCTGTTCGATCTCTTCGAAGACGGGCGCCACCTCATCACCTACGGCGACGACAACCTCGAGCAGCAGGCGCGGCGATACCTCGAGGACGATGCCGCACGCGCGGCCATCGCGAAGGCCGGCCGCGAAGCCGTGCACAACGCCCACACCTACGATCACCGCGTGGCGGCCCTGCTCGATCATGTCCGTGCCGCTATTCCCGCATTCGGCGAGCCACAAACAAACACACCGCTCTTGCGCACCGGCGGCCGGCTCGTGGACCATCTGCCGAGCGTGCCGGGTCATGTGCTCGACATCGGCCTCGGACTCGAGCGCTCGAAGCTGGCCCTGCGCCGCCGCGGCGTGGAACGGCTCGAAGGCGTGGGCCGGGATGCCGCGCAACGTGAACGGCGCGCCCGAAGCTACGACGCCGTCCATGCCTGGCCCCTGCCAGAAGCGCGGCAAGCATGGGACACCGTGCTGTGGACGGCCCCCTTCGGCTACATCCCCCAACCAAACCGCGCCCTCGATGAGGCGGCGCACCTCCTGCGCGATGGCGGCCTGCTCGTCTTGCGGCTGGCGCCCGAGGAGGTGCGTGCGGCACGGCTTCCCCTCGATCCCGGGCCATGGGACCGCTGGTTATACACACACCGCTTCCACCTCGTGCATTTCGAACCGCCGGCCGAAGGACAACCGTGGCTCGTACTGGCGGGCCGCCGCTACAGCCGCACCCTCCGCGGTCTCACCGATGCGGTGTACCAGCGATTCCCCATACCCGAAGAAGACCCGAACATCACGCTGCCCCCGGAAAGTGCGTGGTAGACGTATTTGGGCACCGGCACAGCAACGATGGGAGGGCTGGTCTATGACCAGCTTCTGAACCCTGTTCTGGCCGGTCTCTGACCGAGCCAGGGCAAGACCGTAGGTCTCCAGGTGGGTTTTGGCCGGTCTCTGACCGAGCCAGGGCACTGACCGCAGGTCTCCAGAGACCGGAGAGGTAGGAAGAGGAGACCTGAAGGTCGGCACCGTGGCGCGGTCGGGAGACCGGCCACAACTCAGGTCTCTGACCGAGCCAGGGCACTGACCGCAGGTCTCCAGGAACCCTGTTCTGGCCGGTCTCTGACCGAGCCAGGGCACTGACCGCAGGTCTCCAGACGGCGCAGGGGAGAAGGGGAGACCTGAAGGTCGGCATGGTGACGCGCTCTGAGACCGGCCACAACCAGAGGCCGGAGATGGCCCCTCAGTCACCGCGAAACAGGAACAAAACCCACTCAGCCCGCCAATGCCTCACGGACTTTTCGCGCCAGGTCCTGTAGCGAAAAGGGCTTCTCGATAAAGTTTACACCTTCGTCAAGCACGCCCTGGTGCGCGATGACGTTGGCCGTGTAGCCGGACATGAACAGGCTTTTCAGGCCGGGGCAGAGCGCTTGCAATTGTTCCGCCATGGCACGGCCGTGCATCTCCGGCATGACCACGTCGGTGATGAGCAAGTCGACCGCGCCAACCTGTTCGCGGGCGACGCGCAAGGCTTCGCTTGGCGCAGAGGCGGTTAACACGGTGTAGCCCAGGCGCTCGAGCACGGTCCGGGTCATACTCAGGATCGCCGGTTCGTCCTCGACGACAAGGATGGTTTCGGTGCCGCCAGCCGGTTCCGCCCTGACCACCGGGCCGTCCTCTTGCGGGGGAGCCATTTCGAGCGCGGGAATGTAAATGCGGAACGTCGTGCCTTCATCCGGTTCGCTGTAGACATTGATGAAGCCATCGTTCTGTTTGACGATGCCGTAGATCGTGGCAAGCCCCAGGCCCGTGCCCTCGCCGACACCCTTGGTGGTGAAGAAAGGCTCGAAGATCTTGGCGCAGGTTTCCTCGTCCATGCCGCAGCCGTCGTCGCTGACGGCCAGCATCACATGGGCACCGGGGACGAAACCGGCATGTTCAGCGCAGTACGCCTCGTCGAAGCGCACGTTCGCGGTCTCGATGGTGATCTTGCCATGCTTGTGGCCGATGGCGTCGCGCGCGTTGACGCAAAGGTTGGCCAGCATCTGGTCCACCTGCCCCGGGTCGATGAGCACCGGGGCCAGCCGCCCGCCGGGCTTCCAGACCAGGTCGATATCTTCGCCGATGAGGCGCTGGAGCATCGTGAGCATCGTGGCGATGGTTTCATTGAGGTCGAGCACCTTGG
The DNA here is from genome assembly GCA_964569295.1 of uncultured Nitrospirales bacterium. GTDB lineage: Bacteria > Hydrogenedentota > Hydrogenedentia > Hydrogenedentales > JAGMZX01 > CAZMVU01. Next base: position 18,351 of record CAZMVU010000007.1, read on the forward strand.
GCGCGATCGTCTGCTTGCGGGCGAAAGCGAGCAGTTGCCGCGTCAGGTTGGCCGAGCGCTCGGCCGCTTTTTGAATTTCCTCGAGGTCGCCGCGCAGGGGACTTTCCGCCGAAAGCGCATCGATCGCCAGTTCCGTGTGGCCCAGGATGACGTTGAGCATGTTATTGAAATCATGGGCCACGCCCCCGGCCAACCGGCCCACCGACTCCATCTTCTGCGCCTGCATGAGCTGGGCGCCAAGCCGTTCGCGCTCTTCCTCCGCCTGCTTGCGCTCGGTGATGTCGATGTCGATGCAGAACAATTCGGGTTCCTGTCCCGGCACATGCACCAGGGTGTGCGACGAATAGATTTGAATGGGTGATCCATCCTTGCGCATCAGTTCCAGTTCGGAAGCAGGGTTCGCCTCGCCGGTTTCGGCCATGCGGCCCATATCTGCTATCACATCTTCGCGCATGGCGGGCGGGATGATCAGGTCCAGCAGGTTTTGGCCAAGCGCTTCCGCCTCGGTGTAGCCGTAAAACATTTCCGATGCCTGGTTCCAGTAGCGCACCGTGCCATCCATGGCGTAACCCTGCACCGCCACCGAGGCCACATTCCGCAGCATCTCCTTGAAACGCATTTCGCTCGCCCAAAGGGCCTGTTCCGCCTGCTTGCGCTCGGTAACATTACGGCTGCTGAAAAAGAGGGCGTAGGGAGTCCCGTCATCACGGAACAGGAACTTGCCCACCGTTTCCAGCCAGAGATACGAGCCATCCTTGCAGCGCTGACGGTATTCGACCGTCCGTGTTTTGTCGGGGGCAGGCTGGGCAACAAATGCTGCAAATTCCCCTGCGATATGGTCGGCGTCATCGGGATGAACGTACTCGAAAACAGTCGTACCGAGAAGTTCTTCCGGCTCAAATCCAAGGACGCGATGGGAAGGCCCAACATACGTGAAGACACCCGCCATATCGGTTATGGCAACCATGTCGAACATATTATCGGTAATGTTCTGCAGGAGTTCGGTTCTCTCGCGAAGTACTTCCTCGGCTTCGACGCGTTCGGTTATCACCTCGGTGTAGACAATGATTCCCCCGATAGCGCCATCCTTCTCGTGCCAGGGCCGACACTCCCAGCGCGTCCACTCGACTGTCCCGTCGGTGCGTTCATATGGGTCCCGCTCCGCACGGCTGATTTCCCCCCTGAGAGCCTTGCGATGAACTTCCCGCCACTTTTCAGGCAAGTCGGGGAACACGTCGTAGTGATGCTTTCCGATGATATTCTCTGGTTGCACGCCGTAGTCGTCCAGATAGCGTTGGCTGACATACAAGTAACGCAAATCGCAATCATGCACCGCCACGGCGCTGTTGGTATGCTCGACAATGTACTGAAGCAGTTGGTGCGAATGCTCCAACGCTTCCTCCGCCTGCTTGCGCTCGGTGATGTCCTCGGAGAGAATGAACAGGCCCTCGGGCACGGGTTCTATACTGAGTTGAAAGAAGCCACGGGTGCCGTCGGGATAAGTGAACTCGTTTTCAAAACGCCGGGGAGTTCGTTCTTCGAAGCACTCCCCCAAGACCGAACACAACGCGCTCTCTTCTATTCCCGGATACACCTCCATCATCGTTCGGCCAAGCAATTCGTCCGGGCTTTTGTGGCCGTGCCGGGCGGCCGCTTCGTTTACATAGATGTATTTCCATTCTGGCGTAATAATCTGGCACCCTTCCAGCATTCCGTCAAGGACATGGCGGTAGCGCTTTTCGCTCTCGCGCAGGGCCTCTTCCGCCTGTTTGCGCTCGGTGATGTCTCGCTGAATACCCACATAAGATACAATCCTGCCATGTTCATCTTTAAACGGCATTACTCTATATTCGCAAACAAACGTCGTGCCATCTTTCCTGATGTTTTCGGACTCTCCTGTGTACGTTTGCCCGGAAGAAACCGTTTCATACAGCTCCCGCTGTAACTGGCCGGCCATGGGTCCCGCATTGAGAAAATCCGGGGTCCTTCCACGTACCTCGTCCAGGGTGTAACCAAAGAGCTGTTCAGTTGCCTGGTTTATGTAGGTGATGGCAAAATCCGCGTCCGTGACAATTAACGAGTCGTTGATTTTCTCTGGTATTGTGCTGAGAAAACTGATTCGTTCTTCGCGCCGCTTCAGATGTGTAATGTCCGTGTGTGTCCCGAACATGAGCTGCGGCCTGCCCGCGTCGTCGCGCGTCATGACACGGCCCCGGTCCAGAATCCAAATCCAATGGCCGTCCTTGTGCTTCATGCGCAATTCGCAGGTATAGGTGACCGTTTCGCCGGCCAGACAGGGAGCCAGGAGCGCCTCGGCCTCCTTCAGGTCATCGGGGTGGGTCAGGGCACTCCAGGTTTCGACACTGGTAGGCGTCAGTTCATCGAGGCGGTAGCCGAGCATGGCTGCCCATTGTTCGTTGAAGACGGTTTCGTTGGTCTGGACGTTCCACTCCCAGGTTCCTAAGCCCGAGCCTTCGATGACCAGACTCAGGCGCTGTTCGCTTTGCTCCTGCCTGCGGGCTGCCGCTATCTTGTGCAGGGCGAAGGCCAGATCGCCGGCGACTTCGTTGAACAGATCCTGCTCCTCGGCATCGTGGGCATAGGCGGCGGGGACCGAAGCCGTCAGGACGCCGTAGGTCACGCCGTCAAATTCCAGACGCCGGACCAGGCCGGCGCGGCCCCCGTATTCACCGTGCAGGGGGCAGTCGGCACAATCGGCCGCGGGGTCGCCCTCTACGTGAGCTTCTCCCGTTTCCAGCGCGCGCCGCATGCACTGCGGGAACTCGCCGCACTCGAGGCGCTCGCGCAGGACTTCGAAGCCGCGGTCGAAGCCCGCCGAGCCCGTCACCGCCACCGGCGCGGCGTCAGGCAGGTCCAGCGCCCCGCCCGCTTCGCCGCCCAGCAGGGCGATCCAGGCGTTATAGTAGCCCATGGTCTCGGTCAGGTTGACGCAGGCCCGCTCGATCAGGCGGCGTGGGTCGTCCTCGCTCACGATGAGCTGGTTCACGTTGCGGATGCCCAGGAGCACGCGGTTGATGTGCGCGAGCCGCTGCCGTTGGGCACGCAGCCGTTCCACGGCAAGCACCGCCACCATCGCCGCTGCCGAAAAAAGCGCCACCAGGACGGACTCGATCAGAACGGCCTGCGCCTGCCACGCGTCCATGACACCCGCCGCTACCGGTTTGCCCTCGAGCAGCGCGGTTACCGCGCCTATCGCGGGGGTGATGAAAGCCTGGTAGCACAGCAGCACCAGCGCCAGCCAGCCCAGGCCAAACAGCCAGCCCGGTTCCCAGCGCCGCCGCACCCAGCCCGTTAGCGAACGGACCGCCAACAGCGAGGGAACGGCATAGAGCATGTTGCCGCCGAACCCGATCCAGAGCGGAATGTCATGCAAGCCATAGGGAATAGACAGCAAGGCGGCCAAGCCCAGAGCCGCCCACCAGGGCCGCAACAGCGCGAAGCCCATGAAGCCAAAGGCCCAACGCCCGTCGATCACAACGTCGGTATGCGGGATATGCACATGGAACAGCGCCGCCACGATACCCGCAATCGCCAGCACGAGGAACCATTCGATATCTCGATAACGGTTTCCGTTGCGAATCATGGCGGCCCGCTTCTCCCGGTTTTCCAAAGCAGCATGCTCTTGGCGCACGCTGACCGTTGCATTCCAACGGCACAGCGGCCTTGTGCTTCTTGACAGCTGACCCTCACTCTTTCACTGCATGCTGAAGACAACGCAGCGCCAGTTCGGGGTAGTTGCGCACCACATTCTCCCGTGAGTCCGCATGGATGGCCACCACGATGCACTGGGTCTTCGCGCGCAGGCTCGTGGCGTAGCGTCCGCAGGCGAGGTAGGCCGGCGCCTCGAGGAAACCCGAGATGCCCGCCCCCGGCATGATTTCCCGCTCTTCACCAGCCGCTGTTTGCGTGAGCGCGCCATCCACCAACTCGAACAGATGGTTGGCGGGCGCGCCTTGTTCGCATAGGGTTTCATCCGGGGCGAGGAACCGTTGTTCCGCCTGGAGCAGGCCCTGCGCCTGGTAATGCCGGAGCCTTTCATTCAACACCCGCAATCGGCGGGCGAACTGCCGGCAGAGAATGCGTGTGAACAACGGAAACCGCTCAATAATAGTGTCAATGTGCGCGGGCGTGAGGCGCAGGGCGAACGTGTTCATCGCGCTGCGCACCGAGGCCGTGCGGCATCCGCCCCCAAGATACGCCATCTCACCCACAAACGCCGGTTCGGCGTCATCCCCATGAACCACGCCGACCTCATGCCCCGGCTGCCGTTCCGGCGTGGCCTCCCGGTTTTCGACCAGGCAGGAACCCCGCACCACGAGGTAGACATCGCATCCGTCTTCTCCCGCACGCACAAGATACTCTTCGTCGGCGAACCGCAAAGCCTCGATATCCGGGCAGGCCTCGGCTAACCCGAGTATGGGAGAATCCGGTGCAAGGCCCAGATCTTGTAGCTGTAAACGCTCTGGCATAGTCGCCCCACGGCCTCTCGTTTACCATCATCGTAGCGATCCGACAGGGCCGACGCAACCCTGACGGTCATAAACACCGTGTGAACGACAGGCGCAACGCGAAACCGGCTTCCTTGCCAGGCACCCATCCATGCCCGATTATCCATATGCGGCGGTGCGAACAAAAACTTGACCCAACCATCCCGCTTTGCATAAACTATGCACCGCTCGTGCCCGAGTGGTGGAATTGGCAGACACGCACGGTTCAGGTCCGTGTGCCCTAACAGGCGTGGAGGTTCGACTCCTCTCTCGGGCACCACTGCACAAGACAAACCGGCGGCTCCAACGTGCGTGGTGCCGCCGGTTTTTTGCTGTGTGCCGGGCAGACAGTCCGCCTGACAGCACTCCGCGTAGAAGCCGCTTCTACAACCGCGTGCCGTTCTCATGCTACCAATGCCCTGGACTTTCCGTAATCCTTTAGGCGTGTGGCCTGTGACATGGTTCTGCAGTAGACATTCTCTTCTCATTTGGAGATCCGTCCTAGGGAATGTCTATTATTGCCAGCATGACATTTCAGGCCCGAAACCTCATTCGTTCCTGCAACCCAGGCGCTCAGCCTGGGCTGATCGAACTGCACCCTTCGGGCGCAAACAAAAGCAGGCAATATCTTTCTTCTACACAACAGGTAGTAGCATCACTGCACTCCTTCGTAACTCTATCATAAACCGGGGTTGTTCCTGTTACGAAGGGCCTGTTTGGCCGGGGAATCGGCCTCGCTTGCGCCATACGTGTCCCGTGTTACCAAGCTCAGAACGCATCGCCGCGCAGGTGCGCCTCGGCAAGCTCAGCGATGCGCTCCTTGTCGAGCTTCGGGAAGAGCACCTCGGGTTTCGTTTTGAACTAATTACCCCTTCTTTGCGCCCTTGCAAACGCCCTATTGTTGACAAGACGATTCCGCAGTTTGGTAGACGCATTTTCAAGTCGTGATTGGAATTCTCTGGCAATTTGCCAAGGAATAGTCTCTGGACTTGCGGACACAAAACTAGTGTAGTCTAGGCCATCAAGGATCCTTTCAATGATTAGGCTAAATTCTTTTTCCGCCTCATTGGCAAGTTCCTGTCGAAATGGAATCGGCTGATATTCTTCACTACTTCGTATCGAACGGACTTTCTCTACAGTCAGATATTCCATGTTTATTCCATGACGCTCTGCCTTCTTAAGCTTTTCATTTTCAATCCACTCACAGCCGAATTGCTCAAAATAGGATTCAATTAGGTCTTTTACTGCTTCCTCTTCCCAGTCGCGTGTTCCAACTCTTGAATATAAGTTTCCCACGAGCCAACCGAGTTTGCTCTGGAACGAAGGTTCTAGTCCGCCCAGCTTCTTTGCAATAAGGGCATCATACAATTCCTCGTCACATGCGAGCGAAGAGCTGGCTCGGAGATATGCAACAGAAGGTTCGGCTAAGTTTATTACTTTTCGGGTATCTGGGTGAAGATAGAAGAGGCCAAGGGCTTGTTCATTCTGATTGAGCAGGCGCTCTAAGAACTGACGAATCTTTTGCCTGTCACTTGTTGTGAATACGTTTTCTACAACGGGCCTTGTTATGCGGGACAGGAGCTTGGGCAACTCGGTTGCCAAGGGTTTTATCGGAGCAACATTTATGAAATCGGCATTACAGGGACGCCCATGCCTCTTTAGCAAATCACATGATTGTGTTAATATTAGTAGCGCAAAAGTGTTTTCGTCTATCGACGCCCCAACAAGGAATTTCTGCAGCCTAGTGTCTATCTCAATAATATCCCCTTGCGCTAAATCACTGCCGGATTCTTCGGGGCTTGCATATGTCCAATGCCCGTCCATTAATTCTTGCAGTTTCGGCTATTCTGTTGAAGCTTCGGTCCGGCTGGTGCGGGGAACCGACACAACCATTATCTTGAGGTATTCCCCTGATGGCGAGGCGGTAACACGTGCTTTCGTGTATGTGCGTACCGAACTGGTTGTTAGGTTGGTCTCTCCAGCCTTTCTCAGTGAAGCCGGACCGTATTTCGTCTCTGGCTGCATTCCAGTTGTATCAACCATCCGAGTGTTCCTCTCCAATTTCTACCCCAGTCGTAGCAGTAACTATTCTCGTCACATAATCTTTGATCACCTGGATGTCCTGTCCAAGCCAATCAAGCAATGGTCTATGGTTTTCCTTATCGTCTGCTTCTTTGTGAAAGTTGAAAAACAATGACATCTGACCTTCGTCTTCCTTCATATCGCTGCTGAGATTTAGTAGTCCGCCGTTCCACTTGAGGCCCCGCTCAATCCTGAAGCGAGCAGATACCAAACCGATATCAGATAGAGAATTAATAGGAGTCAAAAGGGCATCGTACAATTCGCCGTTTCCAGCCGGAACTGTGTAACGTACATTTATCCCTACAGCTGTTACAGGAGTTTCAGGCAAGTCTCTTAGCGCCCGGACAGCCACTTCGAGTGCTCGTGATAAGATGCCCCACTCTGGCATGCGGGCATCGATAATGAGTCGAGTGCTGTAAACACGTACAGATACGTCTTGGTAAGTGACTCTGTAGGGCTCTATGCCATCAAGCGGTACTTCTATTTCCAGCATTTTGGGGTCCGTAAGCCCGAATAGGCGTTTGCCTATTCCTGCTGGAACCAAGATGGCCCGATTCCAATGACCGACCAGCGTGATGTCCCAAGTCAAAGGTTTTGCATGCATCGGAGACTCCGATTTATTGAGTAGCAGCACTAATCGAGGTCTCGCTCCTATTCGGAGGATGCCCCATTCACGGCTACTTCCTACTGATGACAGGGCTTATCTTATACTTGACATGTGTTGTATTCAAGCTCAGAACGCATCGCCGCGCAGGTGCGCCTCGGCAAGCTCAGCGATGCGCTCCTTGTCGAGCTTCGGGAAGAGCACCTCGGGTTTCTGAAGCGGAGCCTTGGCCGGGAGCGGCTCACAGGCCGCGGCCCAGGCATCGGAGCCGCCTGCGGGGCCGCCCTCGGGCAGCGTGATGCCGAGGATACCCGCCAACCGCGCCGCGCCGCCGGGCAGGAAGGGCGCCATGGCATAACACAGGCCTTGCACCACCTGGCAGCTCACGTAGAGCGTGGTGCCGGTGCGCGCCATATCGGTCTTGCGCGTGACCCACGGTTGTTTGGCGTCGAAGTAGCCATTCGCGCGGCGGCCAAGCTCGATAAACTTGTCCAGCGCCTGACGGAACCGGAAACTCTCGATGGCCTCGCCCACGGCGTCGAGCTGTGCGGGGATGGCATCGAGCATGGCCTGGTCCGCGTCATCGAGGCTGCCCGGCTCGGGCACATGGCCGTCGAAATTCTTCACGCTCATGGTGAGGGCGCGGTGCACGAAGTTGCCGACCACATCGCACAGGTCGCCGTTGTACCGGTTCATGAGGTCGTCCCAGTCGAAGGCGGAATCCTTGGATTCCGGCGCAATGGCGCACAAATAGAAACGCACGATATCGACGCCGATGTGCTCGACAGCCCAGCGCACGGAGATCATATTGCCCTTCGACTTCGACCCCTTTTCCGCCTGGCCGGTGACCCGGTTGAAGACGTTGAGGTACTCGTTGCCCACGACATTGTCCGCGGTGATGTAGTCGCCCTGGCCGATAAGCATGGCCGGGAAGATAACGGCATGGAAGGGCACATTGTCTTTGCCGATGAAGTGGATGAGCCGGGTGGTCTCGTCTTTCCACCAGGTGGTCCAGGCGGTTTCGTCGCCGTGCTGTTCGATCCCCCACTGGCGCGTGTTGGTGACGTAGCCGATAGGCGCGTCGAACCAGACATAGATGCGCTTGCCTTCGGCCTCGGGGCTGTCCACGGGAATAGGGACGCCCCAGTCGGTATCCCGTGTGATACAGCGTGTGCGCAGATCGTTGACCCAGCCGTAGGCGATGCCCTTCACGTTCGCGCGCCAGTCGGGATGCGCGTCGAGGTAGTTCGTGAGTGCGTCATGAAACTTCGGCAGATCAAGGAACCAGTGGCGCGAGTCGCGCAATACGGGTGTCGAGTCGTCGCCGGGGATATTGGCGCGCGGTGTCTCGAGTTCGCTGGGCGGAAACTGGGCGCCGCACGCCTCGCACTCGTCGGCATTGGCGTTCTCGTAGGCGCATTTCGGGCAGACACCGAGCACGTAGCGGTCCGGCAGGAAGCGCTCGAGTTTGGGCGAGTACCAAAGTTTGATGGTTTCCTGGTGGATGTAGCCGTCGGCATCGAGCTTGAGGAAGAATTCCTGGGTGGTCTCCGCATGTAAGGGCCATGAAGTACGCCCGTAGATGTCGTACGAAATGCCGAGCCGCGCGAAAGCCTCGGTGTTGGCGGTGTGAAACCGGTCGATCACGGCGCGGGGGGATACGCCCTCCTTGATTGCGCGCAGGGTGATCGGCACGCCATGCTCGTCGCTGCCGCCGATGTAGAGCACGCGCTCACCGCGCAGGCGCTTGTAGCGCACGTAGATGTCCGCGGGCAGATACGCCCCGGCGATGTGCCCGAGGTGTATGTGCCCGTTCGCATAGGGCAACGCGCTCGTTACCAATGTCCGCTGAAAATCGCTCACAATGTTTTCCTTCTAAGTGCTTCTTGGGGGAAACTGTCTTTTGGGAAAAAGAAAGTTTCCCCCAAACCCCCTTCAAAGAAAACCAATAGAAATTTTCGTAAGGCGTGCAAAGCGCGGGCATTCTCGCGTTGTGGCCGGTCTCCTGACCAAGCCACCATGACCGGCCGAAGGCCACCTCTTCGGAACCTGGAAGGAGACTTGATGATTGCAGGCGTGGTTCGGCCGGAGACCGGCCACAACAAAGAGTGCTGCTTCTGCCCGTCCCTGCTTATCATTATTTCATACTGCTGGTCAGCGCACGCCAGTTCTTACAAGACCATTGCAGAGATGACGGTAAGGTGTTGTCGGGCCTTCCATCCTGGCACCTCTTGGCCAAAGCAATTGCAGCTTCAGAAACTATGCGGTTGTGCTTGATTCTCGGCCCCTCTACGGACTCGTCTGTCTTTCCATCCCGCAGGAACTCGATCCAATTCTCCAGCCGGTCCTTGGCAAAGATGAAGACAACACGTTCGAAATCCGTCTTGCTGATATTCTGGCGTTGCGCCTCTTGCCAGAACCTCTCCTTCAGCGCCTCGCCGTCCGCACAATCGTCGTCGCAGTCCGCCCAAACCATCAGTGTCGTGTCGCTTCCCGCCCGGAGACAATTTCCCAATTCTGCCGGCATGCGTTCAATTAATTTCAGCCTTCCGCCACAGGAATTAACACGAATGACATTACTTCCTTTCCATGGCCTGACCCAACTTGGCCTTAGGGTGTTCATCAACTTATTGATGAACACCGAGTCGATGCTGTCTCTTACCCCTTCGCACAGGCACACGATTCGCGTTCGGCTAGCCACTGACCCAACCCCGCGCGATCGCCTCCCCAGCAGACATTCCTTCGGGCACTTTCAGTGGACCGATTCTCGTTGGGGAGGCATGATTGTCGCGCCACAAGTAATGCCCGTTTTCCTGCCCTGAACTTGCAAGAACTTCCGGGTGGTGCGAAATCATGATGAGCTGATGCTCGTCGTCCAGTAGTTCTCGCATCGAAAGCACCCAAGGCTGCAACTCGGGCAAGCCGACGAAGTTGTCCGGCTCGTCGATGAGCACCGTACCTGCCGCACCGGTCTCCATGGCGGCCCGCACCATGTATAACGCGACCAGCGCCCTTTCGCCATCCGATAGCTGGTCGAAGAACAGGAGCAGCGGCTTGTTTCCTTCCGGCTCGAATCGCAGTTGCAGCGCCTTTGCATTCATACCCACATCGACAAGCCTGAACGAGCGGAAATCGGGCCAGACGCCCTGCAACGCATCGCGAAGGGCATCGACCCAATCCTGTTCCTGATAGAGCGCGCGGTACCATGAGGTCAAGTTTGTCATCGAAAAGTCTGGATGCCGGGCCTCCGCCCTGCTCTCCCGCTCCATGTCGCGCGGATTGGGTCGCAGAATCAACAGTTTTGCAATCGCATCCTGCAATAGACTCAATTTGCCGATGCTGCCTTTCGGCTGGATCACCGCCAAGGCCGCCTGCCGCCAATCCAGAGGAAACCCAGTCTCACTCCCGTCGCCTTTCTGAAACCGTACGCCTTCCCGGTTGCGCTCAAACAGAGGCTCTCCGTCGCAAACGGCTATTTCGTGGATGATTCGCGGCTTTTCAAAGTCAGCCAACTGTTCGATGTGGATTACGTACTCAAACGTATTTTTCTCGACATTGAGCTTTAACTCGAACTCTTGCGTTGTGCTGTCGATCCATTGGGTAAACTCAAGCTGGGTAATGTCAAGATCGCCCGTTCCGCCGAGCACGCCATCACCCATTGCCAGATTGCGCAACATGCGGAGTGCATCAAAAACCGAACTCTTTCCTGCGCCATTGGGTCCGCAGAGCACACCGAACGAGCCGAAGGTGGCCTTGAAGGCCACCAAGCAGCGAAAGTTGTTCACATACAGGCTCGCGATCATGGGGTGTCCTATCGTGCATGAGTTGCAATGTCGATCTTGCCCGTTGCCGGTACCGAAATCAAGGGCAGCCCGGCATTTACATTAGGTTTCCCCCTCGCCATTATCTCACCCCATGCGCATTACAGCGCTTTAGTCATGAGTTGCGCGACGAGCTGGCTGAACTTCGCTGGCTCCGGGAGTGCGCCGCCTTCCGCAAGGACGGCCTCGCCATAGAGCAGTTCCGCGAAATCGCCGATGGCCTCGTCTTCCTTATTCGCCTCGAACCGCGCCTGCATGCGCTCGAGGACCGGGTGGGCCGGGTTGAGCTCGAGGACACGTTTCATCGGCGGCGGTTCCTGGCCCATGGCGCGCAGCATTTGCTCGAGCTGCGGACTCAGATCGCCCTCATCACCGACCAGACAGGACACGGAACTCGTAAGCCGCGAAGAGAGCCGCACTTCCTTTACCCGGTCATCAAGTTTACCCTGGATGGCTTCGAGGAGCGACGCATAGACCTGTTGCTTTTCCTTGCGCGTTTCTTCCGCCTTTTCCTGCTCTTCCTTCGACCCGAGATCCACGCCGCCACGCCCGACGGACTGCAACTTGTGGTCCTGATACTGAAACACGGACTGGGTCCACACTTCATCCACGGGCTCCGTAAGCAACAGCACTTCGTAGCCCTTGTCCTTGAACGCCTCGAGGTGCGGCGACTGGGCGACCTTCTCGCGTGACGGGCCGTTCAGGTAATAGATGGCCTCCTGCCCGTCCTTCATGCGGTCGACATACGCCTGCAAGGTGGTGGGCGCCGCCCCGTCGGCCGTCGAGTCGAAGTAGCACAGGTCGAGTATCTTGTCGCGATTCTCGGGATCCTGGAACAGCCCCTCCTTGAACGTGCGGCCAAACTCGTGCCAGAAAGTCATGTACTTCTCTGGCTCGTTGTCCTTCAGGCGTTTGAGAAATTCGAGAATCTTGGCAACGATTCCCTTGCGCATACGCTCGATCTGGCGGTTCTGCTGGAGCATCTCCCGGGAGATATTGAGCGAGAGATCCTCCGAATCCACCACGCCGCGCAGGAACCGCAGGTATTCCGGGAGCAGGTCCTTGCAGTCGTCGAGGATAAAGATGCGTTTCACATAGAGGTTCACGCCGTGGCGGGAACCGCCGATGTGATAGAGGTCGAAGGGTGCCTTCGACGGGATGTATAGCAACAGCCGGTACTCGAGCATCCCCTCGATCTTCGCCTGAATCCGCGCCAGCGGCTCGTTCCAGTCGTGGCTGATATGCTTGTAGAACTCGTTGTACTCCTCCTCGCTCACCTCGTCCTTGTCGCGCAGCCAGATTGCCTTCATCGAGTTGAGGGTTTCGCGCGATACGACCGTGCGCTCCGTGCCCTCGATGGGTTTGCCCTCGTCGTCGTAGTCCGACTCCGTGCGCTCGACGTCCATGGTGATCGGATAGGCCACGAAATCCGAGTACTGCTTTACGATGCGGCGGATAACCCACTCCTCGGTGTAGTCTTCCATCGCGTCTTCGTCGCCCTCTTCCTCGGCGCGAAGAAACACGGTCACCGTGGTGCCGGGTTCATCACGTGTGCTTTCCTCGAGCGTGTAGTGCCCTTCGCCGGTCGAGCCCCACTTCGTGGCGGTCTCCTCGCTGGCGTGGCGCGTGACGAGCTGCACTTCCCGGGCAACCATGAAGCAGGAGTAGAACCCGACGCCGAACTGGCCGATAAGGTCCTTGGGCATTTCCGAGGCCTGGGCCTCGCGCAACGCCTTGAGGAACTCCTGGGTGCCGGACTTGGCTATAGTCCCGATCAGATCCACAACCTGGTCACGGGTCATGCCGACACCGTTGTCATGCACGGACACGGACCGGGCGTCCTTATCCACGCTGATGAGAATTTCCGGCTCGTAGCCCTCCGGCACGTACTCCGGGTGTTGGATAGCCTCGAACCGGCGCTTGTCGATGGCGTCCGAGCTGTTCGAGATGAGTTCCCGCAGGAAAATGTCCCGGTTCGAGTAGATCGAATGGATCATGAGGTCCAGCAATTGCCGGGCCTCGGTGCGGAATTCGTGGGTTTCAGTGTTCGTACTCATGGCGATAATCCTGCTGAATTCAACGGCACATGCCTGTTTCCTGTTGTGTATGCCCGAAATAGCAACGCCGAGAAGCGGCATTGGAAGGGGTATTTTACAACACGAACGGCCGTCAGTGAAAGGGGCGGGCGGCCTCAGCGCGCGGCTTTTGGGGACGTTTCCAGGCCGAGCGGGCCTGTGAGCAAGGAATCTTCCCGGTACCGCGGCATGATGATCTCGCGTTCTTTGCTTGTGGCTTGCCGGGCGACGAACAGCGGTGCGGCGGGGTGGGCGTAGGCCAACTCCTTGAGGTATTGCCACCAGGCGCCGTCTTCGATGCTGCGGCCGAGCAGGCATGCGGTGATCTCGCTCGGGTCACGCTCGACTCGCTGCTCCTCGATCTCGCCCGCCAGCTCCTCGGTCACCCCTTCTTCACGGTTGGCCTCGCGTTCGAACTGCCGCCCAAACGCGGCCGCCATTTCACAGGCCTGCCGGTAGCGCTGTGCAAACGCCTCCCAGTTCGGGTCACACGCACGCACATAGGCCGCGAGAAAGGCTACGAGCTGGCGCTCATCGCGTTCCTGGAGGCGGGCGGCCGCCTCGTTGTCGTGCAAGAGGTAGGCGAGGGCCGCGGCCACGAACGCGCGGGGTTCATACAAGGGGACGCAGTTTTCCGGGCCGGTAGGGTAGTCGGCGTGCAGCATAAGCGCGCGCGTCTGGTAGTCCGGGATGGCCGGTAGCGGCTCGGGGAATGCCGCGTAGTTGTACGCGAGCCCCACCGCGATACGGTAGCCTTGCACAGCGCGGGGCACATCGCCGGCGTCGAGGGCGGTGTCGGCCTCCTGGAAAAAGGCTTCGCGCATCCGCGGGCGCATGCGCAGCAGCTCATAGGCCTGAGCAGCGCTCGAATACTTGCCGAGCCGCACCGCGTTGTCCGCCAGTTGTATGAGCAGCCCGGCGTGCAACTGGGCGGGACCGCGTTTCTCGAGTTGGGCGCGCACATGTTCTGCGATGGGCGTTAGGCGCACCAGCTCCAGCGCCTCCTGGAACCGGTCTGTGGTCTCCTCCTCGTCCAGCGGGATGAGGTAGGCGTATTTCTCGGTGTACACATTTTCCGGCGTCCAGGCGCGCAACGGAGAAATGGGACCGAATATCTGATGAAAATTGACGAAGTCGCCATCGGTCACCGCTTTGGCCACCACCAGGTCGATGGTTTCATCGTCGATGGGCGGCTTGTCATGGAGCTTGCGTGCCATAGTCAGGCGGTTCCTTCATCGAGTATGGCGGCGGCCGTCTGCCGGCGTTCCGCCCAATCCACCTCCGGCGGCGTAACCTCGTAAAACGGCAGGCGCTCTTGGATGACCTGGTAGTGCTGGTGTCGAAAATGGCGCAACACACGCCCGGCATGCCGCTCGTGGGCCGCGTCCCAGTTGCTCGCCTCGATGCACTCCTTGTCCCGGCCAGCCTCAAGCATGAGCTCTTCCATATACCGCGTGAGGAAATCGCGCAGGTGGCGGTCGAACTGGCGGCGCAAATCCTCGACACCCGCCTCGTCCCCTGTGCGCACCGCTTCAGCCCACTCTTTCTCGAGGGCCATGACCCGCTCGCGGTCCACTTCGTACTGGGCGCGGAGGTGGTTGTCCCGCAGGATATAATAGGCGGCGTTAAGCTTGGCCAGATCCAGAAGATAGCGGTCACGGCGTTCTTCGGTAATCGCGACCCGGGCGATCTCCATCACCAGTTCCTTCATCTTCTTGCGGTAATTCTTCTTGATCTCGCCCGTTTTGGCGTCGTGGTCGACACCGAGAATGGCGAAATAGTCGATATAGCCTTGATCATCCATGTCCATTTGCTCCTCGGGCACACTGCATTGTACCGTGCAGCCCGAAAAGGCCGCAAACACGCCGCCATCCGAACCAACGGCGGCCAGCGCTCACAGGAGGACACGTCATGGAAACGCAGCACCATGAAACCGCCGGGGGCGTGGTGGTGGATGCCGCTGGCCGTTTGCTCGTGATCGAGCGCGATGTCCCCCGTGGCGGACGGATGGTACACGAGGTGCGTTTGCCCAAGGGGCACATTGACCCCGGCGAATCGCCCGAGGCGGCGGCCATGCGCGAAGTCGGGGAGGAATCCGGCTACTGGGGCGTGGCGATCGTGGCGGATCTCGGCGAGGCCACGAGTACGTTTGACCATGCGGGGCGGCGGCATATTCGGCGCGAGCGCTGTTTTCTCATGCGCCTCACCAACCCCGAACGCGGCGAGCCCGCCTTTACCCCCGGTTCCGAAGAGGTGTTGTTTCGCCCCGTCTGGCGCGATCCCCAGGCCGCCGAGCGCAGCATGACCTACCCGAGCGAGCAGGACTTCGTGCGCCGCGCGCAAAAGCACCTGCCTTTCGCGTAGCCGAAGCCGAACCACGCATGGTCCCCTACTTCTCATCGGTGCGCAGTGGCGGTTAAGAAGCCGGGCCGAATGGAAGTATTTGGCAGGGTGCGCGGCGTGACTCCGCTACCGGAACACCCAAGCCGGCGCCGGCCGATCACGGGTGCACCTTCGCGGCGTCGGGGCGCCTTGGGGTTCGCTTTTTGTTCCGCGCCGCCGCCTATGCCGCATCACGCTTGTCCGCGCCGCGTCCATCCTGCGTCAAAAGCCACTGCCTGGCCTCTTCGAGCACCAGCTTGACCACCTCGAGGTCAAGGCCGATGTGGTCCGACTCGTACCACGAGATTTCCTTGGGCTCGTTGCAGGCTTCTTGCAGGGCCTTGCCAGCGCGTGGATCGACGAGCCGGTCCCGGCTGCCGTTCTGGAAGAGCACAGGGCGCGGTGCGATGTCACCAACGTATTGTACCGGGTCCGAAGCGCCAAGATAGAAGGCGACCAAGGGTATGAGAACCGGATCCATCAATGGCTCGATGGGGCCCGCGCCTTCGCGAATCATCGGCGCACCGAGCATCTTGGAAATGTCGCCGCCACCATAGACGAGCACCGCCGCCTTGAACCGTTCGTCCTTAGCCGCCGCGACAGAGCCGGTAATGGCGCCATAGCTCGCGCCCACCAGGTAAATGCGGCTGGGGTCAATGTCGTCCCGCGATTCCAGGTAGTCCACGACCCGGCGCGCGTCGATGACCGTGGCGGAGGCACGCCGCCGGAAAGCCTTGGCCTGCATGAGGTAGGGGGTGTCGTCGGGCAGATCCCGCTCGCCTTGCATGAGTTGGTCGAAGGTAATCATGGCGAAGCCGGCCTCGTTGAACGGCCCAGTGATCCGGTCGATGAACTTCATATTCTGGCCGATGCCGTGCAGAAAGACAATGCAGGGGAAAGGCCCCTCGCCCGTTTCCGGGCGCGTGAGAATGGTGGGCAGCCGTTCGCCCGGCCGCGTATCGAAGTAGAGCTTCGTGCGGTGATAAGTCACGCCGGTCTCGTCGTCGGTGGCCAAACGTTCATCGGCCACTTCGACCTTGAGCGCCACATCGCTGTCGTAGGCATCGTAAAACGACTGATCGCTGAGCGTTTTCACCAGAAACAGGGTGAGCAGATAGTGCAACATGGGCGGTATCCTCGGTTTTGTTTATGCAGGAGGGCGGCATGGCGCGGCACACTAAGCGCCCCCATAGAGACCAGCCCGGCGCCCGGGCAGTTTCAGGTGACCGCCGCCTGCTGTGCAGCTTCCATGCGCGCTTCCCAGGTTTCGAGGGCCGAACGCATCGCGGCAACCCGTTCCGGATGCTCCGCGCTGAGGTCGTGCTCCTCGCCCGGGTCGTTGCCAAGGTGAAAGAGGTGGGCGTCCTTTTCCGGCGGGGTGTCCTCGCCCACGTCTTTTCCCCTTTTGCCCTTGGCGGGCGGCATGAGCACGAGCTTCCAGGACCCCTGCCGCACCGCCGCCTGTCGCCGGAACCGCCAGAAGAGGGTGCGCTCGGGCAGCGGCTCCTTACCGGTGAGCAGCTTTGCCAGCGAAACGCCGTCTATCGTATGGCCTTCGGGCATGGGAACCCCCGTGAATTCGTGCACCGTGGGGAAGAGGTCCATGCTCATGGCCGTGGCCTCGGTGGTGACGCCCGCCGGTATACGCCCCGGCCACCACGCAATCGCCGGCACCCGGATGCCCCCTTCCCACACCGTGGCCTTGATCCCGCGCAATGGGCCGTTGTTGCCCACGGGCAGCGCACCGTTGTCCGAGCAGAAGAAGACGAACGTGTCCTTTTCCAGCCCATGTTCACGCAACGCGGCCATGACCTTGCCCACGCTGTGGTCAAGCCGGCGCAGCATGGCGGCATAGGCTTGCCGGCGGAATTTCAACCCTCTCCCGCCTTGCACGGGGCCGACCTTTTCCGTGGTGCGCAATGGCTTGCCGTCCGGACCCTGGTAGGGGTAGTGCACCGCCTGATGCGGCAGGTAAAGGAAGAAGGGCTTTGCCCGGTTCTCCTCGATGAACGATACCGCGTGCCGGGTGATCAGGTCGGTCACATAGCCGTCCTCGTCCCGCTTTTCATCCTGGCGCCACCAGTCCTCATAGCCCTCCTGGTCAATATGCGAGAAGAAGTCCACATTCCCGCTCACGAAGCCCCGGAACCGGTCAAAGCCCTGATGCACCGGGTTGAACTTTGACTTGTAACCCAGGTGCCACTTACCGAAAAGCGCGGTCTCGTAGCCCTTTGGGTGCAGCGATTCCGAGATGGTGTGCGCCGAGAGGTGCAGTCCCTTGTCGCGCCCACGCCGCGCGGTAAACGCCGAGTCAATCCGAAACCGCCGGGGGTAACATCCGGTGAGCAGGGCGGCCCGGGTGGGACTGCACACCGGGGCGTTGGCGTGGTAGTCGGTGAAGCGCATACCCTCCGCGGCCAGCGCGTCGATGTGCGGCGTGGCAATGTCTTCATTGCCATAACAGGCGAGGTCGCCATAGCCCAGGTCGTCCGCCATGATCAGCACGATATTCGGCGGGCGCGGCGTGGTAACGGTTTGCGCACAGCCGGTCTGGGGCATGGCGCAAGCGGCAGCGCCCAGCGCGAGGTATTCAAGGAAACTGCGGCGGTTCATAGACAGCGGTCACTCCTGCGCCATAGCTTGTTCCTGCGCCCTGGCCTCTTCGACAAAGCGTGCGAAGAGGCGGTCCATACGCGGGTCGGCGGCACGCATCTTTTCCGGGTGAAATTGCACCCCCAACACAAAGCGGTCCCCCGGTTTCTCGATGGCTTCCGGCAGGCCGTCATCGCTACGCGCACTGATCACCAGTCCCTCGCCGAGACGCTCGACACCTTGGTGGTGGTAGCTGTTTACGGTCAGGCGGGCAGTTCCCAGCAGCGCGCGCAGCATCGTGCCTTCGGCCACACCTATGCCGTGCATGGCCGCGCCCTTCCGGTGAATGACCTCAACACCCGTCAAACTCTCGAAGGTCGTCGGGATGTCCTGCGTGAGGGTGCCGCCGTAGAAGACATTCATGATCTGGTGGCCCCGGCAGATACCGAGCACGGGCAGCGCGTTTTCCTCGGCATGGCGGAGCAACGCGAGTTCGAGCGCGTCTTTCGCTTCGTCCACCCGCTCGAGGTTCGGGTCCGGCTCCGCGCCATACCGTGCCGGGGCGACATCGCATCCGCCGGGGAGGCACACGCCCTCGATACCCGCAAGTTGCGTATCCTGCGCCGCCGCGTCCTGCGCCGGGGAAAACACCATCACCTGCGCCCCCTGCGCCTCGACGGCATCGCGGTACAGTGCCAACGGGTCCGGTTTGCCCCGTGCCAACGTGCGCATCTGCCCTTCCGTATACACCAGCGCAATATCCGGCACGGCCCAGGCCGCCACAGAAATCAGGCACATGAATAGGGCAAGAATCGCATGTAATGCGGGCTTTGGCATGGCGGCCGCAAACTCCTTTCACGGTATTCCGGCGCAGTGCGCCGATCCTCGCGTCAAAGTATACCAGAGGGTGGCCGGCGGAGTCGATATGCCGATTGCGCACGGCCACGCCGCCATGTGTTACCATGCGGCACGTGTATCAAAGGGGCAAACACCCAGCGGAACCATCACTTCAAGGAAGGACGAAGACCATGCGCATCTCTGTCATAACCGCTCTCACCCTGTGCGCCGTGCTCGGCTTCGCGATAACCGCATGCGGCCAGTCCGGCACGAAGTCCGGCGAATCCCAGACCGGCAAGGCCGGCAGTGCTTCCATGAACATGGCGCATCCGGAGAGCACCGAGGGCTTCAAGCCCCTGTTCAACGATGACCTCTCGAACGCCAATAAGCCCGAGGGTGTCTGGACGCGAGATGCAGACGGCGTGATCACGGCGAGCGAGGACAAGGCCCTCTGGACCGAAAAGTCCTACGATAACTTCGTGCTCGATATCGAATTCAAGAACATGCCCGGCACCAACAGCGGCGTCATCGTGTATTGCAGCGACACAGAGGACTGGATTCCCAACGCCGTCGAGGTGCAGATTGCCGATGACCACGCGGAGAAATGGGCCAACTCCCCCGAGACCTGGCAGTGCGCCGCCATCTTCGGCCATGTGCCGCCCGAGTCGCACCCCGTCAAGCAGCCGGGCGAGTGGAACCGCATGACCATCTACTGTCAGGGTCCCATGATCGATGTCGTGCTCAACCGCGAACACGTGACCCACATGGACATGACCAGGTTTACTTCGGCCGAAGAGAACCCCGACGGCTCGGAAATCCCCGGCTGGCTGAGCAAGCCCAAGGCCAACCTGCCCACCAAAGGCAAGATCGGTTTCCAGGGCAAGCACGGCGACGCCACAATCTTCTTCCGCAATATGCAGATCAAGACGCTGGATTAGGCGGCGCACTTGTTTCGCCAATCTGGCCCGCGATAGCGAATACCAACGTGGGCGGCACCCACATCAGAGCGGGGCGGGCAAGCCGGGTGTATTCAGGGAGCGTACGTTTACGCAGCCGTGCTACACCGGCGCCATGCCAGCAGCACCACAGCAACGGCCAGCGCCAGCAGCAGGATAAGGATTCCCAAGGGCGTGGTCAGCGGCAAGGCCGAGGGCCCTGTGGTGCCATCGAGTGCGGGATTCAAAGCGGCCTCGACATAATCGCTTTTTTGCAGGCCATTGCTCTGCGCATTCTGGAACTCTTCCAGGTTCGAAAAGGCGTCGCCGTCCGGATTGCCCTGCGGAGCGAAGGGTTCGCCGGGTTGCTTGGCCGGAGATTGCGCCACGGCGTAGGTGTTCTCGAGGGCGAGCGTCGCAACTGTAGTTGTCTGCAATTCCGTGCTGATGCTCAACAACGCCGCGATCACGCCTTCTTGCGCTTCAAGCGCGCCTGCGTAGTCGGGTTCCGTGCGTAAGGTTGCCCGGTTTTGCACAAACGTGCATAGGGCCTCATCGTGCAGCGGCCCCGATCGATCACAGAGAACCGCGCCGAACAGCGCGACCTCCCAACTGTCGATGATACCGCCGAAATCCGCGTCCGCCATATCCCAATTGAGGGCCAGCGTGTTATAGATCGTTATCCCCTCCTGGTTAAGGTTGGGGCATGGACCATCGAGTGTGCAGTCTTCTTCGCCTTCGCCCTCCGCGGCGACTGCTGCGGCGTTCGTGTAACCCAGGTCGATGAGCGCTCCGATGTCCACGGGTGCATACGTGCGCCGGCTTGTGCCCACCAGCATCGCGGGCTCCATGACCGCGCCGCCGGCGATATTGCCCGCGTCCCAATGCACAATGCTGCTGCCTGCCTGGTAGGTGGGTGGGGCGTAAATGCCGGGTTGCACGCCTTGATCATAGAGGGCGGCGGCCTGGCTGCCGGTGAATGACAATGCGTTGCTCGTCAGGTCCGCTGGAATGCCCTGGAAAGTGGGTGGGTTCCCGCTCCACAGGAGCATGTTGTCCGAACTCCGCTGGATGAGGGACTGGAAGACCGTGGTGGTGTCCGTGATGCTGCTGCTCCCGCTGCCATTGTTTTCAAGCAGGGTGGCGTAGCCCAGGCCGTGGGTGAACTCATGGAGGAGCACCGAGCGAAAGTCCGACTCGGTAGCCCCCGGTGTCCCCTCGCCGAAGTGAAAGTTGTGGCCAAAGTCGACCGTGACCTCGATTTCCACCGCGTTCGAGAATTGCTTCACGCCGTTTTCGAGACGGAAATGCGATGAGCCAACGTAGTAGCCCGGCGCCCCGACGGGGTAGAACGTGCCCGCCGCGGCGAGGAAACCGCTCCCGTCGGTTTCTGAAGGAACGAATTGCACATCGAGTGTGCCCGGCTGGTTAAGCACTTGGGAAATATACCGAACCACGCCTTCCACATCCGCTTCCGCCGCATTGCCCATCGGGCCGTCGAACCCGATGCTGCTGCCATTGATAGTGTCTTGAAACCAGATGTTCCACGTAAGGTCATTTTCCGTAACCACGAGGTTCGCCGGCCCAGCCGGGAGGTCTTTCGCGGCCGTATCGCGCACTTCGATGCCCATGTGCGGGGCGGCGTAGGCAACCAGTTCGGCGGCCGCGTCGTCGACGAGCCACAGTCCGGCGGCGCCCCATGCCAAGAGCACAAGAGCATGTGAAAATGTGATACGCATTGGAACCTCTGTTTTGCGGAGTTTTGCGCGTATACGCACGCGTGGCCTGCACACACCATTGTTGACGAGTTCACATACCCAATGTCACGTATCGCCACATGATTAAGCGTAGCGCACGCGCGTGCGGGCGTCAAGGGCTGCCGTAGTCTTCGGGGCTTACGTGGCGTTTCGGCTCGCGGGTACGCGCGCCCTGCCTGGGGTGGTCGCCTGCGGCCGGTTCAGAGTTGTTCCAAGTTTTTCCGCGCGTCATCCAGGGCGGGGGCGAGTTGAAGGGCGCGCCGGAAACTCTCCCGCGCCTGGTCCGTGTACCCGAGGGCGTGCAGTGCGACACCGGCATTGTTGTGCAGCAGCGGATCATCCGGGTCGAGGCGCAAGGCCTCCACGAAGCACTTGAGGGCGCCGGCCGCAGCGCCTTCAGCAAACAACATGTCGCCTTCGGCGCGCAGTTCATGCGCCCGCACACGGTTGGCCACCTCGGTGAGGCGCGGCGCGGCGTCCCGGGCAACCGCAAGCTCGCCCCGAGCGGCCTCCGGCCGGCCGAGGCAATCCAGTACACGCGCCATATAAAGCCGTGCCAGCGGGGCGCGCGGGGCTGCGTCGATGGCGCACTGGAGCCGGCGCACCGCTTCTTCCGGATAGCCTTCGCGCAGGTCGAGTGCTGCCAGGGCCACCCGAACAAGCACCGGCGCATGGCCGTGACGGTCGAGCGTGTCCAGCAGCGGGCGGGCTTCCGCATAGTCGCCGCGGCTCAGCAAGATATTCCCGAGTGTACACACGGCCGCAGTATGGGTCGGTTCAAGCGCTACCGCTTTCCGGCACGCGGCCTCTGCCTCTTCCACATAGCCGCAGGCGAGGGCTTGTTCCGCGAGATCGTGCAGGGCCTTGAGGTCTTCCGGCCGCTCATGCAGCTTCCGGCGCGCGATGGCGAGGTAGCTGCGCACTTTCTCCCGCGCCCGTTGCGTACCCGGGTCGTAGCCGTAGTGATGCACCGGAATCCCGCTGTGCAGAATGCGCCCGCCCGCCGCCACGACGCTTTGCGTGATGTTTTCATGCACCGGCTCGTGGTATGCGAAGCCGCGTCCCGCGCGAAACAGCCGCAGCAGCCCCGCGGGCAGATAGCCGGCAAAGGTCCGTGCGTACGGATCCTGCGGCGCAGCAGGTTGCCAGCGCCATGCCCGCGGCGTGTTGCAGTAGTTGCGCAACTCGAGTTCGACCGCATCGCAGCCGTCGCCGTCGCGATCCACGAGCGCGCGAATGCCGGCGGCAGCGCCGGGATCGACCAACTCGTCCGCATCGAGATGCAGCAGCCAGTCGCCGGTCGCCGCAGCGATAGTGGTATTGCGTGCCGCGGCGAAGTCATCGGTCCACGGCACGTCGAACACATATGCGCCATGAGCCCGCGCAATCGCGCGCGTGGCGTCCTCCGAGCCCGTATCGCCCACCACTATCTCATCCGCGATGGACCGCACACTCCCCAGACAGTCCGCCAGGCAGTGGGCCTCGTTCTTGACGATCATGATGACGCTGAGGGTGGGCATGGCATCTTCCGTACACGGCGCCGGTGTTGCCGGGGGGCATAGGGCCGTGTTCAGACACAGAACACCCGTTTTTCCGGTTCAGCCGGGCGCAGGCCAATCGGAAAAACGGGCGGTTTACGAAAGGTATTTCAGCAGCCGCTCGGCGACTTTGCCCACGACTTCCGGATTCTTGTAATCCCCGCGTTCGAGGAATTCACGCGCCGCGGCCACTTTGTCCGCACGGATGTCGTCCTGACTCTGGGACAGCCGGGTTACCCGGGCCGCTTCCGACGCTGCACGGGCTTCGCTGCTGATGGAAACGCCGTCCGTGCCGGACGCACTTCCGGCCGCAGCCTGGCTCTCGCCGCTGGAAACATCCTGTGCACGGCCGTTGCGCACTTTGTCGTTACGATCCGGCTTCGGGTCGGGAACGCCGCTTATTCCGTTGATGTTTACCATAGTCACTGCCTCCTGACCAGACACCATGTCCAGTCACCGGCGGCCATACTCAGTAACCGCGCGGCTCATTTCTATTTATCGGCGCCCCGGGCGCAATCCTTTAGCACTTTCTGCTGCGAAATATAAGCCATTGCGGCACCGATGCTTCACCCTACCAGAAGCATGTGCTGTGGAGCAAGGCACTCCTGCTCCATTATGGAGCAACAGGGGCCGGCCACCGGCGCCTATGGTGCCGTAATAGCCGCCGGATACCGGCTGCCCGCCCCTGCCCACAGCAGGCCCAAGCGGCAACACCCGGCTCGATGGCCTGAAAAAGCCGCCGCCACAGCTTGCAATGATACCGACACGCAGGTATAAAGGTGCGAAATGGGGTGCGCAACCTACAACCGGCGAGAGAAGTTCCACCATGACAGCTTTGCGAGAGGTAGTAGTCATCGATGCGGTCCGCAGCGCGATCGGCAAGTCCGGGCGCGATGGCATGAGGAAAAACGGCCAGCTTTGCCAGGCCTCGGCTCAGGAACTGTTGGCCCATATTATGCGCGGCCTTCTAGATCGCGTGAAAGCAAACAGTCCGCAGTTCAAGGAAGAGGACGTGGAAGACGTCATAATCGGTTGTCTCAGCCAGATTGGCGAGCAAGGGATGAACGTCGCCCGCGTAGCCACGCTGCTGGCCGGCCTGCCGACCTCGGTATCCTCGTGCACGGTGAACCAGTTCTGCAACGCGGGCCTCAAGGGCATCATGTTCGGCGCCCAGTCCATCATGGCCGGCAACGGCGACGTGCTTATCTGCGGCGGCCTCGAACTCATGTCGCATTACGGCATGGGATCGGATTTCCAGGTCGCCGTTGACGCCGGCTACCCGGTGCGCTTCACCGAACGCTTCCAGGAGATCGGCATGCACGTGCCCCAGGGCGTGTGCGCCGAAATGATCTCGGCCGACGAAGGCCACACGCGCGAGGATCTCGATGCCTTCGGCGCGCGCAGCATGAAGAAGGCCGTCGAAGCGCAGCGCAAAGGCTGGTTCGATAACATCATTCCCTACACCTACACCCATAACGGCGAGACCCGCGCCGTCGAGACCGATGAGACCCTGCGAGCCAAGGCCGCCGATGATCCCGAGGGCTTCATGCAGGATCTCGCCAAACTGCCCACGCCGTTCAAGCAGGATGGCATCGTGACGCCCGGCAACTCGTCGCAGATTGTCGACGGCGCAGCGGCGGTCATGCTCATGAGCGCAGACAAGGCGCAGGCGCTCGGCCTCGAACCCCTGTGCACCCTGCGCAGTTTTGCCGTGGCCGGCGGCGAACCCGTTCCCATGCTGCTCGCGCCGATCCCCGCCATGCAGAAGGCCCTTGAGCGCGCCGGTAAGTCCATCGATGACATGGACATCATCGAGCCGAACGAAGCCTTTGCCTCGCCCTGCCTTGCCTTTGCCAACGCCTTCGGCTACGCCTTCGACGATCCGCGCGTGAACCCGACCGGCGGCGCCATCGCCCTCGGCCACCCCATTGGCGCCTCGGGCGTCATCTACTTCGGCGAGATGTGCCGCCACCTCAAACGGACCAACGGCACTTTCGGTATTCAGTCGCTCTGCGGCGGCGGCGGACTCGGCATCGCGGCCGTTGTCGAGGGCGTATAGGCACTTGCCAAACCATACAACCCATATCCTCGGGAAGCGGGAGGCCGTTCCCGGCATCGTACAAGGCGGCGGCCCGCGATGGCCGCCCGTCAGGATTATGAGCCCGAGAAGGATTCAAGGACACCGCTGGCGACTGCGTACGGTTTCTCGCCCGCCTTGGACAAACGCACGCACTTCAAGCCCACGCGCCCAATAGCGGTGGCAAGCCACTCCACTCCAAAGTAGCGCCTACGGCATGGCTACCCCCGTCGCACGCTGGTAGTTGCTATAACGGAACAGATTGGCAAAACGAGTGCGCCCCCAGAATCCAGAACGCAAAGGTCCCAGGGAGGGCGAGCGTCCCCGCGAGCCGAAACTGGACATAAAACCCCAAGACAGTGGCCTTCATAGCCCCCCGGTATCAGCGCGGGTAGCGGTCCTAGCCCATTTGTTGTCTCTATGAGTAACGATGTATGCGCCCATTGGAGTGCGGTGGCTTGCCACCGCTTGTGCGGCGCCTCTTCGTGCCATCGACAATGCCGCGCCGGGCGGCACTCGCGGCCGTGGTGGCGGTGTTTGTCATGCTTTTGGCCCTGCCGGTTATGGCGTATTGCGGCCATCAGCCGCGGCCAAGGCCCTGGCTCAATCCGCATGAGTGCGGTTCATAGTCCGAGCACGTAGGAGCAGCAGTATATCCATGCAAATTCAGGTCATTGGCGGTGGCAGTTGGGGACTCGCTCTCGCCCGGCACCTCGCCCAGAATCAACAGCGTGTGCGCCTGTGGTGCCGGGAGGAAGACGAGCCGGAAACCCTGCGCACAACCCGCTACAGCCCCTATTACCTTACCGGTGTGTACCTGCCCGAGGCGGTCGAGGTGGCGCCGGACATGGCCCACAAACCCGATATGGTCCTCTATGCGGTGCCATCGCACGCCATGCGCGCGGTGGCCGCCCGGCACGTTTTCCCCGAGCACACGGTCCGCATCTCCGTGGCCAAGGGCATCGAGAACGAGACCCTCCTGACCATGAGCACGGTCATTGCCGAGGCCGCGCCCGGCGGGCCCGTGGTGGCCTTGTCCGGGCCGAGTCATGCCGAAGAGGTGGCGCATGATCTGCCCACATCGATCGTGGCTGCCAGCATGGACCACGACGCCCGCATGGCCGTGCAGCAGGCCTTCATGGGGGCCAACCTGCGCGTCTACACCACGCCCGACATTACAGGCGTCGAATACGGCGGTGCGCTCAAGAATGTAATCGCCATTGCCGCCGGTGTGTGCGACGGCTTCCAACTCGGCGACAGTGCCAAAGCGGCGCTTATAACCCGGGGACTCGCCGAAATTCGCCGGCTCGGGGAGGCCTGTGGTGCGCAGCCACTCACCTTTTCGGGACTCAGCGGCATGGGCGACCTCATTGTTACCTGTACAAGCCGGCACTCGCGCAACCGCCGGCTGGGCGAGCAGCTTAGCCAGGGCCTGGGCCTCGGGGAAATCCTGGGTGCCACACGCATGGTATCGGAAGGCGTGCGCACCGCGCGCTCAGCCCATGCCCTTGCCGGGAAACTGGGCGTCGATATGCCCATTGCCCGCGAGGTTTATGCCGTGCTCTTCGAGGACCGCAATCCCCGCGATGCCATCGCCGCCCTCCTCCTGCGCGATCCCAAGCCGGAACTGTAGGCCGCCGGGGCATAGGCAGGTTGCCTTACTTCAGGCCGCCTGATCCCCCGTCCTTGGAAGGGCGGTTGCCACCAACCGCTGTCTTGGGGGCTTGCGTGGCGTATCGGCGTGCGGGTACGCGCGCCCTCCTGGTGACCTCAGGAAAATGGGGGACAGGCCACGCGCTCGGGACTCGCTTGGTTCTGTCCCCATTTTCCTTGGGGGCTTATATGGCGTATCGGCTCGCGGGGACGCGCGTTTGCCCGGTTGGCCAGAACCCGCCCTTTCTGCAGGGCCAACGGCCCGTACCATATCAGCCTGGGCCGCAGGCCCAGGTCGCCTGGCCGCTGTATGGTACGCGCTTTCAGCGCTTGGGTACGTCCATAACCTGGGCCGTTGGCCCAGGCTGGTAGGGTACCGCGCCTTCGGCGCTCCGGAAACAACCCGCACGCCCTAATCCCAGGGCTCCCAAAGCACGAAGCACCAACAATCACGGAATGCGTGGGAAGGTGTATGGTGTGAATCCCAAGGCTCCCAAAGCACGAAGCACCAACATTGGAACACATATCCCCATCCTTGGGTTGTGGGCAAAGCCCACCCTAGATCATGCGTTTGGGGCGTGCCAGGCGGGAATTCGGCAATTCAAAAAGCTGCTGGACCGCGTCTTTGAGCTCGCTGATTTCGAACGGTTTTTTCAAAAAGTCGTCGAACCCATAATCCGATAATTCTGCGACTTCCTCGTCCTCGATAAAGCCCGATATGCCGAGGATCCGCGTGTTGCGCGTTTCCGCACGGCTTTTTATCCGCTCACAGACCATGCGCCCGTCCATGTCGGACAGGTGAATATCCAGTATCACCAATTGCGGGTTGTGCTCCACCACAATGGCGCCGGCATCGAAGCCGGTCGAGGCGGTCATCACCGCGTAATCGTCCTCCCGGGTAAGCACCGAGGGCATAATGTCCAGGTAATAGGGATCATCGTCCACCACAAGCACGCGCCGTTCGCCCTCCTCGAGGCGCTCGAGCGGGATGCCGTGGCTCAGCATGAATTTGCGCAGGCTCTCATGCGGGATGCGCCGGTCCCCGCCCGGTCCCAGGCGGTACCCGTCGATTTGCCCCAGGTCGAACCAGCGCGATACGGTATCCGCCGATACGCCGCAGATGGCCGCCACTTCCCCGGTTGTGAAAACCCTGTTCTTCATCTGGAATATACGCCTCCCCTGAACGGCCAATCAGTAGTATCGGAGTATGCGGGGTTTACCGAATAAAAGTATACCAACAAGCCGCACCGCTGTCAAACCACAACACCCCGCGCCACCGGGGCGGCGCGGGGTGTCTATGCACAAACAAGGATTTCCCGTACTGCGGGATTAGTTGGCGGACGTCAGGGTGCCGATGACCGTCGCGACGCTGGGAAGCACCGGCGGCGTGGCCCCTTCGTCGGACGTGGCGCCACCGCTGGAAACATAGCGCACGTAATCCACGTGGCCGTCGAGATACAGCACATTGCAGCCGCCCGGCACGTGGTTGAAGTACTGGACAGCGCCGGTGTTGCCCAGCAGGTCAAACATGATGAACACCGTGCTCTGGGCCTGGGAAGTCTTGGCCGGGTCGTTAATGTCGGTGATCAGGAAACGCTCGATACCTTCTCGCAGCCGATAGATGGTGGTGCCGCCGCCGTTGCCATAGGGCTCGGACACGTCGACATCCTTGTCGGCGACCTTGCGCGCCTTCACGCCGATGGGTTCGTTGCCACCGCCCGTCAGTGCGTCGAGGGCCTCGCCGAACAGGCTGTTAAGCGCCATGCCGAGCTGCCCATTGATCGTGGTGCCCGCCGGGATATCAAAGTCCTCACCGATAGCGCCCAACAGATCGCTAACCAGCGGAATGGCGCTCTGGTCGACCAGGCCTGACTCGAGCATGCGGTCGAACACCCAGCCGAGATATACATAGCTGTAACCGGCCTTGTAGGGTTTCTCGATGATCTGCCATTCGCCCTGATCGTTTTTCATGTCTTCCACGGTCTCTTCAGCATCCGATGGACAAATGGCGATGGACGGGTCCGTCAGGTACTCGGGAAAGATTGCATCCACCTGGGCGGTGGCCGCCAGGTCGATGCAGTCCAAGTTGGTCTGGTCCTTGGTGCTGTTGACCAACTGCAAGTGGGGGAAGCGTTCGCCCGCGTCTTCGTTGACGTACATCTTGAAGACCAGACCCCACTGCTTCAAGTTGTTCTGGCAACTGGCACGGCGCGCCGACTCACGCGCCCGGGCCAACGCCGGCAGCAGGATGGCCGCCAGGATGCCGATAATGGCAATGACGACCAACAGTTCAATTAGTGTGAAGCCCTTCTTTCGCATTCTATGTCTCCTTTGCTTAGTAATGCGACTGTATATAAGAAAGATGCCCGCCAACGGGCATATAACAACCGCGTTATGTATGTCACACTGACGCTCGCCCACGTCTTGTCCCGCTCCGCCAACGTGGGTAGCTGGCACGATGCCCGCAAGACCTTCATTCCCCCAATCGGCTGTGCGGCAATGCAGGCGAGTATAGCGCACTTGGCCGGGATACGCAAGCACTTTGCGCGGAATCCGGTGCGATCAATTCCCGGAAAACAGACGTCCCCCGCGCCGCCGGAGTGGCGCGGGGGACATGGTTACCAAAGAGTAGTACTCATTTTGCCGGGATTAGTTGGCGGAGGTCAGGGCCCCGATGACGGTGGCGACGCTGGGAAGCACGGGCGGCGTGGCCCCATCGTCGGAAGTGCTGCTCCCGCCCGAGACATAGCGCACGTAATCCACGTGGCCGTCGAGATACAGCACATTGCAGCCGCCCGGCACGTGGTTGAAGTAGCGCACGGCGCCCGAGTTGCCAAGCAGGTCGAACATGACGAAGACCGTGCTCTGGGCCTGGGAGGTCTTGGCAGGGTCGTTAATGTCCGTGATGAGGAAGCGCTCGATGCCTTCCCGCAGACGGTAGATCGTGGTGCCGCCGCCGTTGCCGTAGGGCTCAGACACATCGAGATCCTTGTCGGCTACTTTGCGGGCCTTCACGCCGATCGGTTCGCTACCACCGCCCGTGAGTGCGTCGAGGGCCTCGCCGAACAGGCTGTTGAGGCCAATCCCGAGCTGCCCATTGATCGTGGTGCCCGCAGGTATGTCGAAGTCCTCACCGATAGCGCCCATCAGGTCGCTTACCAGCGGTATGGCGCTCTGGTCGACGGTGCCGGTCTCGAGCATGCGATCGAACACCCAGCCAAGATACACATAACTCGCGTCGATCTTGCCAGGCTCCTCATCCAGAATGAACTCGCCTTGATCATTTTGCAGATCCTCGACGGAATCTTCCGCGTCCGAAGGACAAATAGCGATGGAGGGGTCCGTCAGGTACTCAGGGTAGATCGCGTCGACCTGGGGGCCGGCTGCCAGATCAATCGAGTCCATGTCGCCGGGATCCTCATTGGGATCCGTAATCTGCAGGTGCGGGAAGCGTTCGCCCGGGTCTTCATTGACGTACATCTTGTAGACCAGGCCCCACTGCTTGAGGTTGTTCTGGCAACTGGCACGGCGCGCCGACTCACGCGCCCGGGCCAACGCCGGCAGCAGGATGGCCGCCAGGATGCCGATAATGGCAATGACGACCAGCAATTCGATAAGTGTAAAGCCCTTCTTTCGCATTCTATATCTCCTTTGGTTAGTAATGCGACCAGGTATAACAACACGCCCCGAGGGGGCATTAGAACCTGTATTACTTACTGCCTGGGTGTAGCCGTTATGTTTCCGGCGTCTCTCGGTGCAGGCGTAGGCCGTTGCCGTTCGTGTCCGCCGCGGCCGCGCCTCGTCATTCTCGACCTGCAACGGCGAAGTCTCTTCCCGTCACCGTCCGCACCATACACGACCCGCTATGGGAACGCAAGCCATGCCAGCGTGCGTGCGCAAACTTCATTGCGTCAGCATACAGCAAAAGCCGGAAAAGGTCAACCCTTTTGGGGGACTTCTTATAGGTTCACGCGAAAATTACAGGCGCGAATTCGAAATGATGTGCCTGTGAAAAACAGGATTCCCGTAAATTAGCATTCCCATAAATACAAATAGCATACAAATAAAGGGCAAGACCTACGGATGGGAACGCCGGTGTTTCCGCCCGTGCTGCCCAGGGTGTGAAAGATTGCGAACATCCAGCAAGGCAATAACTTAGGCCGAAAGGTATGACCGCCGTTATGCACTGGGTCCGGTGCAGCGCATGGTGGAATGTGTGTCTGAAGAGGACCGCGCAGGGGAGCACCGTGCGGCCGCCCGCACAAACACGAGGCGCGGGCCCCCGATATCCCGGAGGCCCGCGCTCAGCTTATCCTGCGTGTGATTGCCCAAGCGGGCAACGTGTGTGTTATCAGCTTACGTTCGCGATTGCGCCGACGATGCTGGCCACACCGGCGATAACAGGGGGCGTGCCGCCCGGGTCAGATGCATTGCCGCTGTATACATAGCGCACGTAGTCCACATGGCCGTCGAGATACAAGACATTGCATCCGCCGGGCACGTGGTTGAAGAACGCGACGCCCTCGCCTTCCGCACCAAGCTGGTCCATCATGATGAACACCGTGCTCTGGGCCTGGGAAGTCTTGGCAGGGTCGTTGATGTCGGTGATGAGAAAGCGTTCGATACCTTCACGCAGCCGGTAAATGGTGTTGCTGCCGCCATTACCCAGGTTGGTGGGGATATCATCGAGGTCGTCGTCAGCCGTCTTCAGCGCGCGCGTCGCGGCCTCCGGGTCGTAGCTGCTTATGAGCGCCAAGGCATCGGTCGCGACCTTTTCGAACAGGCGCGTGGCCGCTTCGCCGAGCTGGGCATCGACAATGGTATTGGAATCCACCGTACCGCCACCGAGCTGGGATATGATGTCCTGCACCAGCGAATAGTCGGCGTAGGTGCCCGTGGCATAACCGAGGCGGTCCAACACCCAGCCAAGATAGGCATAGCTGGCGTCAATCTTCTCCGGCTCGAGATTCAGAATGAACTCGCCCTGGTCGTTCTGCAGGTAATCGATATCTTCCGTGGCGTCCGACGGGCAAATCGCGATAGACGGATCCGTCAGATACTCGGGATAAATGGTGTTTATCGACGGGCCGGCCGCGAGGTCGAACACGCCCTCGCTGCTATTGTCACTTCCAGGCAAGTTTTCCATGGCGGCGTGATCGAGAACCTGAAGCGGCGGGTAGCGCTCGCCCGGATCCTCGTTCACGTACATCTTGAACACAATACCCCATTGCTTGAGGTTGTTCTGACAACTGGACCGGCGGGCCGCCTCGCGGGCACGTGCAAGCGCCGGAAGCAGGATCGCGGCCAGGATGCCGATGATCGCAATGACCACCAGCAATTCGATTAGTGTGAAGCCTTTCTTTCGCATTCGCATACTCCTGAAGTTCCTCCCATGTCAATGAAAAGTAGTACCCTATGATCCCTATAGACTAAGCCTTCTTCGCTATGCCATTGGCGGGATATGCGTTGCGCGGCGCGGTCGACCAGCACGCCCTGCGTGCTTCCCTCCACGACAAGCCGAATATGGACTCCTCGGGGCTAAAGAGAAAAAGACTGCTGTTGCTCAACCTTCTCATTTCCCGTGTGTCACACGCCCTAACACGGCCTCTACCAAGGATTGTATCCTACCAGTTTTAATCATCTTTGTCAAATCAACTGGCTTGGCATACAGCCCTGTCCGGTCCCGGACACCCGGTGCGCCATCAGGATTCCGCGCCTGTCTCGACGGGGCGCACGCTATGGCCACTGCGCTCATAACACGTTTCCGTCTCTCGTGATTCCGGCACACTCACAAATGGTCCAACAGGCCTGTCCGCACCGTCCCGGCGCAACGGTGAAAGGCCTACAATGACCCCCTTTCCGAAGGTGCCGGCGCGCACACTGGCTTTGCCGGGCCAGGTATCGCCGAAGATAACGGCGCCCGCTTCGGCCAGGCGGCGGCGCAGCGCGTCGCGCGTCGCGTCGTCCGCCTGGCATTGGGCAGCGCTATGGGATAGAGCGTGTTCGAGCTTTTCGATACGCTGCTTGAGTTCCTGCACTTCGCGGGCCTGTCCGCGTGCGCCCTGTTCCTGTGCCAGGGCCTCGGCCACGCGCGCACGCAGAGCGTCAAGGTTGTCCTCGAGGTGCGCAAACAGTTCACGGGGGAATTCTTCGACATAGGCCGCGACTTCCTCGGCGGCGTCGTTCGCGGCGGTCTCGAACCCGTTGAGCCGGTCGGCCAGGGCATCGAGCAGCTCGATGAGACTGGATTCTTTGCGCCCGGCCTCGCACATTTTCTTCGCGGCGCTCTTGACATGGCGAATAGCGGTTACCACATCGTTGCCCGCGTCGCGCATGAGGGTTGCGGGCAAAGATGCGATGCGCTTCTGTTCGAAGTCATCGAGCAGGGACGTGCAGGCATCCACCTGGGCGCCGATATTGCGGTTGGCGGAGTCGGCATCGAACTCGAGGGCTTCGAGTACCCCATTGTGCAGTTCCTGGCCGACGCCAAGCACAGCGCCGAGCAGGGCATGGCGTATCTGGGCATCGCGCAAGTCAATAAGGCCGAACGCGGCCTTGCTGTGCGCGCCGAGGCTGAAGAGAAGCGCCCGCATACAGTGCATACGGTCGCGCTGCAACGCTTCGGCCATGGCTTGCTGGGCGCCGGCTTTGAAGTCGCAGGCGTTGAGTTCGCGCAGCGTATCGGCGGTTTCCGGTTCGTTCGGAAAGCCGAAATGGTGCAGACTGATGTACCGCTGCAGTATCACTGTGGCCGTCGCGTTACGGCCAGCCAGTTCTTTGGCAGCGACGGGGCCGGCGCAATGCAGGGTGACATCCACTACCGGCCCCCCGAATTCCATGTCGCGCGCCGCCAGTACGCCACCGCGCACGCCCTCCGACACGCGCAACGAACCGCCGCACACAATCAGCTCGGGGCCTTCCATGCCCGCACACTGCACACTGCCCCGGCGGGCCATGAGGTGCGCACCCGGCAATACGCGGTCCACCGCAATATCGCCCTGGGCGGAAACCAGCCAGCCCTCGCCGGCACTGCCGTGAACAACGATCCCGCCGTCGGCCGATACGTTTCCGTGCGAGCAGCCGTGGATCTGGACCCCGCCCTGCTTCACGATGAGCAGGCAGCCCTCGGGAATGTCGCCCTGGATGGTGTGGTCCCCGTCGAGTTCGCATACCCGGACCCGCAGGTCCACGGGATGCGTGTCAAGTTCCGTGACCTGCTGTCTGGGCGCCTCGGCGAACAAGTCCGCGCTGGTGCGCTCACGCCCTTCGAGGGGCACAGCGGTGATTACCGGTTGCTGAGCCTCCGCCGTGCCCATGGGCAGCTCGGCAGCAGCGGCGTGTTCGTCGAGGAAGGCCCGGTAATCCGCGAGACAGGCGCCCATCATCTCCATGAGTTGCTGGTGCGCCGGCTTCTTCTCGGGCAGGTGGGCCAGCCGATGATGCACTTTGCGCAATGTATCGAGGTCGTCTTTGGTGACCTCGGTGAAGCGCTTCTCGGTAAATTTGTCGAGGGTGACGCGCAGGCCCGTTTCGCGGCGGGCATCGTCCGGCGGCGGCGGCCCGCTTATACCGTAGGGCGCCCCGTGGTTTCGCACAATTTCGGCTATCTGTTCGTAGGAATGGCGCTCGCGCTCGGAAAGGCCCGGGCGATCCAACTGCGGCGCAACGAAGTCCCGCAACGCACACAACTCTTCGCGCTCGAAGGTGCAGTCATCGCCTCCAAGCAGGGCGCGCACTTTCTCCAAGCCGTGCGCCAACAAGTGGCTTTGCTGCATGAAAGGCATTTTCCGTTTTGCTACGCTGGATCAGCCCCCATATCCCAAAAGCACTTCGTGCGTCAGATTCTACGCGTACCCTGCGGCGGCGATCAAGTTAGCACAGGCGCAAGCCTTGCCACGGCATTCGGTTCCTGCACCGGGGCAATGTGCGTGCCTTATAATTAGCAACAGTCACCGTTTATCCGAGACTGTTCGCAACCCGAACCGCCGCCCCTGCTCCCGCAGCAACGCCAAGTAGACGCGCCGGTCGTCATCAACAAAAAAGACATCCTGCTTGTTGTTCCCCCCTTGCACCACGTGGTGTGCAGCCCCCGGTACGACTATCCGCGCGATTCTTGGCATGCACCCATGCTACCCGCAAAGGGGCGGAATCTCAATATAAACGGTGACTGTCCCCGTTTACTTCCCGTCCCCGTTTACTTCCCGTTTACTTTGAAGTGCAGCAAAAAAGGACCTGTCCTCGCGAGTTTTACCCGTTTCGGACGGACCGCGAGCAGGTGTCCCCGGCCTTACTCGTTTTCAATGGTCTCGGTAGTCCATTGCAGGTAGGGATACGATGTACCTTCGTCGATGGCCCAGACGGTATCGAAGTCCCAACCCGCCTCTTCGAAGGTGGCTCGCTGCATCATCTCCGCTGTAGTAAGGCCGACGCCAGAACTGCTCGTATCGCGGCCGGAAGTTTCGACGTCCCAGAAGAGCGCCTCGCCGTCACGAGTGGAATAGCCCGCGAATCCTCCGGTGTCGTCTTGTCCGGCCACGGAACCCACGGCGTAGCATCGGTTCACAACCCCATATTCAAGACCAGCAAACCCGCCAACCATGGTGCTTCCCACAACGTCGGATGCGGCATGGCAGTCTTCGGCCATGACAATGCCGTAAGAAGGGTGCCAGATTTGGCCAATAAGGCCACCCACGTACCGAACACCCAGCACCGTGCCAGTCGCATAACTCTGCGAGACGGTCCCATCCCGTTCTTGATAACCCACCAGTCCCCCCACGTTTTGCTGGCCTGAAACGTCAGAGAATGCCGCGCAGCGAGAGACCGTGCCCTTGTTGGCACCCAGCAGCCCCCCTAGATTGCTTTCCGTTCCGGTTACGGAGCCGGAGAAGGTGGAGTTCGACACCACACCCGCATTGGTGCCCGCCAATCCCCCCAGGGTTCCACCGCCTGACACGGAACCCGTCGCGGCACAGTCCTCTACGAGACCCATGTTGAGTCCCGCGAGCAGACCGGTATGCCACGCTTCACTCAAATCAAAGGCGGCCGTGGACTGGCGGATGATCCCCTCCGATTCGTTTACGGACACAAGTCCACCGCGGCAACCTGCCGGGAGTTGACCTTCAGAATGGCAGCGCTCGATAAGACCGTAATTGTGCGAAACCAGTCCCGCTCTCGCCCGGGCTTCGATCGCGATAGTGCACTGCGTGCCTCGGATTACACCATAGTTCGCTTCAACGGCGCCAGAGAGATAAGGGCCGCCCTCGAGACGAGAGTCGACAAAGCAGTCCGCAATCAACCCGTCATTGCGTTGTGCCAACGTCGCGGTCTCGTAGCCGCCATGGATGCTGGCGTTGACCAGTCGCAGATTTTTCACGACCGCGTCGGGATACAGATGGACGAACAGGGCCACGTATTTGCGAAACGGAAGTTCAAGATGAAGATTCCGAATGGCATGCCCACCGCCGTCGAGTACGCCCGTGAATTCGCCCAAGTCGCCGATGGGGTAGAGAACCAAGCCCGTGCAATCTAGTTCGGCGCTCACCACCGTGTGCGCATCGAGGAAGCCCACGTGCCGTGTAAAGAGCGCAAAGTCGGCCGGCGTTTCGAGGCGGTACGGGTCTGCCTCGGTGCCGGACCCCGGGACCGGCGGAGCGCCGGGGGGCGGAATAGGTGGCGCCCCCGTGTTCTCCCAGACCAGCCGGGGGTAGGAGCCCTCCTCCATGACCCAGCCATTGCCGCCCCAGCCAGCGTACTGGTAAAGCTGAACCTCCTGGAGTTGCGACGTCGTAAGTCCCCAACCTTGAGAGCCCGCTTCCGGCCCGGATACGTCGGCGTTCCCAAAAGAGGCTGTCGCGCCTTCTAGCTCGTAGGAATAGTCAACCAGTCCGTTGGCCGACGCACCCGACGCGTAGCACATGACGATGGTGCCACTGTTGCTGGAGCAAAAGCTGGCCTCAAAATCGGCGCTGCTTTCGTCAATTGCCTCCACCATGGAATAGGAAGTACGTATCTGACCTGTATTCTTAGAGACAAACCATGCGATGGCCGAATCGCCCGACACATCAGCCTTGAAATAACTGGATTCAATTACACCGTCGTTCATGTGGACGAGCCCGCCACATCCGGAGGCATGAATCGAAACCGCTGCCCCGCACATACGGACGGTCCCGCTGTTCTCACCGACGAGCATGCCAAATCTTTCCCATGGCCCTTGGGTCGCTGATGCTGAAACCAGGCAGGATTCCACAAGGCCTTCATTGCGTCCCGCCAGCAAGCCGAAAACACCGCGCACCGCGACGGCTTCCGTCTCGATGTTGAGTTCGCGCACAACCCCGGCGCTCCCTATTGCAGCGAAAAGGCCGCAGCCTATGAAATGACCTGGACGGCTAAACACGAAATCTCGAAGCGTATGGCCATCGCCGTCAAACGTGCCGGTGAACGGCGTGCCCACACCGATGGGATAGAGCGCCGCACCCCCGAAATCAATATCGGCATCGAGCCGAATGTGGGCATCGAGCACGCCGGGATGCCATGAGAGCAGCGTGAAGTCAGCCACGGAGCCCACCCGATACGGGTCTTCCACCGTGCCGCTTCCGGCGAGGGGCACGGGCCCGAGTTCGGGTATGGGCGGAAGCGTGTCATCCTGCCAGGCGAGTATCGGATACGCGCCCGCTTCCATCACCCAATCATAGTCAGCCCAGCCCGCGTACTGCAGGTACAGTGGCTTCTGCAGATCGCTTGTCGTTAGACCACGGCCCGCCAAACTTTCGAGGAGACCGGCCACGTCCACATCCCAGAAACAACCGTTTGTGACGCCGTCTTCTCTGCCCCAGCCAAGAAGGCCTCCGGCGGGGTCCGCGGTCACCGCCACAGCCGCATAGCAGGCGGTAATGAGGCCGCTGCCAAACGCCGCCAAGCCGCCCGCCATGTATCCAGACGCAACAGTACCCCTGGCGTAGCAGCTCGTGACCGTGGCATCGACGAGCGCGCCGGCCAGGCCGCCGGCGTAGGAACTGCCGGTAACATCCGCAACGGCGAAACACCGCGACAATTCGCCGCGAAAGTTGCCCGCCAAGGCACCGACATCTTCGCGGCCCCGAATGGTCGCATTGACCACCCCAAGGTCCTGAATGACACCGTCGGCCTCGACATAGCCGAACAACCCTACGCAATCGCTGTCCGGCGTATCGATGGTCAAATTTCGCACGATATGCCCGCCGCCGGCGAAGTGGCCCGTAAAAGGCACACCGATAAGGTCCTTCCAGTAATGCCATTGACCCTGCCCAATGGGCGAAAAATCCGCAACGCCCGCCATGTCGATATCCTGGGTCAGGGCGAAATGCTTGTCCCAGTCGATGCGATGAATGAACCGGCCCATCTCCACGAGATGGGCGGGCGTTGCGATGATGTAGGGGTCTTCGGCACTGCCGCTCCCGCCGCCGTAGGTTCCCGGTTCGGACACTTCCTCACCCTCGCCTTCACCCTCGCCTTCCCAAAAGGCGCCCTCAATCTCGTAATAGCCTTCCCATTCACCCTCGCCCTCGCCTTCGCCGCCGCATACCTCGTCTTCGCCGGGGCCGGGCCGGTAACCATCTTCGGTATCGCAGGCAATGTGATATGCGCCCGCATTAAAGAATTGGATGGCGCGCAACAACTCGGTGAGGTTGATGGACCAATCGGCGGGTGCATAGTCACTTGAATGATGTTCGCAGATCGGTGGAAGGGGAAAAGTGCCCGGGGCATAGCCGTCTTCGGTCGCGCTGTCGCAGTGGAGGGCGCCCGTATTGAAAAACTGAATAATGCGCAACAGCTCCGACAGGTTGACGGTCCTGGTCTGGTCGGAGTCGGCGCTGTGGTACTGGGCGCCGGCGGGTACGGCCGCCAGCAAGACAAAAGAAGCGCCCAAGGCGAGCGCGCGGCGGGTGTGGTTCATTTCATCCCCTCCCCATTGATAAGCGTATTGGGTGCTTACCGTTCAGCCCGTGTGTTTCACATCCTATCACGAATCGCACTGAGCGGCAATATAGAAACGTTTCGGTAGCAGGGCCTACACATTACTGGTGCTTATAAGTCGGTTATTTTGCCGTGACGGCGCCCGGAGCTCAACTAAAAGGGGACAGTCACCGTTTATCGGAGACTGTTTGCCGTGCCTTGCGCTCCGTGCCCGCTTTCTTCTTCCGCCAGCCCTTTTGCCGACCAACGGGCTGCGCGCGGACGCGACGGCCGAGCGCGTGTTCGATCTTGCTCAGGAAACGGTCGCTGCCGAGCGGACGCCCGGTGTGCGTACTGCGCCGGATGCGCTCCAGCGCGGCCTTGTCGCGGAGGGCCTCCTTGAGCGTGGCCTTCCAGTCCTTTGCGCTCGTCTCCTTGAACCATGCCGCCAGGTCGAGTAACGGCGCGTCCGCTTCCACCCTGCAATGCGCCGGCGCGCTTGACCAAGGGTAGTCCCACGCCTTCTTCACCATGCCCGCGCGCACCGGGTTCAACTCGGCGTAGCACAGTGCGTTGTGGGCGTAGGCGTCGTCCATGGCACACGAGAAGAACCGGTTCTGCCACAGGTGCCCGCTGCGCCCGTGCATCCGGTTCACGTATTGGCAATAGAGGGAATGCGTCCGGCCGACGGCCTTGGCGAGCGACTCCTCGTGCTCTGGTACGCCCACCACGTGCACGTGGTTCGTCATCAGGCAATAACCGTCCACCCGCAACCCGAACCGCCACCCCTGCTCCCGCAGCAACGCCAAGTACACGCGCCGGTCGTCATCAACGAAGAAGACATCCTGCTTGTTGTTCCCCCGTTGCACCACGTGGTGTGCAGCCCCCGGTACGACTATCCGCGCGACTCTT
>CAZMVU010000008.1:0-56608 GCA_964569295.1 uncultured Nitrospirales bacterium
GTGCCCGAATAACTTCTTGTTGTTCTTTATACGAGTCAGTGCCTAAGGCACTAATTGCCCACGTGGGCGACGCCCACAACCCAAGGCAAATGGGGACAGAACCAAGCGAGTCCCCCCCGCCTGCCCTGCCGAAGCTTCCCAGCGAAGGAGGGAGCGCATGGGCTGCCCCGATTTTTCCGGGCAATTCTCTTGTGTTTCTGTGCTCCATCCGGCGTGTAAGGCACGAAGCCGGTGATTCCCGCCATTCGCTCACCTGTGTTAGGCTGAACCTGTGGCAATACGCAAAAAGATACGTCTTCCCTATGGTCACGGCGTCCTGGAGGCCGTGCCGCCGCCCGGCGTGTGCCTCGGCGTGCTCGATGTAGCCGATGCGCCCGCCGTGAACAATCCGGGCGCGGCACTCTGCGAGGCCTTGGCGAATCCCATTGGCACGGTCGAACCGCTCTCGATAGACCGCGAAGAGCGTGTGACCATTATCGTGTCAGATGCCTTTCGCCACACGGGCATCGACCAGCTCTTGCCCACCCTCCTGGACTACCTGCGCGAAGCGGGCGCAACAGACCAGAATATCCAGTTCGTATTCGCCACCGGCACGCACCGCCCGCCGACACCTGATGAGCAGGCGCAGATTCTCGGGGAAGAAGTCTTCGATCGCTTCAAGGCGTGCGCGTTTCCCCATGCCCCACACGACGAGGCCCAGCTTGTGGAAGTTGGCACAACCTCCCGCGGCACCCGGGTGCGCCTCAACCGCCGGGTCGTCGAATCGGATCGCGTCATCGTGACCGGCGCGGTGGTGCTGCACTATTTCGGCGGTTTCGGTGGCGGCCGGAAGTCGATTCTGCCGGGAATAGCGGCGGCGGACTCCATCGCCATGAACCACGCCCGCAACCTCCACCCGACCGACGAGACCCTCAACCCTAATGTCCGCATCGGCGCCATGGAAGGCAACCCCGTGGCGGAGGATATGCAGGAGGCGGCAGACTTCTGCCGTTGCGATCTGCTGGTGAACACCGTGCTCAACCGCGATGGCGCTATCGCGGGGATATACGCGGGCGGCCTCACGGAAGCCCACGCCGCCGCCACCCGGCATGCACACCGTCTTTTCGCCGTAAACATCGCCGAGTTGGCGGACCTGGTGATCGCCTCCGCCGGGCCGGCCAAGAACTGGGTGCAAAGCCACAAGGCCTTGTTCAACGCCTACCAGGCAGTACGCCCGGAAGGCCGCATTGTGCTGGCAGCACGGACGCCCGAAGGCTACGGTGGCAATAAGTTCGCCCAGTGGATTGGCTACGGCAGCCGCCAGGCCATTATCGCCGAACTGCGGCAGAACGCGGAGATTAACGGGCAGACCGCGCTCTCGACCATCGGCAAGGCGCGCATAACCACATTCATTACCGAGCTTTCCGGCGAAGAGGTGGCCGCCATGGGCGGCCGGAAAGCCCCCGA
Source organism: uncultured Nitrospirales bacterium (assembly GCA_964569295.1). Taxonomy (GTDB): domain Bacteria; phylum Hydrogenedentota; class Hydrogenedentia; order Hydrogenedentales; family JAGMZX01; genus CAZMVU01. The sequence continues at coordinate 1,447 of CAZMVU010000008.1, forward strand.
TCTCGCCACCGCCGTCACAGACGCCGTGGCGGAGCTGCGGGCCGCCGGCATCGCACAGCCGCGCTACTATGTGTTACCCTCTGCCGCCTACACAGTCCCCTTTCTCGACCAGGAGGCTCCCTTGGCAACCGGGCCGTGACGCCGGTGCGCTGAATCGTTGAAGTTGTTGCTGTCATTGTGCTAAAGTTATGCGGTCTGGGCCGCGTCTACCCCCCACAGAGGTATTATGTTGGATGCACTGCGCATTCCCGTGGTAACGGTTCCGGAGAACGGGCTGGCGGTTGCCGAAACGATTTCGATGAAAGCACTTACGCCGCCCAATGTCGCCCCGTTACCGGCCGATGAAGCGGCCATCGATGGCGTGCTCTCGGAAGTGGGCGGCGAATACCTGTTTGCCGGCCGCGTTCGGTGTACGTATCATGGCACATGCCACCGCTGTCTGGCAGAAGCCGAAAATGTGGCGGAAATAGACGTGATGTGGCACTTTGCCACAACGGTGGAGGATGATATCCCGCAACTGTGGGACGGCGAAGACGATGAAGAGGAGGAGGAGGCGCAGGCGCAGCAAGTGCTTCCCTGGCGCGTGACCGGCGGCATCGTTCACCTGGATGAACCGCTTTGGGAAGAACTGGCGATGACGGAGCCAGTGAAGATGGTATGCCGGGAAGCATGCAAAGGATTGTGCAGCCGTTGCGGCGCGAACCTGAACGAAGGGCCGTGCGGCTGTGAGACGGAAGAAACACCGGAGCCGGGAACGCATAAGGGCTTGGCAAAACTGGCCGACCTTTATCCCGATCTCGCGAAGAAGCCAACGGAGGAATGAAACGGTGCCTGTACCCAAACGCAGAACCGGACGGACCCGGCGCGATATGCGCCGCTCGCACCATGCGATGAAATCGCCCAACCTCACCGAGTGCCAGAGCTGTGGTGAGCGAATTCGCCCGCATCGCGTATGCCCCAAGTGCGGCCATTACAAAGACCGCCTCGTCGTCAGTCCCAAGAACGACTAACACACGAAACGACCGTGTTGAACACCGGCAGCCATGCCGCTGCCGGTGTTGTACTGTTGATGCCTTGTGGGGGGCGGCATTTGCGCGTGGCACGCAACGCAGCGGCAGGTTGCGTCCTGGCGGGTCACGCAGATAGGTTCATACAGCGCTGCTACTCGCTGGCGCATGGGGCCGCAGGCATAGCGACACCTGTGCCGCCACCGAATCGCGGCAGGAGATAACCCCATGCGAATCGTACTGGATGCCATGGGCTCGGATAACGCCCCCTCCGTGGAGGTGGCGGGCGCGGTCATGGCAAGCCATGACACCGATGCGGAAATTACCCTTGTCGGTGATGAAGTGGCAATTACGGCCGAACTCGAGCAGCAGGACAAACACCACAACGTGCAGGTGGTCCATGCTTCCGAGCATATCACCATGGACGATGCGCCCCCCCTCGCGGTGCGCAAGAAGAAGGACTCGTCGCTGCTGGTGGCCTTGCGCCGCCTGAAACACGGCGAGGCCGACGCTGTCGTGAGCGCGGGCAACACGGGCGCGGTGGTTATTGCATCGCGTGCGATGGTGGGTGCGCTCGAGGGCGTCTCGCGGGCGGCTATCTGCCAGGCGCTGCCCACGATGACCGGCAGTGTGTCCATCCTCGATCTGGGCGCCAACGTGAATTGCACAGCCCGGCACCTGTGCGAATTCGCGGAGATGGGCATCGCCTATTCCCATTTCGCGCTTGGGGTCGAGGAACCGCGGGTTGGCCTGCTCAATATAGGTGAGGAGGCGCTCAAAGGAACCCATGTCGCCAAAGAGGTGCACCGCAGCCTCACCGCTGCGCCGCATGTAAACTTCATTGGCAATATGGAACCCAAAGCCCTCTACAGCGGCGCGGCGGATGTGGCTGTTTGCGACGGGTTTATCGGCAACCTGTTCCTGAAGACCAGTGAAGCGGTGGCGGGTTTTATGGGCAAGATGATACGCGAGGAATTTGAGGGGTCCTCGATGAGCAAGATCGGCGCCGTGCTCGCGCGCAATGCGCTCAAGAGCCTCAAGCGCCGCGCCGACCCCAACGAGTATCCTGGCGCACCGCTGCTGGGCATCAATGGGTTGGTGATCATTCTCCACGGCAGCGTGACTGCCAAGGGCGTGGCCAATGCGATCCACGGGACCATCGTGGCGCATGACAACAAACTCAATGATCACATCCAGGAGAACATCCAGGAATTGCGCGTGCTCGAGCAGGCGGCGCCTGAGTGCAAACATGCGGCGGAACAGGCATGACCTGTTATCTGTTTCCCGGCCAAGGGGCGCAAAGCTCCGGAATGGGGCAGGATTTTTATGAGAACTCGGCCCCCGCAAGGGCCGTTTTCGAGGAAGCCGCGGCGGCCATGCCCGATGGTTTCCTGCACACCCTGTTTTCCGGACCGGCGGAAACGCTGAATAAAACCACCACAGCGCAGCCGGCGATCCTTACTGTCGAGTGTGCTATCACGGCGGACCTTCAGGCCCGGCGCCTCTCCCCCACCGGCGCCGCGGGACACAGCCTCGGCGAAATCGCCGCGCTGGTGGCGCTGGGGGCACTGACCTTCGGTGGCGCGTTGCACTTCGTGCAGGCCCGGGCAAAGGCGATGAGCGAGGACGTGCCGGCGGGCGGCATGGCGGCTGTAATGGGCCTTGCCGCGGAAACGGTCGAACAAACACTTCCGGTAGAAGCGCAGGTGGCCAATTTCAACGGCCCAGCACAAACCATCATTACCGGAACGAAAGCCGGGCTGGCACAAGCCGCCAAGGCATTGAAGGCGGCGGGGGCAAAACGCGTGTTGCCGCTCAAGGTCTCCGGGCCTTTTCACTCGTGGCTCATGCGGCCAGCCGCGGAAAAGCTGCGCCCCCTTCTCGCGGACATGCGCATCGCACCCCCCAGGACTACCTTCATCTCCTCCGTGCGCGGCGGTCCCGTGGACGACCCGGAAGACATTCGCGGGCTCCTGGCGCAGCAATTGTATGCACCCGTGCGGTGGACGGATGTCATGGCGCATATTTCGGGCAGGGCGTGTGTCGAGGTAGGGCCGGGCACGACATTGCAAGGGCTGGCCAAACGCATGCAAGACGGTCCGGTAGTATCGCCGGCGAATTCACTGGCCGCGGTTGACGCCCTGGCCGGGGAGATTCATCACGATGACGGCACTGCATAAGCAGGTAGCGCTCGTTACCGGCGGCACCCGTGGCATCGGCCGGGCCGTCGCAGCGCGGCTCATCGCCGAGGGGGTCCGCGTGGCTATTTGTGGGCGCAACGACGTTTCGGTACACGAAACCGCCGTGGCCCTGAGCGGCGACACACACGGCTACACGTGCGACGTGGGCGATGCGGCCGCGGTGGATGCGCTCGTCCGAAACGTCGAAGCAGACCTCGGGCCGGTAAGCATTCTCGTAAACAACGCGGGTATCACGCGCGATGGCTTGCTCATGCGCATGAAGGATGAGGCGTGGGCAGACGTGTTGCGCACGAGCCTCGATGGCGCTTTCTACTGCACCCGCGCCGTGGGGCGGGGCATGCTTCGCCAGCGCTATGGCCGCATCGTGAACATTGCGTCCGTGGTCGGCATACGCGGCCAAGCCGGGCAAACCAACTACGCGGCGGCAAAGGCCGGACTCATCGGCTTCACCAAGGCCTACGCCCGCGAAGTGGCCACCCGCAATGTGACGGTGAACGCCGTGGCACCCGGCTTCATCGACACCGAGATGACGGCCGGCATGGATGAAAAGGCGGTAGCGGAGGCGACCGCGCACATTCCCTTCGGACGCGCGGGCACACCGGCAGAGGTGGCGGGCGCCGTGGCTTTTCTCGTTGGGCCCGAATCGGCGTATATCACCGGCGCGGTCATCCCCGTGGATGGCGGACTCGGCATGTAATTCCACGCCCGGCGCACCGTCTCGAGAGGCCTCCCGAGTCTTCCGGCCGGTCTTTGACCGAACCAGGGCAAGACCGTGGCGTCTTCACGAAGACCTGCGTGCAAACCGCTCCCCCATTTCCCGCGTAAACGCCCTTCATAAGGCGTATTCTCAGCCGCCGGGTTGGCCGGTGTGCGTGCGGTAGGTGGCCGTGAGCGTGCGCGTCTTGCCGGGGGCGAGGGGTTGCGTCTCCATGATGAACGCGAGATTGGCTTGTTGCGCCTTGTGCTCGCCGTTCCAATAGTACGACCGGCTTTCGATGGCCGCCTCGGCGGCCGGCGCTGCCGTGATGGTGAGATTCTGCGCGGGCAGATACACGGCCCAGGGCATGCCGGGCGCCGCGGCGACATCTGCGGCATCGACGGGCAACCCGAGGCGATGTGCATCGAGCGGCCGCTGCTCCCAGCCCTCTTCCCTCTGTAGCCAAAGTTGGGGGCGTTCCGCGTCCGGTGCGAAGAGCACGGGGCCTTCCTCGATGGCCGGCACGAGGCGAATGCCGTTGGGGTTGTTCACGGACAGGGACACGGTGAGCGCATCCCCTGCGAGCGTAAACGTGCGGCGCAACACGAGGCCATCGCGGCCCGTAGCGGCGAGGGTTACCGCGGCCGAATTCTGCTCAACCACTTCCCAGCTTTTCGCCGCGGTCTCCGTGTCCACACCGGGGCCATGGTACCGCACCGCCCATGTGCCAGGACCGGCTCCATAGTTCTTGAAACCACGCAGCAGCTCGGCGCCGGCTGCTTTGTCGCGCCAGCGCACGGCTGCGCCCGACAACCCGGGCACGACCCACACAAGGTAACGCTCATTCTCGAGAATCACGCGGTCGTAGGTCTTGCGCTGCCGTTTTGCTTGGTGTCTTGCTTCCCGCCGCACATGCGCCGCCAGGTCATAGGCGGGGTTCTGCTCAGGGTCGAAGCCGAGACGCCGCAGGTCCGCCAGGAAATCAGCGAGCCTGGGAGCTGGCGGGTATTCGAGCACGAACTTCCCCTCTGGCGCCCTGAGCGTGGGCGGGGCGGTGAGTGCCGCGAACTGCACGGGCAGACGTGCGATTTCGACACGCCGGCGCACATCCTCTGGCAGATCGTGCGCAAGCGCCTCATCGAAATGGGTGTTCGCCTTGGCCAGCAGCGGCGCGTCGAACCAATACGTGTCCTGGAAGCAATGAAGGTAAACGCCCCTTTCCTTGACTGCCCCGGCAATCAGGTCGATATAGGCGTTGATATGCGGCGCGGCTTTGCCGTAGTACCAGCGGTTGAATTCGTTCCTGGGCATGCTGCCGGGGAGGTCCGGGTCCCAGGTGCAGCGCGAGAGCACATAACTTCTCAGGGGCGCGAACTCGGCCAGCTCGGTGCCGGATTCCGCCCAGCCCTGCTCGTATACGCCGGTCACGTAGTACTGTGTGAGCATTTGCAGATTCTGCTGAATAACGTGCAGGTTCGGGTGTGCACGCAACGGATGGCCCAAGTTGGCAGCATAATTCCAGATGTACAGGTCATCGGTGAGCCCAGACCAGCGCTCGAGATCGCGCATGAACGCGCGGTTCACCGCACTCTCCGGATCATCCAAAGGCCAGCTGAAATCGCACTCGACACTGCAAAGCTGCACGATCACATTGTCGCGGAGGCGGATATCTTGCGGCGCAGGACGTGTGTGCCGGTAGGCCAACGTGTGCGCTTTGTACCCCTCGCCGGGAAACGCTTGCTCGAGTCCTTCGGCCACGCGGTTCACCAGCACCAACACCGAGCCCATGGGCGATTCCGCCCGGGCATCCGCCGCGCGGCATGTATCGCACGTGCATGCCCCGCCCCAGTCCATTTGCGAGACGCTTACAACCTTCCTGTCCGGATGAGCCATGACATTGCGCCGCCGCGCGGTCACTGCTGGATTTTCCGGATCCGGCCCGGTCTCGATAAGCGCAACGGCCTCACGCAGCACGGCCTGGGCCGTGGCCGGATTCGTGCAGCAGAGCTGGGCCGCGCCGCGCGCTGCCGCGTTTTCCGAGGTGACAGTGCGCCAGTTGCCGGTGGGAGCGGTGCGTTCACCGTTTACCTCTGCATAGTAATCGGGATGATCGGCAAAGTATTCGTCCGGCGGCAGCAGGTGATAGAACGTGTGTGCGCCGAAGGGCCCATGCGCCACAGGCCGGTGCAGCCCGTGGGCGTGGCGGTACTCTTCGGCCTCGGGCCAAAGCGCATGGTACCCGATCTCGCGAAATGCGAAAACCGGACCATAGGTGATGTCGAACCGATCGATACCGATACCCGGGGAGGGCGTGCGTGTAAAGTCCGGGGCAAACCAGCGGACGTTCAAAGCCTGCCGGAAAAACTCATACACCCCATTGAGCGTGGCATGATCCGAATTCGCCGCGATTATGAGCTGCTTTTCCGCACCCAATGAGCGTGCCCGTGCTCCGGGTACGAAAGCACGCACAAGGAACCGGTCATCGCCGAGGGCTTCCATATCCCTGTGCGGCACGAGATCCGCGTTCAAGGCGTCACGGCCCAGCCACACATTGATGCGCCCCGCGTTGGTCGGGCTGGCGTCGATTGCCTTAAAGGTGCACGCTTGCCAGTACTTCTGAAACGTCTCGACAGCGCGCTGCTCGAGGGGGCTCGGGTCCTCGGGAATGACCACATGCAACGCGCCGAAACTACCCGCATCGATCCAGGTCTCGGCGCTGAGGCCCATCGACCGGCCGGGCCCAAGCGGCTGCGCGAACAACAATAAGGCGAGCATGCAGTACGCCACGGTGCAATCCTCTCTATTGGCCTGTCAGCTGGCGGGTTGCGATAGCGCTTGTATAATGCTCTCGAGCCGATCCGTCAGATCGACACGCAACGAGGCGAGCTTCACATCGCCTAGATTGAGGTGCCGTGTCGAGGGGTGCCCGATCAACATGGTGTCTTCGGCCTGATCATATACGGTAAAGCCTTCGGCCTTCGCGACAACATTGGCCAACGCCACAATATGCACCCGGTCGAGAATGCCTTCATCGAAGCAGAGCGCGGGGTCCTCGTGGCAGAAAGTAAGCATGTGGAACTCGGGCGGCAGCCCCCACGCCTGCACCACGTGCAGCCCGGCCAAGGTGTGGAAGCCGTCGAGCACTTCACGCAGCAGATCCGGGTTGTCGCGCAACGCGCTGAGAGCGCCCGAACGGGCATTGGTCACGATTTCGAGCAAGGCCACCTTGCCGACATCGTGCAAAAGCCCGCCCAGAAAAAGCAGATCCGTGTTCGGCTCGGCGCGAATGCGCGCCACCTCTTCTGCGCAGTAAGCCGTGGCGATGGCATGGCGCCAAAGCTGCTGCATGAAGGTGCGCAGGCGTTGATCACCCGTAATGAAGAGATTGCGATTAGCTACGGCTTGCACCGTGTTGGCGATGGTTTTCATGCCGAGCCGCGCGCAGGCGGTGTTCAACTCGGTGATTTCGCTCAGTCCGCCATAAACCGGGCTGTTCGCAAGCCGCATGACGGCCAGCGATATAACCTGATCCTCGCGAATGAGATTCGCCAGGTCCTGCATCGAGGCCTCCGGATCACGCACCATGCTGAGCACCCGCTGCGAAACCTCCGGCAACATGGGCAGGCGCTTCATGGCCTCCGGCAGTTCCGCCAAGAGATCGCCGCCAATGCTGCCTTCCGGCGCCATTTCCCGGACATCCTGCACGGTGTCGATCGGGTGTGTGGCAAGGGCGGCGCCCTCGCGCACCACAATATACGGGTTCTTGCACGCGGTACACGCACGCAACACACGATTCTGACCGGGTTTCATGCCGCCATGCAACGCCTCTTTACAGAAGGGACATTCGGCCATGGTTCTCTCCTGATTCATGCTATTGGCACAGGGTCATAATCTGGCGCAGCGGGCGCACCAAAAAGGTCCGGGGCGTGTGCTTCAAGACTTCTTCGAAGGTGGTCACGCCACGAATCACCTTCGCGATCGCGTCTTCACGCATACTCACCAAGCCTGTAGACTCGACGGAAAGCCGCCGAATCTCGTGGGATGTAGCCTTCTGCAGGATGGCATCCTTGATGCTGTTATTGAGAATGAGCAGTTCATACGCGCCCACCCGGCCGCGGTAACCGGTGTACATACAAGCGCTGCAGCCGCGCCCCTTCTTGAACTCATACTCGCGCACGGCCTTCAGGTCGAGTCCGACCGCCTGCACCTCGCGTGGCGCCGGCGTGTATGGCGCGGCGCACTGCGGGCAAATCCGCCGCAAGAGGCGTTGCGCCAACACCGAGATCACCGTCGACGAGATGAGAAACGTCTCGATGTCCATATCCATAAGGCGCAGAAGCCCCCCGATGGTGTCCTCCGTGTGGAACGTCGAGTAAACCTTGTGGCCCGTGAGCGCCGCCTGAATAGCCACCTCCGCGGTGGTCTTGTCTCGGATTTCACCCAGCACGATGATATCCGGATCCTGCCGCACGATCTCACGCAGCGTAGCGCTGAAATCACGTCCGGCCTTCTCGTAAATCGAACACTGCACGATGCCATCGATAGTGTATGCGACTGGATCTTCAGCGGTGATAATCTTCGCGGAAATATCGTTGCAATAGTCGATGCTCGAATACAATGTCGTGGTTTTGCCCGACCCCGTTGGGCCGGTGATAAGCACCACGCCGGTCGGCAAATCGAGCACATCTTCCCGGTAGCGCTCGAGCATGGAGGACACCATGCCCAGTTCATCGAGACTGACCAGGCCCATCTCCTTGTTGAGAATGCGCAAGACGGCCGACTCGCCAAAGACCGTGACATAAACCGAGAGGCGCAAATCTAAGTCCTTGCCGTCGTACTCATAGATAATACGCCCGCCCTGGTGGCGCTGGTGCTCCGTAATGTTGGCTTGTGCCATGATCTTGATGCGTGAGATGAGCTTGGGCAGCATATCCAACGGCAGGTCCGTCTTGTATACCAGCACCCCGTCAATACGGTAACGCAGGCGGATCTTGTCCGCCATTGGCTCGATATGGACATCGCTCGCCCCTTCCTCGATAGCCTGCTTGAGGATGTGGTGCACCAATTGGACCACGGTATCCTCAGCCGTAGCGGGTTCGGCGGCCTTTTCCGCGGGGGCGCGCTGACTGAACCCGCGAAACTCGGCGATTGTCGCCCTGATGGCGTCGGCCGGCCCCAACGCCAGCTGATAATGCCCCAGGTACAACTCCTCGATGGCGTGGCGTGCATTCTCGTCATCGAGGCTGGACACAACGCACGTCACCATGCCCTCCTCACTCCGGCTGAAAGGAAGGAACAGGTTGCGATCGAGAAAATCCGGCGAGACGCCCTGCAACAGCCCGCTCTCGACCATGCCGAAACTCGGCTCGATGTAGGGCACGCGCGCCTGGTTTGCAATGTTGAGCAAGAGCGTACGCTCGTTCAGCACGCCCAATTCGATGAGCGCCTCACCCAGCCGCAGTTGCTTTTCCCCTTGCAGGGCCAGCGCCATCTCGAGCGATTCCCCCGTAATGATCCCCTGCTCCACCAGCATCTCGCCCAAGCGCATGTGCTGGCCGTGCTTGGCAATCGCTTCGGCCACATGCTGTTTCGTGGCATAACCCAGCTCCACCACGAGTTCGCCGAACTGCTTGGGTTGCTCGAGCAACCGCTGAATACGCAATGCGCGCCTGAGTTGCGCCTCGTCGATGATTCCCTCGTCTACCAGCACCTGGCCAATGGCCGAGCGATACTCTTTCTGCGTGGCCGACATAGCTGCCTCCGTACGCCGTCTATGAGCACCGGCGTACCATCCTCTCCCCCAAGCTGTTCCATAAACCCATCGCCTATGATACGGCTATGCCGCGCCCGTGGCAAGCTGGCACCCGGCCCGTCTGGGTTATCCCCAGTTTTTCGTAAGTTCTTGGCGCGCAAGCCGGGAGAAAAGGGGTTTTGTGTGCTCTCAGCCCAAGGCATTGGGCCCTGCACGCAAGCCTGAAAAGGTATAGGATGCATGGATTACCGGTGCGCGGCCTCTATCTACGGCAATGACGTGGACGAACGGCGCAATCCTGCCATACCTGGGCACGCTCTCCACGTCTTTTCCCGGCCTCCGCAGGTCGTCCTTTTGACACGCCTCAAACACAAGCCGGGCACGAATACAGGCATGCACGACTTGCACCCGAGGCCAGCAACGCAGTATAAAGCCGGACAGGGCAGTGTTTTCTGCCCCTGTTCGGCGTTTACCGTTTAAGAAGAATGAAAACATGGGACAGCCCACGCGATCGAAGACTCGCTTGGTTCCGTCCCGGTTTTCCGAACGAGTTTCGCAGGTTGGATAAACCGCAACCGGAGGATATGTACCCCTGCTAACCGGAAACCTCAGTGGCCTGAAGGCCTCTCAGTTGAAACAACTCGAGCGTCTGGCGAAGCGGCGCACCCACTCGGAATGCGTCGTGACGCAGGAAATGGCCCGCGCCCTGACTGAAATGTCGCGGGACATCCAGCGCCAGGTCGGCCTGCTCCTCAACCGCAAGGGCAATGTGACCGCAGTTATCGTGGGCGACGCCCGCGGCCTTTTCCTGCCTGACATCCGGCGCCGCGGCCGCGATCGCCTGGTTGGGCTTCGCCTGGTCCACACCCACCTTGGCCACCAGCAGCTCGACGATGACGATCTCACCGACCTCGCGCTGCTGCGGCTCGACCTGGTGGCGGCGATCCAGGTGCAGGAGGACGGCTTGCCCGGCGCCTTGCACATGGCGCACTTGCTGCCGGACAACGCCGCGGGCGAGCCGTGGCAGGTGCTGCCGCCCACCACGGTACACGAGTTGGCGAACGATTTCCCTGCCATGATCGAGGCGCTCGAGGAGGAGTTCGAGCGGCACCGCAAACCGCGCCGCGCCGGCGACAACCGCGACCGCGCCATCCTGGTGCATGTATCCACGCACAACGGCACCGTGGCGCGGGACAGCGTGGCGGAACTGGGCGAGCTGGCCCGGAGCGCCGGGATCGAAGTGGTACATGAGCTTATCCAGCGCCGCTCCCCCGACCCGAAGTTCGTCATGGGCAAGGGCAAGCTGAAGCAGACGCTCATCAAGGCGATGCAGCTTGGCGCCGAGGTGATCGTGTTCGATTTGAACCTCTCGCCGTCGCAGGTGAAGGCCCTGGCGGAACTTACCGATCTGAAGGTGCTGGATCGAACCCAGGTTATCCTCGACATTTTCGCACAGCATGCCACCACCCGGGAAGGCAAGCTGCAAGTCGAGCTGGCACAACTGCGCTACCTGTTGCCGCGGCTCGGGCAGAAGCACACCGCCTTCTCGCGCCTCACTGGCGGCATCGGCGGGCGTGGTCCCGGTGAAACGCAGCTCGAGGTGGACCGGCGGCGCGCGCGCGACCGCATCGCCCAGCTCGAGCGCGAAGTGAACAAGCTTGGTAAGCGGCGTGAACTGCGCCGGGGCGCCCGTTCACGCAAGGGCGTGCCCATCGTGTCTATTGTGGGCTACACCAACGCCGGCAAGTCCACCCTGCTCAATAGCCTGACCCAGAGCGAGGTCATCGCCGAGGATGCCTTGTTTGCCACCTTGAACCCCGTGTCGCGGCGGTTGCGGTTTCCCCGCGAGCGCGAGGTGGTGATCACGGACACGGTGGGTTTCATCCGCAGTCTGCCGCCGGATCTCATGGCCGCGTTCCGCACCACCTTCGAGGAACTCCACGAGGCGGACCTCATCCTGCACGTAATCGATGGCGCCTGCCCGGACGTTGCGGAGAAACTCGCCACCGTGCAGCAGCTCCTGCAAGACCTTGAACTCGATACAAAACCGACTTTGGTCGTGCTGAACAAGACCGACCGGATAACCCCGGAAGAGGCGGAAGGCCTCACCATGCAGTATGACGGCGTACCCGTGTCGGCGCTCGATCGCGCTACGTTTGGCCCGCTGCTCGAAGAATTGGAGAAACGCCTGTGGTACGAAGAACCCGTGCATACATAGCAGCGTGTCTGGTGATGTCCGGTTTCGCGGGTGCGGCGCATGCGCAGCCGCCGGCCGCCGCGCCCCTCGAAACCGCCCGGGACCATGTACAACGGTACGAGAAGCGTTTGGGCGCCATGGAGCAGGCGTGGAGTGAGGGGGACACCAACACGGCCGTGCGCCACCGGGAAGAAGCGCTCGAACACATCCGCACCGCGCTCGACTTGTTCCGCGCGGCAGGCGCCGATACGGCGGATGACCCGGAACTTGTGCAGGAATATGCCGCCGCATGCCGGCTTGCCGGCTACTGGGATCTGGCCGCCGAAGCACTGGCCCACCTCGCCCGCTCGCGGCCCAGGGATGCCGCCCTGCACGCCGACCTCGGTGAGGCCTGCCTGCGCACCGGCCCCGCCAAGCATGCGCCCGCCTTGGACGCGCTGAAGCATGCCCTCACATTGAACCCTGCCCCGCCGATTGAAACGCAAGCCCACACTACCCTCGGCGATCTCTACTGGACCCTCCGCCTGTATGATACCGCGCGGGCACATTACCGCAACGCGCTGGAAACCGCGCCCGGCGCCGTTCGTGCCGCCATCGGCATGGCGGTCGTCGAGGCACGCGCGGGCGATATCGTGGCCGCATCGGAGCGGCTCGACGCCCTGGGCCGTTCCCTCCAGACCCACGACGCCGAAGTACGCGTAAAACTGCGCGACGCCCTCCACGGCTTCGACACCCTGCGCCGCACACTGCCCAACACCGCCACCCACCACCGCGCCTACGGGCGCTTGCTCTACCGGGCTGCGCGTGTATCCGAAGCCCTCCTCGCCCTGCGCCAAGCGGTGCGCATCGAGCCGGATGACGCCGAGACCTGGGCCTTTATCGGCAATATCCAAGGACAGCTCGGCAATGTAGACCAGGCCGCCAACGCCTTCGAAAAATCCCTCGAGGCGGATCCCGACCAACCCGCACTGCGCCAGCAGCTCGAGGGCATAAACCAAGCGCCGCAAGGGAAAGACACGCCCTAATCGCCGGCCCCTATCGCCCGATCGCCCCCCTCGTTTTATGCGCCGCGCATAGTGGCGCCTTTTCCCCTTGTGTGTGGTGTTTTGGGCGCGTCGACCGCAACAAAAGATGGGCCCTGCGCGCGGAGACGGGCGACGGTCTCCCTTTTGGTTTAAGCGAGCTTGCAAAGGGTCTATACCACAACGACCGCTAAGCATTTCTTCAGGCTGTTTTCCGGTGATAACACGCACTGTGCCCGATCACAGTGCGTGTTATCACTTTACGGCTTGGATACACATCAATGTACAGTCTGAAGACCGTCATCGACCGCTGAAGACCTCGCTGTTCGGGTGAAACGCTGCCCACGCAAACCAGAATGTATGCACCAAGAGCGCGCTTTCCGGCGCCTGGATCACCTTTATCGTCTCCCCGTCCAACGCCTCCAGTACAATCGCTGCCCCGCCAAGGTTGTCTTCGAGACGTCCGCCGCGCCGCTTTGCCACTTCGGAAACCGGATAGGCGCGGCTACGCCCGTTGACCACTACACCCAATACGCGCGGCTTGTTTCGCAGCTTTGCTATGGGAACACTTTTGTCATTGCCGTGCATGATCGAGCGCTGAAGGGGGGGTAATCAATACGTGCACATCGTACGAGCATCCCTTTTTATCCTGGCTACGCCACCGGCCTCAGACCTGGCGGGCGCCAATACCTGGACGGCGGGCAAAAAAACGCGCCGCAGTTGCCCGGATTCGGGCATTGCCGCGGCGCGATAGCTTGGCGGTGGGGGGGCGCTACTGGTGCAAGCTCCACTCGACAAATGGCTTCAGTTCGCGCGACCGCGTGGGGTGGCGCATCTTGCGCAGTGCTTTCGCCTCGATCTGGCGCACGCGTTCGCGGGTGACGTTGAACACGCTGCCCACTTCCTCGAGGGTGCGCGGGTAGCCGTCGCCCAGGCCAAAGCGCAGGCGCAGCACTTTCTCCTCACGTTCGGTAAGGCTGCCGAGGACTTCGCTCAGCTTCTGCTGAAACACGGAGAAGGCGGTCGAGTTGGCGGGATTTTCCGCCCCTTTATCCTCGATGAAATCCCCGAAAGACGAATCGCCCTCATCCCCGACAGGGGTCTCGAGGGAAATGGCTTCCTGGGCGATCTTGAGGATGGAGCGCACCTTGTCCGCGGACATCTGCATCTCTTCGGAGATCTCTTCCGGGCTGGGCTCGCGGCCCAGTTCCTGCACCATGCGCCGGCTTGTGCGCACCAGTTTGTTAATGGACTCGATCATGTGCACCGGAATGCGGATGGTGCGTGCCTGGTCCGCGATCGATCGCGTAATGGCCTGGCGAATCCACCAAGTGGCGTAGGTCGAAAACTTGTAGCCGCGCTGGTACTCGAACTTATCCACGGCCTTCATAAGGCCGATGTTCCCCTCCTGGATGAGATCGAGGAAGGACATGCCGCGGTTCGTGTATTTCTTGCCGATGGAGACCACCAAGCGCAGGTTCGCCTCGACAAGCTCCATCTTCGCATCGTAGATTTTCTCCTCCTTCTCCTTGATCGAATCGATGAGCGCGCTGATGTCATCCCGGGTGAGGTGGGCGTCTTCCTCGATCTGGTCTACTTTGCGCTGGGCGATTTGCAGGCGCCGCTCGGCATCGAGCAGAACGTCCTTCTCGATGTCGAACTTCTTGGCCGTCGAGGGGGTGCGCCGCACCTGCACGGCCATCTTGTGGATTTCTTCCTGTGCGAGGCCCACTTCGCGCTCGACCCGGTCTATCTCATCAATCGCGCTCCGAATGCGCCGTTTAAGGCCCTTGATCTTGCGCGCGATCTTCATGATCTCTTTGTTTTTCAGGGCGAACTGGCGAATAATCTCGACCTGTTCAGCGCGATACTGGGCGACGCGTTCGGTGATGTTATCCCGGCTTTTCTTGGACAGCCCCGAGCGGCGGGCGCGCTTTTCCTGGCTTTCAATGGCCACATCGAGTTCGCCGATGCGTTCCATTCGAGCGGGAAGCTCCTTGACAAACTGGTGCTGGTCGCGCGGCTCTTCGATGTCGGAAATCTGTGCGATACTCAGGCGGCCTGCCAGCAGGCGCGCGGCGAGCATGGTCACTTCCTTGAGCGTGTAGGGCGTATTGAGCAACACATCCATAAGCTCATGCTCGGCCGCCTCGATCCGCTTGGCAATAGCGACCTCCTGGTCCTTCGTCAGCAGCGGCACGCGCCCCATCTCACGCAGGTACATCCGCACGGGATCATCTGCGCGCTCGAGGCGGTTGTGCTGGGCCTCGCGCTTGAGTTCCGCCCGCTTGGCCTCGCGCGCCTTGCGCTTTTGCTCGGCCTGGGTCTCCGCGTCTATCTGGTACTCTTCGACCACCTCGACGTTCATGTCGCTCAGCGCGACCATGACCTCGTCGAAGGCCTCGGCAGAGACATCCTCCGGCAGCATGTCCCCCAGTTCGTCATAGGTGACCGTGCCCTTCTTTTTTGCCTCTTCGAGGGCTACCTGCGTCTTTTTCGCGTCCGTGCTTTTTTTGGCGTCCATGCTTTTGTTACTCATGCGTACAGCCATGTTTACCTCGACCGATCGTATACTGTTCGTTTCCAACCCTAAGCCCGAGGGCGCGCCTGCCCCGGCCCGTGTTATGGTTTCGTCTTATTGTTTGCTGCGCGCTTTCTTCAATTGCGTATGTTCCGCCAGCAAGGCCATGAGCTGGGCCTGGTCGCCCGCGGCCTCTGCCCGGGCGATGGCCGTTTCGAGCCGCGCTTCTTCCTCACGCATGGCCTCAACGGCGAAGTAGCGCAGCATTTCCTTCACCTTCTTGTCCGCCACCGATTCAGTCGGCGGCTCCATCGTAGCGGCCGCCGCGAAGAGCGCCTGCGCCGCCCCTTCCAGCCCTTGGGCGAGGGCCGCATCGCCATTGCCATTGCATTCGGCCATGGCCGCCAATACATCCGCCAGGGGCCCCGGTACCGGGCCATAGGCCTCAATGGCGCTCAGGGCTTGCTTGCGGCGGCCGGCATCCGCCAGTAACGCTGCCACAAATACCACTTCTTCATGCGTATATTCGCGCCCTGCTGGCGCCTCAGCCGCCTGATCAGGCGATTGGCGGCGGCCGCTGCGCAGAAACCGATCGAATTCACGTTGGCAGGCCCAAGGATCCAATTCGAGGGTCCGGGCCGTTCGTTTCAGGTACTCGCTGCGGCGGATTTCATCCTGCATCGCCACGAGGATAGCGAATATTTCATGGGCCAACTCATTCCTGCCGCCGATATCGCCGAGGCGGTCCGGGTTCATCTCGACCACATAGGACACGAAATCCGTGGCCTTGGTTACACGCTCACGAAAGGCATCTGCGCCGGCCGCGCGGATAAAATCATCGGGGTCCTGGCCTTCGGGCAGCGGCGCGGCACGCACCGACAAGCCCGCCCCGGCCAACACGGCCATGGTGCGCATGGTCGCTTTAACGCCGGCGCGATCGCCATCGTACACAACCACCACCTCGGGCACGAACCGCCGCAGGAGTGCGGCCTGGCCCTCGGTGAAGCTGGTGCCACAAGGCGCCACAACATTCTCGATGCCCACGTCGAAACACCGCAGCAAGTCGAAGTAGCCCTCGACCAACAGAACATGGCCGGTGCTGCGCATGCTGTCGCGCGCTTCTCGAAGGCCGTACAATGCACGGTTCTTCTTGTATAACAACGTTTCAGGCGAGTTTATGTATTTCGCCTTTTCGTCGCTGCTGAGTGCGCGCCCGCCAAAGGCCACCGTGCGCCCGGCCACATCCCAGATAGGAAACAACAGCCGGTTGCGGAAGAAGTCGTAGCGTCTACCGCGGCTGCTGCGGCCCACCAGCCCGGACTCATCGAGTACCTGCGGGTCATAACCTTTCTTCCCTGCCGCATCGACCAGGCTGTTCCAGCCGGGCGGTGCACAGCCAAGTCCGAAACGCGCCACCGTTTCCGGCTTCAACTGGCGCTGTGCAAGGTAATCGCGTGCTGGCGCGCCCGCTTCCGATTCCTCGAGCACATGCCGGAAAAAACGCTCTGCAAAGGACAGGAAGTCCTGCACCTGCTTGCGGCGGAATGTTTTGTCATCCGCCCCACCGCTTTCGTCCAAGGCAAGTGCTATGCCGGCCCGGTCGGCCAGTTTCTGCAGGGCTTCGAGAAAAGTGAGGCTCTCGTACTCCATCACGAAACCCAGCGCGTCGCCACTCTTTCCGCAGCCAAAGCAGTGAAAAATCTGCATGGCGGGATTGACCGAAAACGAGGGCGTATTTTCCTGGTGAAAGGGGCAGAGGGTGGTATACCGCGCCCCCGACCGTTTCAAATCAAGACACGCGCCGATCACTTCGACGATATCGTTCGCCTCGATGATTTGTCGGACTTGTTCGCGCGAAAAGCGTTTCGATCGCGGCATAGGTTTGATCGCAGCCCTCAAAGAATTGTCGGCTCGACGTGACCGGGGGAATCGTTCGCGCGCCGTTTTTGCGACAGTCAGTCAACCAACAGGCACAGTACGCCCGCCGCACCTGTCAACCGGAATTATACCACCGGATTGCCCCGAGGTCAAGCGGCGGCACCCGGCATCTGGCCGGACCCGCCCCGCCGCTGCGTCCTGCGGCCTATTCCACCTTCTCCGCGTCCTCCTCTTCTTCCGTGATCACCTCGCCCCAGACCTTGACATCGTCGAAATAGCCGGTGTCATCAAAGGAGCCCAGGCCAATCGGGCCGGATGTGAAATGCTTGTCATGGGCCACCATAACCGGCGACTCGAGGTCATCAAAATAGACGGCAATACGCCCCGAGTCGGTATCGCGCACAATGCGAATAGTATGCCAAGACCCCGTGTCGCCCCAGTCGGTGCCGTCTGTGCGCTCTTCGGCGATAGAGACACGCGGTTCCTCGTTCACCAGGAAGATCGAGTTGGCATGGGGATCGGCCTTGGTGGCCAAGTGCACATAGTAGAATTTGTCCGCGTCCTGCCGGCCGAAGAAGAAGCACAGATCCCGGTGCCCATACTCCCGGCCGGTCTGTCGCGCTTTTACCTCAAACACGAAATCGCCCACATTCACATCGGCCCAGGCGATGGAAAGGGGCGAGCGCACGGGCGGCTTGTACCGGCTTGGCGCCACCAATGCCAAGACCTGGCTGTCATCGGCCTCTTTCACTTTCCAGGCGGCATCGTCGGTCATTATCCAATCGCCGGTCCCCGCTTCGAAATCATCGGCGAACACCAGGGGCATTCCCTGGCCCGAATCTTCATCTTCTGCGGCGGCAACGCTTCCCAGCAGCAATCCCACGGCCAGCGCCGTTGCGGCGGCCCAAAACATATGCGTGCGTGTTCGTATCATGGTGGATCCCTTTGGTTCACTGATGATGAATCTCAACTGCATAGATCGCAGTCTAGAGATTTTCGGGGCGCCAAAGCAAACTCCGCTTCAGGCTGTATCATCCGGGCAGCATTGCGATTTGCACTGGGAAACGGTCCCGGTATAAAGTATGGCCAGGCTTTCAGGAATATGTCGACGTACACACGGTGCGCTTCGGCGCACCACGCGTTGTGCAAGGGGATACGAGGGCTGTGGCACAAATTCTCATCGTAGAGGACGATAGCCGCCTGGTGCGGGAGTTACAAAGTCAGCTTGGCCAGGCGGGGCATGTGTGCCATGGTACCACCTCGGCAGAGCAGGCCCTTTCCATGCTCAAGGAGCATGGGATCGACTTGATCATCCTTGATGTCATGCTGCCGGGCGTTTCCGGGTTCGAGCTGTGCCGGCGCGTGCGCGCAAGCGGCGATTTTTTTACCATCCCTATCATCTTGGTCTCCGCCATGGCCAGCAATGAAGAGGTCATGCACGGGCTTGCCCAGGGCGCCGACGACTTCCTCGCCAAACCCGTGCGTATCACGGAGCTCATAAACCGGGTGAACAACCTCATCGTTGCGGGGACGACCGAGAACACGCGCGACACGCTCACCGAGCTGGCTGGCAGCAAGATCATCAAGCTCGAGATGCAACGCGCGATCACCCGCCAGCAACGGTTCGCAGCAATCTACGCCGAACTGCTCAACATGCCTGCCTTCGCACGGGCTGCCGGCGGCGAAGCGCGCGCCAAGACTATCCGCCACTTCGGCCGTCGTCTGCACCGGGTCGGCGAGGATATGTCGTCCTCCTGTTTTCGCGTGGGTCACCTCGGCGGGGGGCACTTTCTGTCCATTATCGAGCCGGAACAGGCCCGCACCTACTGCGAGAAGGTGAAGAGTCTGTGGGATGACCATTTGCCGGAACTCTACGAGGCCGTCGGTTGTAAGCAGCTTTTCCAGAATTCTACGGCCAAACAAACCAACCACCCCCACGAAGCGCCCCCGCTGCTTGCGGTGCTCATGTGCATCACGGTGCATAATCACACCCACCACGAGAGCGTGCAACAGCTCTTCGAAACCATCAGCCATTTGCGCCAGGGCGCCCTTGCAAATGGCGCCCAGGGCATTTATGTAGATCGGCGCCAGGGCCGCATGTAGCCGCTGTTTTCCCCGTCCGCGGCACCGCGCACAAACACCTTGCGGAAAGCGCATATTGACGGGCGAGGCCACACGCACTTATACTTTCGGCTGGGGTACGCGAGGACCATGCATGGCGTTAGAAATACCCGCAAATGAAGGCGCACTTTCCACAAGCGCCTACACCGTAATAGTCGCCGACGACCAGGTTAATATCCGTGATTTTATCGAACGGGTGCTGGAGCGGCGGATGCATTGCGCCGTGCGTTCGGTGGAAAACGGGGACGAGGTGCTCGCGGAACTCGCAAAAGTTGAGCCCGATGTGCTGATCACCGATATGATGATGCCAGGCCTCCATGGCCTCGAACTCATCACGGCCGCGCGCAAGCAATGCCCCGGTCTCGCCATCATCGCCATGACTGGCTACGCCGCCGATTTCCCCTATGTCAAAGTGGTGCAAGCCGGCGCCACGGATTTCATCCACAAGCCATTCCAGCCCGCCGAACTCGAAGCCAAGCTGCTGCGTATCTTTCGCGAGCGTAAAACCCACCACGCTCAGCATGTGGCGGAAACCAAGTACCGCAATCTGTTCGAGTTGAGCATGGACGGCATGCTCATTGTCGATGCCCAGACCCACCGCATAAGTGACGCGAACAACGCCCTCGTCGAGATTGCCGGGCGCAGCCTCACGGACTTGCGCGGGCAGCCCCTCATGGACCTGTTCGACCAACCCGATCAAGTGCGCCTCGAGCAATGGCTTACGTTGTGCGAGCACAGCGGGAAGGGAACGCTTGCCGATCTGACCGTGCCCACGCCGGAGGGCAAGCGCATTCACGTGGACGTGACGGTGACGTTCATCGCCGTCAACGCCGAACGCCTGATCTTCTTCGCATTCAAAGACGTCACCGACAAGGTGCAGGTCGAGCAACAATTGGCCGATGCCGCCCAGCGCGACGCGCTCACCGGCCTGTTCAACAAACGAAGCTTCCAGAATCGCATCGAGGCCGCGGTGGCCCGTGCCCGAAACAAACAGATTCCCCTCTCGCTGCTCTTCCTGGATCTCGATAATTTCAAGCACTGCAATGACACCTATGGCCATCAAGCCGGCGACAAACTGTTGGTCGCCGTGGGCGAGACCATCGACAAGAGCGTGCGCACCACCAGAGACGAGGGGTTCCGCCTCGGCGGCGACGAGTTCGCGGTCCTCCTGCTCGGTGCAGACCGCGAAAACAGCTTGTATGTGGCCGAGCGCATCCAGAGCGAATTCCGCAAGTATGAGACATTGGGCACCACCATGAGCATCGGCATTGTGCAATACACGGAAGACCTGCAAGTGGAAACGTTCATGCGCGCAGCCGACGAAGCCCTTTACAAAGCCAAAGGCGCAGGCAAAGACACGATACACCTTGGCTGAGGAATACCTGCGCATGCGACGCCCCTCCTCTTCATGTGTCTCACCAGCCGCGCAGCGGCTGCGGCTGCGGCGTTTGCTGCTTGTCTGCCTTGGCCTGTACACCGTTCTCTTGCCGGCATGCGAGAGCCCCCCACCCTGGCAGAACCAGACATTGCCCATGCCCGAAGAGCTCACCCCACACTACCTCGAGCTGAACCGCGAGTGGCGCTACACGTTGAAGCTCCCCGGCAACGGGCTTCGCCTGGGCCCTATCCCGGATGATGCGGTGTTGCGCCTGGGCGTGTACGATGCGGGCATTACCGGAAAACATGTGACCGTATACGCCGGCGCGGAAAATGTGGCGCAGGTACCATCAGCCCCAACACCGGGCTGGCGCGATGTGCGCATACCGCTCGATAACCCAGACTGGGCAGGCCGAACGTGCCGGCTCTGGTTCGAGGCGGGCGGACAACACATCGTGGCGCCGTACAGTCTTGAAGCTGCGGCTGACGAGAAGCCGCCTGTGCTTATCTTCCTCATTGACACACTGCGCCTCGACCACCTCGGTTGCTACGGCTACGCCCGCGACACCTCGCCCCACCTCGACGCCTTTGCCGAAGACGCCTTGCGCTTTACCCAACTCTTGCCTGCGTCGTCCTGGACCCGCCCCTCAGTGGCCTCACTGTTGTACGGGGTCGCACCGGCGCGCCACGGCGCGCACGATCATGTGGACGTGCGCCGCCCCGGCATGCCCGCCCTCGCCGACAGCCTGGAAGAGGCGGGCTATCACTCGGCAGCCTTTATGACCAATGTGAATTGTTTGCCGGCGTGGAATATGGGGACCGAGTTTGATCGCCTGGTGGATATCGACAGCGCGAACTGGGAGAAATCCGACCGGGACACGGACTGCGTGGACGCTTTCATCGGGGCGCTCGATGTTCTCGATGACGTGCCCTGGTTCGCCTATGTACACACCATGGCGCCGCACGGACCCTACGCCCCTCCTGCTCCCTACGACAGGCGCTTCGCCTCTCAAGACGTTGGCGAACGGGAGCCGGTCGAGATTGTCGGCCATGAATACCCGAGCAAGCAGGCGGCTATTGACCTCTATGACGGCGAGGTCGCCTATGCCGACGCCGAGTTCGGACGTGCGATAGCGGCACTGCGGGAACGGGATCTCTATGATGATGCCCTCATCATCGTGCTTTCGGACCACGGCGAAGAGTTCTGGGAACACGGGGGCACGGACCACGGCATGACGCTGTACGAAGAACAACTGCGTGTCCCCCTTCTGATCAAGCTGCCGGGGAATGAACACGCGGGCGCCGTGCGCCACGGCCTCGTCGAAATGCAGGATATCGCCCCCACCATTCTCGAATCGCTCGGGCTGCCACCGGAACCGCGCTTCGATGGACGCTCTTTCGTGCCATCCTTTGTCAAAGCCGATTCGCGCTCCGAACACATGGGGTTTGCGTCACTCTACATGAACGCCGCCAGCATGCGCACCGCGAAAACACCGGCTCTCAAGGTCATTGCCGATGATACGCAGCAGCACCTTGCGTGGTATAACCTCGCGGACGATCCGGGCGAGCAGCACCCGCAAACAGCGGCGGAACAAACCGCTACCGCGGCGCACAAAGACCTCAAAACTCTTCTGGACCGCCGCTCGGTGGAAGGCGCCGCGGGATTACACGTGCTGATTACCGATGATCCGGAATCGGCCGGCGACATCGCCATCGAGGCCACTGGCGAAGACTTCGGGGCATGCCGCACCTATTATCCCGATGAACTCACCACGGTAATGCGCCATGCCGATTCGCTCCACGTACAGTTTCGTATGCAGGAGAAGGAACGCTACTTCCCCGACGCGCACAAATGGCACGCCGAACACCAGCAGGACGGTGCCCGGTTACTCATCGAGGCCCCCATCGAGTCCCCGTTTGAACTGCGCGTCACACGCAATGGCGAGCCCGTGGCCGCCGAAGCCATCCACATTGGCGCCAGCGGCCAACACCGCGACCTCTCGGGAACAACCTTGCATGCGGAGGCGATTACAGCTGACCCCACCCAGTTCGATGTCGCTTTGCTGCCGCGCCGGTTCGCCGTTTACGTCTGGTATACGCCGCCACCCGCGCGTATGGCGGAAACCGATATCGACGCGGAAACACGTGAATCGCTCAGGGCGCTGGGCTACTTGGAGTAGTTGGCGCGGCAAGCACTTCCCGCAGGAAAAGGGCCGCCCGGCGCGTGTCGAGGGGCGGCGGTTGCCCCGCTTCCTGGAAACCGGCGAGCATTTCCGGAGGCGGCCAGAGGGACACGGCGAGGGGCGTCCAGGGAGCATCGTTCAGCCGCAAGGGCGAACGCAGCCAGTACTCGGATGGCAGTGCGCCCTCGATCCAATAGTCCAATCCGGCCGGCCATGTCCACGGCTGGGACCGCTGGAAAAACTTCAACTGAAGCGCGGCCTCGAGCGCAAGCCGGCGCCTCTCCCACATGGGGAAGGGGGACTCGCCGGCCCGCTCCGCAATGTCCTCGGCGGCACGCAGCCCCAAGAGCACGGTGAGCATGGTGGCGAGGCTCTCCCCATCGCGCAGGCGCCCGGGTTGAAAAGCCGGCAAGGGCGCGCCGGTGCGGTGATCGGTCCAATGGGTGAGGAAATCGGCCCCTCGGACGACATCCGGCCAAATGTCTTCGCAGAAGCCTTCCCCCTCATCCGGGGCAAGTTGGCGTGCATGGAACGCACACGCACTGAGCACCCAGCCCACGGCATCCAGGTCCAGCAGCACGTGAGGCGCTGCCGGGCGGCTGTCGACATAGAGCCTTGCGGGCAGCGCCCCGTAGGGCCTTCCCCGGCCTTCCTCCTCACGAAACGCCTTCGCCAGAAAACGCAAATGCGCCCCCGCTTCCGCGTGTAATCCAACCCGGTCGAGAACGAGTGTGAGCCAGCCCGCATCGCGCGGATGCACCACGGCCCGGGGCGGGATTGTGGACGGCGCACGCACGATGCCGCCGCCCTCCGCATCGGCCGACAGCAACACGACGCCAAGGGCGCGCAGGGCGGCATTGCGCAGCACGCGGTTCTCCGGTTCATGCACATTCACAGCCGCCATGCGCTCATACCAATGGTCGCGGGCCGCCGTGAGAAGCACCGAATAGTCCTGCTTCCGCCCCACGCCGAGGGCATTGTCCACCGCATTCCGATTCCCACCCAGGGCCATGACAATCGTGGCGGCATACACCGTCTGTTCGAGCCGGCCGCGCGTGCGCACCAGCAGGGCCGCCGGCCCCATGCGCGCGGTGACACGATCCTCGGGCCACACCTCCGGCACGTGGTCCGCACGCACCACACGCGCCCGGGCTCCCTGCCCGAGCGCCGTCACTCCCAACCATACTCCCTCGCCCCAATCATCCCACATGGGCGCGGGGGCCTGCTTTGCCGTCAATGACCGGGCGCGCTCATAGGCACGGGCGTTCGGCGCGGCGGGGCGCAACGCATAGCCGGTGGCCGTAGTCGAGTCGCGAAACGCCGCAAAGTGGTTGAGCCGGTCCAGGGCCCAATCGCGCACGGGCGCTTCCGGCAGCACGCGCGTACACAGGGCCGGGGCCGTGTAGAAAACGAGCTGCGGCACACCGCCCGCTACGTTGCCCGATACCGCGATGTGCGATACCAGCAGCGCATGCGCAGGATGAACGAACGTCGTCTGCTCGATTTGCAGGCCGCCGGGCATGCGGTGATTCGTTTGCACCATGGGCAACGCATCTTCCAGGCATGTCTGCGAAACCGGCGTTTGGTTGTGCAACCAGACGATGCCGCCATCTGGGCCGATCAGCCCCCAGCCAGCCCCGGCCAACGTACCTGCAAGCCCTTCGCGCGGATTGGCCAGTTGATCCTGCAACCCCGGCCGCGGCCACTGCATGCCCACCAGCCTTCCCGTGGCATCCAGCGAGACTGTCAGCCGCCCGTTGCCTGTGGCGGCCGTGGGGGAGGCGGCGCCCGATACCGCCACCCAGGGGGGCATCGCTTCGCCAGCAGCGGCCACCGCGACGCTCAGCAACAAAACGCCCAGGGCGCTCCTTGCCCATCTCATGGCGCAGCCTCCTCCGCCCCGAGTGCAAGGTGCCCCCGAAAGACCAGGTGGTCGCCGCGCATTTCACCGGCAACCTGCAATCGGCCCATGTGGCCGAGCGCCTGTGCTGCCGGCGCGAGGCGATAGTCCGCATCCCGCCGGTCCATGCCGGGAATGAGTTCTTCCTTCGCCGCGTTTCCAATCGCCTCCTCGGCAAGCGGCCCCACCTGTGTCCAGTCCACCTGCAACACGGCATCCGCCCGCACACCCGCCCGCTGACGCATGTGCCCGGCAAGCCGCCCCATGCTGCGCACATTCGAAGTGGCTATCCAGTTGCTTTCATCTGTCGCCAGGCACAGCGTCAACCGTTCGCCCAGCCACGGCTGCGCCACCCCCGCGCTACCATGCCAATCATAGGGCCGGGCCAATGCGTCGTCCAGTAACGGCGCAAGTGGGTGCGGCGGTTCCGCCCGGTGCGGCGCCTGTAAGACAAACGCGAGATCAGGCACGGGCAGGGGCAGACTTATATCCAGGTCGCGCAGCGCCAGGGCGCATTCAGCCGAGCGCGCCTCCCAGTTGTCCGGCAGTGCATCCAGTGGCCACGCCTGCACCGCTTGTGCATAGAGGGCCGCCGCCAGGTCCGCCAACGCGGTGTGCTCAATAGGCGGCCACGCCGCAACAGCACGCGTAACGGTGGCCACCAAATCCGACACATCCGCTGCCCGGGAGGCATTGAGGCTCATCACCGGCGATTCCGGCCAGGCATTCGTGAGGTAGAGGGGGCGGCGGCGCGGCGTGACCGAATGGGCGATTCTACCGGAAACCCGCCACCCCTCCGCACCACCGAGGGTGAGGCGCCCCCCTCCGGCGCCAGTCCAGTCCAGGCGCACTTCATCATGGGCCATGGCCTCGCGCCAAGGTGTGGGATCAGCGGCGCGTGCTGCGCGGAGATAACCCTGCGTACGTGAGATAATAAGGTAGCCATCGTGCCAGGCATAATAGAAAGGGCCATAGCGATAGATGCCGCCGCCCACATGCCCCCCGAGCATGCGGTTTAGCCCATGCGCCGCCCACGCCACCACGCCCGGCCGCGTGCATATGCCCATGCCGGCGCTTTCCCCGCCGCGCGCCGCCAGCACCCCTGCTCCCAGCCACACGCTCCACCGGCTGGCGGTCGGCCGGATGCCGGTCATGCGCCGCACCGCCAAGGCAAGGTCCTGCTGCGGCTTGGGCCAATGCGCTTCGAGGGCAGCCCCTCCCCCGCTCCGGTTCAAAGCGGCCAAAAACGCTGGAAAATCAGGGGCCCGTAGTGTAACCGCCGCGTTCGGCGGGCAGAACCCGGCGTGCGGCGCCTGCTTCAGCACCTGATCGGCCCATGCCAACAGCACCATAGCCACGCCCGCCGTAAGCAGGCCGAGCCAGCGCCGCCGGGGCCGGGGGCTATTCACCGGGTTCGATGCCGTCATCGCGCGTTGCACCGGTTGGGTGCGCGGCCCGTCTCAGGCCTGTTCCCACACCGAGTCTTTTTCGCGATTACGCTTTTCCTCGATGGCCGCCAATTCCGCGGCCATCTCGGCTTGCAGGTTCTGCGCCTCCGGCGGCGGCGCCTGGCTTATTTTCGTCTCGTAATCCAGCCGGGCCTGAGCGAGTTTCGCGTCGTAGGTCTTGTCTATCTCGGCCAACTGCGCCTTCTGCGCATCGGATAGTTTTTTGCCCGGACCGCTGCTCTCTTCGAGACGTTCCATGGCGCGTTCATAGGCACTTTTCATTACCTTGCCCTCCTCCTGAGGATGTTGTGACAGGCCGTCACCGGCTAAACAGCGAACTCGTCGTCCACAATGCTGGCGATAAACCGTTCGACCGAGACAGGGTAGTACCGGCTGTCCGGCGTCAGGAACACGCCGGTGGTAATGTCCTCATAGCGGTCGAGTTCATCCAGGTTTTCCGCCAGCACCCGATCCATATCCCCTTCGAAATGCTGCACTTCGAGACGTTCCGAGCTGCACTCGACTGGCCGGTTGGGAAACCCGAGATAACCGAAAAAACGGCCACTGAGTTCGAGATCCACGTTGTCTTCGCCAAAAATATCCTCGTAACTCGGGAAATACGCCGCCGGCCGTACAATGAACCGGGGTGACACATGAATCCGCCCTTTTACGCGCGTGGTGGCAAAACCCGACTCGAAAGAATCGCCCAGACAGATGTAGGGCAGTTCATGGTAGCCCTTCACGATACCGTGGCGTGGGCGCCGCACGATACGCGTCCGCCGGTACAATTCGCGCAATTCATATTCATTCAACGACATGCCCTGCTGCCTCTGCTCGGAAAGCCGGATTACCCTTCGTTCAAAGTCTCATTGGTAAACCCGATTGCCGTGAGTACAGAAACCCTAACTTAGCGCCGTTGTTTGGGTTCCAGACCTCTGGAAAACCCCGGCACTGACTTCAGTCTACTCCGCCATCACCGGCAGTGCAACCGCCCCCGTGTCGACGAGTTCCACCGCGCCCTGTGTGTATCGGTACCGGACCGCGATCCAGTCGCCAGCATTCAACCGGGCGAACGTGGCCGGGGTCACTGCGGCGGTCAGACGGACTGTGCCCCCGGCCGGAAGCGCGGTCTCGATAAGCAACCGCGGCCGTGGATTCTCTTCACCGGGCGGGGCCGGCTGCTTCTCGATAATCTTGCCGGCTGCCTGCATGATGCCGTTATCCACCTGAACCTCGGCGCCGAAGGAGTTCATCTGCTGAAAAACATACTGGACAAGCAGAAACAGCACGAACACAAAGATTCCGATGTAAATAAGGGTGAGCCGCTGACGCATGGTGAGCCTGCGGCGCGCCGGCTGGCCAAAAGGCATCGCATACTTCCGGCCGGCCTCGCGCAAGGATTCCCGGGTGAACTTGCGCGGCATGATACAAAACTCCGCGTGCCTATCAGGCGGCGGGGCGTCCCGCCATGAGACGCCCCGCCGCGGTTGGTGCAACCGTGTTATTCCGCGGGGACCTCGAGCACGGTCATGCTGTCCACATCACCCCGCTGGAAGCGAATAATGACCGACTTGCCGGCGCCGGCATCGCTGATGATCCGTTTGAAGTCTTCGGGATTCCGTACCGGCTCGCGGCCTGCTTCCGTGATCACATCGCCCCGGCTCAGACCGGCATCATCCGCGGCGCTGCCCGCTTTGACCTCGGTCACGAGCACGCCCCGGGCATCTTCACCCAGGCCAAGCCGCTGAGCCAGCTCAGGCGTGAGGGACCGCAGATCAAGGCCAAGCACGGACGTGTCAGCGCTCACACGCATCTCACCCGGATCCCACTCCTCGAGTTTGACTGTGACCTTCATGAGTTCCTCATCGCGCCAGACCTCGAGATTCGCCTTCTCGCCGGGGTCGAGAGCGGAGATGTTGGTCACCAGGTCCTGCGCGGTTTCAATGCTCTCGCCGTTCACCTTGCGGATCACGTCGTAGGTCTTGAGATCCGCCCGCGCCGCCGGGGTGTCGGGCTGCACTTCCTTCACGAAAGCGCCGCTGTCATCGGGCAAACCAAGACTCCCGGCGAACTCTGAGGCGTCCATGATCTGCACGCCCAGGTAGCCGCGGGTCACCTTGCCTTCCGAGATAAGCTGGGGCACGATGTCTTTCGCCGTATTCACCGGAATCGCGAAGCCCAGCGAATTCGCGCCCCAGACAATGGCGATGTTGATACCGATAACCTCGCCGTCGATGTTCACGAGCGGGCCGCCGCTGTTGCCCAGGTTGATGGCCGCATCGGTCTGAATGAGGTTCTGGAAACGCAGCCCCTGGGCGGAAAGGCCCGCCAGGTTTTCCCGGCCGAGCGCACTGACGTGCCCGAAGCTGAGAGAACCCTCGAAACCACGCGGGCTCCCCAATGCCACGGCGAACTGACCGGTCTTCAACGTTTCCGAGTCGCCCAGCTTGGCCACAGGCAGATCCTCCTCGGCCTCGATCTTGACCACCGCGAGATCCGTATCCGGGTCGCGGCCGACCACTTCCGCGTCGTACTCATTACCGTTCCAGAGGCGCACGGTGATCGCGCGGGCATCTTCCACGACGTGGTTGTTGGTCACGATATGCCCATCGGCATCGTAGAGGAAGCCGGAGCCTGTGGCGCGCCTTTCCGGACGCGGCCGCATGGGCATGGGGCCTTGACCCCCATCGTCAGGGACGCCGAAGAAGCGGAAGAGATCCTCGAGCTCGGGCCGTTGTCCCTTGGCGCCCTCGCGCTCGACCTTCCCTTTCGTGTCAATGTTCACCACTGACGGCCGCACTTCTTCGTGCAGCCGCACGAAGGCGTTTTCGAGCTCCTTGAGCAAATTGCTCTGGGCGTTCGCGGCGCCCTGTACGCCGGCCACTGCCAGCACTGCGGCCAATACAACAGGCCATGTCTTGCGTATCATCACATACCTCCTTTGGCTTCAGACAAGGCCGAAGGCTCCACGGCGGCGAACAGCGCTGCGCGCACAAGCTCCTGAACGGCCTTGTCTTCCAGTTTCGTTCCATCCATTTGTACATAGAACGCGTCGCGTATGCGGCGCGCATCCGTCACGATTCGTGCAGATTGTATGTCGAGCCCGGATTGCGTGAGCGCCCGGGTAATGTCATAGAGCAAGCCGGTGCGGTCACCGGTTTCCACGTCGATCACGGTGTGCGTGCGCGATGCCTCATTATCGAATTCGATGCGCGTCTGCACGGGCGTCCGGGGCTGGAGCAATGCAAATATGCGTCGGCGCGAATTGTCCACGTGCCGCTGCACATCTTCCCCTGCCATTAATACACCGCGTAATACCCGGCGCATGCCCGCTAGCTGGGCTTCAGTGAGCGGGGCGTGCCGGCTGGCGTCAATCACGGTAAAGCAGTCGACCACGAAACCGTCCGGCCGGGTAAACAGTGCCGCGGCGCGCACATCGGCCAGTTGTGCCGTGAAACTGCCGGTAATCCGGGAGAACAAGCCCGGCCGGTCCTGGGTGCACACGACTACCTCGGTGGTGCCGGTTTCCTCGTGGGTTTCTGCATAGACCGCCAGGCCGGTGCGGCGCGCCTCATCGAGGCAGGTAAGGTGCCACGCGATGTGCGCAGCGCTGAACGCGACCAGGTACCGTGTGCCCAAGCCGCGCACATGCGACTCGATTTCGAGGCGCAGGTGCTCGGGAACCCGCTTGCGTACGTCCGCGATTTTGTCCGCACTCCAGTAGTTCTCTGCGGAAACCTCGGTTCGCCCGCGCAGGTACCGCTCCGTTTTGAGGAACAGCTTCAAGAGCAGCGCCCCCTTCCACTCGGTCCACACACCCGGCCCGACAGCGCACAAATCCGCGTAGGAAAGGAGCAGGAGCTTGCCCAGGCGCTCGTCGGACTTCATGGTCTGCGCAAAAGTCCGGATGGTGTCCCAATCATCCGTGTCGCGGTACATGGCGATAGTGTTCATGAGCAGATGATGCTCTACCAGAAAGGCGATGCGCTCGTTTTCATCGGCGTCGAGCCCGATGCGCTCGCTGATGCGCCGTGCAAGGCGCACCCCCTCGGCCACATGCGTGTCGCCCGAAACCTTGCCGAGATCGTGGAAGAGAACGGCCATCACAAGGATGTGGTGGTCGCTGATGTGTTGCAACACCCGTTCGAGCACGCGCGCTACTGATCCTTCCATGTGCGGGATGGCAGCCAGCGCCTCGATAGCCCGCAGGGTATGTTCATCCACCGGGTAATGGTGAAAGTCCTCGTAGCGCACCACGCTCTGCACCTCGGCGAATTCGGGGATGTAAGCAGCCAGCAACCCGCAGTCGGCCATCTGGCGAAGCACACGCCCCGCCTGCATGGGGTGGTTGCAGATAGCGACGAAGAACCGGCGCACGAGATCGTTCGAGACAAGAGCATCGCCCACTTGTTTCACGCTGCGGGTGACCTGCCGTTCGGTTTGCAGGCTCAGCGGCACGTCATGGCGCACGGATTCGTAGAACACGCGCATGAGCCGGCTAGGGTGCTCGATGAACCAGTTCGGATCGCCCGCGCCGGCGTAGAGCCGGCCATCACGCACGACGATGGGGTTATCGTCCGGAGCGGGCGCCTGGGTGAACTCGAGTTCGAGCTGGTTGTCTGCAATTCTCGCGGCCACCCCCAGAAAACGCCGCAGGTTGCGCGCGGCAACGTAATAGTCTTTCAGGAACCGGTCGAGGGCGCGCACAGAATCGTTGCCGTAGTCAAAGGCCTCGGCCACGTGTTTCTGCAAGTCATAGGTCAACACGTTCTGATCGCGGCCGGTGGCGAAATGCAACTCGGTGCGCACGCGCAGCATGAAATCGACGGCTTCGAGCAATTCGAGGTGCTCCTCGGGACTTATTAGGCCAAGCCCCACCAGGTCGTCAAGCGAGTTCACGCCGCGGCCGAGCGCGATCATCCACATGCCGACATGATAATCACGCAGCCCGCCCACGCCTTCCTTCACATTGGGCTCGGGCGTGTAGAGATCGCGGTGTTCCTCGGGCAGGTTGCCCGGTTCCTCGCGCCGCCGCACATACTCGAGCACCGGCGCGTTCTTGTTACGCAGTTCGGCCATGCGCAGCTTGAGGCGTGCGAATACCGTGTTGTCGCCAGCGATAAGCCGGGCCTGGACGTAGGTGGTAAATACCTGGGGATCGCGCTTGGCCAGCACCACGGCCTCACCCACGCCATGGAACGTGCTGCCCACATGAAATCCGATGTCCCACAGGTAGGGCGTAAAAAAACGGCTGAAAGCCTTCATGTCCGGCGTGACCCGGCCGTCGGTGAGGATTCCCACATCCAAGTCCGAGCACGGCGACAGCGTACCGCGGCCATAACCGCCAAGAGCGCACACGGCCATTCGCGTGAGCAGTGTCCGGTCAGCCCCGGCGAAATGCAGCGAGAACACCACGGATCCACGCACAATGGTATTGGCCGCTTCGGCGAGTTGGCGCACCACGTTGATGCCCGACTCGCCCTGTTCATGCCGGGTGCGGATTTCCGACCAGCGCTCGTGCATGTACACGCGCGTCGCATCGAGGCACGCCTCGCGCGATACATTGCGGAAGGCCTCGTCGCCCACCTGGGCCATGGCCACCAAATCTGTAAAGGATGCGTTCACGTCGCGTGGGATCCTGTCGCGTGTTTCTTTTCGCCTTCTCGCTCGCCGTTGTTCGATGCATCTCGATCCGGGCTGGCGGCCTGCGGCCGTTCACCGTAGGGCGGTGTTACAAAGGCCAACGCGGCCTCCGGCACCCAACCGCGCCGTCCATCCGCCGCAGCCACACGCGTCCACCCGGCATGCCGTCGTTCTACGCGCAACCGGTCGCCTTCGTACAAGGCCGCCTCCGCTGTCCCATCGTCTTCTGCGCCGGCGCCATAAGTCACCACCGCCTCCTCCTCACCGGGGCCATAGCGCAAAGGGACTTCATCCACCACCGCCACGGCCATCGGCTCAGGGTGTGCCTTGCGCCATGCGGACCAGCCAAAGGCCAGCGCAAGCACCCCCAGAACCACCACCGCACCGCGCAGGTAGGGCAGCGGCCGGACGATGCGCACCGCCAGCAGCATCCAGAACAACACCCACGCTGCGGCTGCAAGCCACCACGTGGCCCGGTATGCAATGTCATAATGCCAGAAGAGCAAGTTCTGTTCCCAAAGAGGCGGGGCGGGCCGCTCGGCTTTCTGCCGTGTGTGCGCAACGGCTATCGCCAGGTTGTCACGGGCTTCCTCGAACCCCGGTTCGAGGCGCAAGGCGCGCTCGAAGTTGGCGATGGCCAGCCCGATACGCCCCTGCTTATAGTACGCATTGCCGAGATTGAAGAAGATAGCGGAATCTTCCGCGCCCTCCGCCACGAGTTCCTCATAGCCCCGCAAGGCCTGTGCATAGTCCCCGTCGAGGTACGCGTCGTTCGCTTTGGCGAAGGCACCGGTATAGGTATCGGCCGCCAGCAGCAGCGCGAGGGCAAGCACAGCATTCACAACGCCCGCCCTCCTCTCAAGTGTGTATCAAGACTATCCATATGAGCAACGGCCGCGTGCGCCAGCGCGTTGACTTCTTCCTGAGAAAGCTGGGTCTTGGCATAGCGCTCGCGTTCACACGCGCGCAACGCCTTCACAAATCCCTGGGTCACCTCGGGCGGCGCCTGGGCATCTTCGAGCAAGCGCGCGGCATCGCGCGAGGTCATGCCGGCACCCTCGACATTGAACTTGTCGGCCAAGAAACCGGTCACCGCGCGGTACAGTTCCTGCACAGGTTCCTCGGCCGTTTCCATCCGGCGCAGGCGCTCGCGGCTTTTCGCCCGTGCGCGGTAATTGCGCGCATACCGGGTGTCGTGCTGCAGGCGCCGCTGCCGCCGAAAGAAGGCCAGAAACACCCCCCACAGGGCCGGCGGCGCCACCAGCACCGCCGCACTTGCAAGCCCGCCGCCACGGGCCGAACCCAGACCCCCGGCGTTGCGCTTAATGGACCAGATATCCTGCGCCGGGCCTTCGGGCGTTGTGGTGGCCGTTTGCTCCGGGAGTGTTTCGGGGAGCTCACCGCGGGCCACGCGTACCTGCATGGGCGGGGTGTCGTCCGTGCGGTAGCCGCCGGCTTTCGGTTCGAAGTAAACAAAGCGCACCGGGGGCACGGTGTACTCGCCGGGCTCGAGGGGGGTCAGGGTATAGGTAAAGGTCTTGGTGAGCGTGTTGCCACCCGATCCCCGCCCCGTCACGTCCTTGCGCGGCCCCGACACATGCGCCCAGGGCATCGCGGGCAATGCCGGCTCGCCGATGGCATCCGGGTTGCCCTGGCCGGTCACGCGCAGCCGCAACTCGACGGGCAATCCCTGCTCGAGGTCGCGCTGGGGCATGTCCGCGACAATGCGGAAGCGCCCGACGGCCCCGCTGAAATTCTTGGGCGGGTTGGGCAATGGCCGCACATCCACATAGATGGGCTCGGTATCGAGGTCGAATTGCCTGGTGTCCAGTCCACCGCCGTTGGTCCAGGCGCGCGCGACGCCGGCAAACCGGAAACGCCCGATCTCGAGCCGGCCGGTGCGCATGGCGAATAGCTGCTGCTCGAGTACATGTACGCGGTACGGGAAACCATTTCGCTCGAGCGTGGTCTCCTGCTGGTCCACCGGCTGCGAATAGAATCCTGCGCTCTCCGGCATGCTCACGTTGCGCGGCCCGCGGATTTTCACACCGCCGATGTTAAGCTCGCCGACCCGCACAGTCAGCGTGAGCGCTTCGCCCTGATAGACCTCGCGTTTGTCGACCATGCTCTCGACAAAGACCACGTCGTCCCAGGTGGGCTCTCGGTCCTGCGTCCCATCTTGTGGGCGGGTGCTCCCGGGCTGACGGGGCTGGCCGGCGCCCGGTTCACCTTGCTCACCCCGGCCCGCTACACCTGGCCGGCCACTACGGGGTTGGCGTTGTTGACCGCCACCCGGTGACTGCTTCTCCGCCGTGAGGGGTATGGGATCGGTCTTGTATGTCTTGCCGTCTATACGCACTTGGATTGGCGGCAGCGTAATTTCGCCGGGGCTTTGCGCGGTGGCATAATACACCCAGGTGTGCTGCTCTACCGTGTTGCTCCGGCCATTGCGGAATTCTACCTGGATCGAGCGGCTGGTCGATGCCGGCGTGCGGTTAATGACCAGTCCTTGCACATGCGGGATGATCGGCCGGCCTACCCGGGTGCCCGCCGCGGTCACCGTGACAGGGAAGGCTTTACCAGCGGTCACTCTGGTGCTTTCCACATCCGCCTGTACCTCCTGGCCCAATGCCGGTGCGGCCCATGCCAGCAGGCACACCGCAGCTATGGCAAAGCTGTGCTTCACCACCAGTCTCCTCGCATCTCCTGGGCGCTTCCGCGCTGCTTCTGGCTGCGTTGTTCGCGTTCGTCCATTTCTTCGAGGCTCTCCAGAAGCGCTTGGATGTTCTGCATGTCCTCCTCGTCAAGTTGCTCCTGATCCGTCTGCGAACCGGCGGGTGTTTCCTCCTCCTCTTGTTCATCGCCGGGCTGGCCATCGGCCTGCTCCTGTTGCTCGTCTTCGCCTTGCTCGGCTTGGTCCTGCGGCTGCTCCTGTTGATCGTCGCCTCTTTCCTGCTGATCCTGTTGGCCCTGCTGTTCCTGGTCTTCGCCGGTCCCCTCCGAACCTTCGTCCTGCTGGTTTTGCTCATCCTCGCCCTGCTGATCGTCCTGCTGTTCCTGGTCTTGCTCATCTTCTTCCTGCTGTTGCTGCCCCGGCTGCTCCTGTTCTTCGCCCTCCTCCTCCTCCTCCTCCTCCTCATCATCATCATCCTCATCCTCATCTTCGCCTTGCTGCTGTTCCTGTTGTGGCGGGGGCGGCTGCATGAGCAATTGCTTGCGGCGCAGACGGGCGGCATCGAGGTTGTGCTGGGCATTCTCGTGATCGGGATTGTGTGCGACGAAGTCGTCGAGTTCCTCGATGGCCGACTCGAGATCGCCTATCTTCTGATGGTATTCCTGTTGTGGATCGCGCAGGTCTGCCAGATGAGCGGCGGCACTGGCAGCGGCATAGGCGGCCTCGCGCCGGACCTCGGTATTTTTGGCCTCGGTCTTAACTTTGTTGAAGTGTTCGCGGGCGCGTTCGAGCGCGGCCACGGCTTCTTCTCCCCGGCCTTCTTGGGCAAGGGCCATGGCCTTTTCATAGAGCACGGTGCCCAGGCCATAGGGCACCACATCGGCCTCAGGACGCTCGAGCTGCGCCTGGTGATACGCATCGATAGCTTTATCGTACTGATCGGCCTCGTGCAGCCGGCGTGCTTGTTCAATGGCCTCGAAGAAGGCATCCTGCCCGTAAGCGGCGCCCATGGCAATACATCCGGTACAGACCAGTGTCATCGCTTTACGCATGGCCAGCCTCCTTGCGCGCGGCGCGCCGCATGCGCCAGGTACGCAAATGCGGCATCAGCACAATCCACAAACCCTCCGCCGCGAAACACAGGAATGCCAACGCGAGCGGCCACTGGTAGCGGTTGGTCATCCGTTCGCGCACCTCGCTGGCCACCGACCGTGCGCTGATTTCCTCGAGTTGCGCCAGCAGGTTTTCGATATCCGCATTGCTTGCTGCCAGGGGCACGTAGGCCTTCGCGTGGCTCGCGACGGTCCGCAGGGTTTCGGGATCCAGTTTCGAGACGTGGCTGCGCTCGCTTGCCCTCGGGGCATTACGCATCCAGTCCGGCCGCATGACGGAGCCCCCCTCACGGCTTCCAAGGGCGAGCACGAAAACATCCGCCACTGCTTGCGCTTCCTGTGCGGCCTGCGCGGCATCACCGCTCACCGCCTCCCCATCGCTGAGAACGATGATCGCGCGGGCGCCTTCGCCCCCGTCGCTGTCGCGGGCCTCTTCCGCAAATACCCGCACCGCTTCCTCCAAGGCCGCCTCGAAATCGGTGCCCTCCGCCGACAAGGTGTGCGTGTCGACGGCATCGAGCACGGCGCGATAGTAGTTGTGGTCGAGCGTGAGGGGACACTGCAGCTCGGCCACGCCGGAAAACGCCACCAGCCCGAAGCGATCGGCCGGCGCCCGTTCGATAAGCGACTCGATTTTCTGTTTGGCCCGGGCCAGCCGGCTTGGCGGCGGATCGGCGGCGTTCATGCTTTCCGACGTATCCAGCAAGACAAGAATGTCCCGGCTCCGTTTTTCCACTTCGACCCATGCCTGACCGAGGCGCGGCTGCGCCAAGGCAAGCAGCAACGCGGCAAACCCTGCGAAGGTCAACCAGAAAAGGGGCGTTCGCACGCGTGGATCATAGCCCACCAGAAGCCGCTCGGCCAGGTGCGCTTGGATCACACGTTCGACGCGCTGGCCGCGGCGGCGCTCATAGGCGCGCAATACTATTGCCAACCCCGCCAGCGCCAGCACCGCCAGGGGCAGCCACCAGCGCCACTGCTCTTGTGAGAATAGTAACTCCATAACGCCTTGTTTCGTTGACCTTCTCAGATCTTAAGGAATCGTCTCGAACCAGTGCCTGCGCGACAACACCGCCGCGAGCAGCGCGAGCGCGCCCAGCACGGCATACGACACAAAGGCCTCCTCATACTCATAGTAGTCGCCCAGTTCGATTTCCGTGGTTTCGAGCTCGCTGATTTCATTGTACGCCTCGCGCAACAGCTCCGTGCTCGTGGCGCGATAATAGCGCCCACCGGTAATCTCGGCGATTTGGCGCAGGCTCGCCTCGTCGATCGGGTGGCTCTGCATCGACATGAAACCCGGCCCGGAGATGACCTGGCGTTCGGTCGAGCCTACACCGATGGTGTACACGCGCATGTCAAACTCCTTCGCCACCTGCGCCGCCGTGATCGGATCGAGTTCGCCACGGTTGTTAAGCCCGTCGGTGAGCAGAATAATCACCTTCGACTTCGCCTCACTCTGTTGCAGCCGCTGCACCGCAAGACCAAGCGCGGACCCGATGGCGGTGCCGTGCTTGCGCTTGTCTGACTCGTCCACATGCGCCCGGCGCAGTTCATGTTCGAGCACGGCGTAGTCCAGCGTGAGCGGGCATTGGGTCCAGGCGAAACCGGCATAGAGCAACAAGCCCAGCCGGTCCATGCCATAACGCGCATCACTGCGCTGCCGCCGGCTGTCTATGAAATCGCGCACGACGGCCTTGGTCACGTACAGCCGGCTGCGTTCCTGGCCGCCGTACACGAGATCCGGCTGTTGCATGCTGCCCGACACGTCAACGCACAACATGATGTCGATGATGTTCGCCCGGTCTTTGCGCAGTCGTTGTCCGTCGAGCGGGCGGGCCAACGCCACCACAAGCAATCCAAGCCCGATAGCGCGCAACGCCGCCGGTGCACGCCGAAGTAACGCTTTGCGCGGCCGCATCGCGAACCGGCTGCACGCGGCGCCCGTCGAAAAGCCGAGCGCACCCGGGGCGCCCGCGAGAATTTCGAAGGCAAACAACACCGCCACCACCAGCCACAGGATCAGGACCCATGGATGACTCAATTCCGTGAAGTGGAAAGGCGCGAAGGGATTCATGCCGCGGCCTCCCGATCCGGCGATAGATCCGGATCCGTTTGCGTGGGCACGGTCTCTTCGATAAAGCGTGACACCCGCTCGAAGCTTCGCGCCATCTCGGCGGGCGTGGGTTCATAGCGGGCGAATTTCACACGATCGCAATGGCGCATGAACCGGCCCAGTTCGCCCTGTTGTTCCTGCGTGAACAACGTGCCCTCAGACGCCGACTCGATAAACTCCTGCGTCGTCTGCTCCGGTGCATGAATGGCGAAGCGGTCCTCGAGGTAATAGCGCAGAATGGCCGACAGATCGACGTAATAGGTTTCGTAGCGCCCTTGCTCCGGTAGTTTGCGCGCCGCGAGCGCTTGCAGCCGTTGCCGGGCCACTTCCCACGGCGGTTGCGGAGGTCCCGGAGCGGCGGCCTTCTTGTAGCTGTAATACACGATTCCGCCCAGCGCCGCCGCCACGACCACCAGCGCCAGGCCAATGAGAAGCCCCTGCAATAGCAAAGCCGACCGCTTCGCCGGCAGGAAAGGCCACGGCGCGCCGATGTCGCGGAAATTGGCCAGGTCTTGTTCTTCCGCTTCGGTGAGCGGCCGCGCGTGATGCAACATAGCCGGAACGGTGGCCCGCTGCTGTTGCTCCGGCCCATAGGCTATCTGAAACGGCGGCACAAGATACATCCCCGGCGCAATCGGGTCCACGGTGTAGGTGCGTGTATACCGGACACGGCCGCCGTCCAACGCTTCCTCCTGCTGATCGTGCGCACGGACTTCCGGCAATGGCGGAGGCACCGGGGCGGCCTCGTTTTCCGCTTCCGGCTGCGCCGGTGCCATGGCGCCGATCCGCACAAGGTCGTCCTGTTCAATCGCCGGCAGCGCGATGTCCATAGTTGCCGGCGCCTCGACATGCACCGTATACGTAGCGGGCCGGTGGAAGGGCGCACGTGCCGGGCGCATCGCCGCGGATATAGCGAGCTCGTCCGCGGCATACGCCGCTATGGGCACAGCGAGGCTCGCCAGCGCGATGAGCAGTACACTGGTCAGACGGCCGATATGTGTCTTGGTCCGAAACATTCGCTTCTAGAATTCTGGTTGTCGTTCTCGTATGACCGGCGAGAACGCTGCGGCCACGAAAAGACATGCAAGCCAAAACGTAGCAGCCGCGCTACAGCCACGGTTTCTTCTCTTCACAATTGCCTTTTCATACTTCACACTTACACCATGGCCTTGCGCCGCTCTCGCATGCGGAAGAACTTGTGTATCTCGTTGATATAGCGCCCATCGCCGGCCTGTTCCGTGCGGATGTGCAGGCTGTCCACCGCATTGCGCCGGAAGATTCCATCGCGTTGATCGGCCCGCTTGCGGGCGGCCAGGGCATACTGCTTGCGCACCGCCGGATCACTCGAGTCGACGACGGTCTCGCCGCCCGTCTCCAGATCCCGCACGGCGATGAGTCCCGCATCGGG
This sequence comes from uncultured Nitrospirales bacterium, assembly GCA_964569295.1. Lineage (GTDB taxonomy): Bacteria > Hydrogenedentota > Hydrogenedentia > Hydrogenedentales > JAGMZX01 > CAZMVU01. The sequence continues at coordinate 40,704 of CAZMVU010000008.1, forward strand.
CAAGACTTCCTCGCGCGGGTCCGTGATGGCCACGGCGATGAGATCGTGCCGTTTCGACGCAATGCGCAGCGGCGTCTCGTAGTTGTCGGCCATGAAGTCGGACACAAGGAACACTACTGCACGCCGCCGCACAACACCGTTGAGGTAGTGGATCGCGGCCGGGATGTCCGTGCCGTGACGTTCCGGGTCGAAAAACAGCACCTCGCGGATAACGCGCAGCACGTGTTGGCGGCCTTTCTTCGGCGGCACGTAGAGCTCGACATCCTCGGTGAAAATAATGAGGCCGACCTTGTCGTTGTTGCGAATGGCCGCGAACGCGAGTACCGCGCATAACTCCGCGGCGAGTTCGTTCTTGAACTTGCCCACGCTGCCGAACCGGCCCGACCCGCTCATATCGACCATGAGCATGACCGTGAGCTCGCGTTCTTCGGCCAGCACCTTCACGTGCGGATGGCCCGTGCGCGCGGTCACGTTCCAGTCGATCTGGCGCACGTCGTCGCCCGGCACGTATTCACGGACCTCCTTGAACTCCATGCCCTGGCCCTTGAACACCGACTCATACTGGCCAGCCAGGAGATCGTTGATCGCCCGGTTCGAGCGGATTTGAATCCGCCGTATCTGTTGCATCAATTCCGACGGCAGCATCAGGCTAAGTCCTTAAGATGACCGGAATAACCACAAAGGCACAAAGAACACAAAGGAGTTCACAAAGTAAGAGCGGCATCAGCACACCAATCGGACTATTCCATCCCGCATTTTGGGAACATTGAAATTCAGAAGGAGCCCAAGCCAGCACTTGCTCAATCGCAGGTAGGTGAGCAGTTGGGCTTTGTGCAGTTCTGTCACTTCTTCGACCGCTTTGAGTTCGAGGATAAGCTCATCCTCGACCAACACATCGATTCGATAACCCTCTTCTACCTGGAGTCCCTTGTACGTGATGGGCAACACCAACTGGCGCCTGCATGCAATGCCTTGGAGCGAAAGCTCATGGCAGAGACACGCTTCATACGTTGACTCGAGCAATCCCGGGCCCAATTCCTTGTGCACCTCGATAGCCGCGCCAATCACCTTGTTGCTGAGCGCGTTGAGCGCCTCTCTCTCCATCTTCCTTATCCTCTCTGTCTTCCCTTAGTGAAATCCTTTGTGCCCTTTGTGCCTTAGTGGTTATCTTTTCTTTCGGCTCGCGAGGACGCTCGCCTTCCATCACGGCACGGGCACAGCGTCGAGGAGTTGGCGGATGACGTCTTCGCTCGATATGTTCTCGGCTTCGGCCTCGTAGGTCACGCGCACGCGGTGGCGCAAAATATCCATGGCAATCTGTTTTACGTCGTTCGGGAACACGTTGCCCTCGCCCTGCATGAACGCCAGGGCACGGGCGCCCTGTTGCAGATAGATGCTCGCGCGCGGCGAGGCGCCGTACTCGATGAGGTGCGTGATTTTCAGACCGAAGGCCTCCGGTTCCCGCGTGGCGTGGACAATATCGACGATATAGTTCTTCGCCTTTTCATCCACATAGATTTGGTTCACCAGTTCCCGCGCCTCCATAATCTCCTTACGCGTGACCACCTGATCGACATGATGATCGTGCAGCACATCCACGCGGCTCATGATTTCCCGCTCTTCCTGCCGGCTCGGGTACCCGACCTTCAGCTTGAGCATGAATCGGTCTACCTGCGCCTCGGGGAGCGGATAAGTACCTTCCTGCTCGATGGGGTTCTGCGTGGCGAGTACCATGAAAGGTTCCTCGAGTTGGAAGGTGTCCTCACCGATGGTCACCTGCCGTTCCTGCATCGCCTCGAGGAGCGCACTCTGCACCTTTGCCGGCGCGCGGTTTATCTCATCGGCAAGGATGATGTTGCCGAAGATGGGGCCTTTCTTTGTCGTGAACGCCCCCTCCTTCGGGTTGTAAACCAACGTGCCGATGAGGTCGGCGGGCAGCAAGTCCGGCGTAAACTGAATCCGCTTGAACTCGCAGGCTATGGTGCGCGCGAGCGTATTGACAGCGGTCGTCTTCGCAAGGCCCGGCACCCCCTCGATCAGCACATGGCCGTTCGCCAGCAAACCCGCCAGCAACCGGTCCACCATATACTGCTGCCCCACGATGACCCGTGCCATCTCCGCACGCAAACGGCTTACAAACTGCGCCTGTTGCTCGACGCTGCGGCGCACGGCTTCCACATTCGGTGTACTCATGCCTTCGGTGCCTCCTTACGGCGCGCCCGCCGACGCGCTCTGCGCGCGCGCCAACGCACGTTCCACATCTTTCAAATCACCATTCAACGCGTCTTCTGTCGGCTGCATACCCTGATAGCCCACTGCCCGCGTGCGCTGTTCGAGCCGTTCGACCAACGGTGCCCCCGCCGCGCCCAGCATGCGCGCCGCTTCGGCAAGAGCCCGGTAATAGGCATAGAAATCCCCGTCCAGCCGGTGGCGGCGCGCCGCATGCAATACATCGCGCGCACGCTCGGCGGGCGAGAGGGCCGCAACTGCCGCATTCCGGCGCCGTCGCCGGCGGCGCCACACCAACCCCAATATCACCAGCACCACAAACACCACCGCCGCCACACCGCCGCCCAGCCACACCCGTTTCACAAACGCATAATCGCGTACCTGCAACGTGACCGGATCCGCCGAAACCGCCTTCGGGGCCGCATTGCCCGCGCGCACGTCCTCAGCGGCGGCATAACGCACGGTGACCTCGGGCACCGTCACCGTGCCCGGTTCTTCCGGCACGACCCGCACTACCTGGGTGGCCACGGCTTGTCCATCCTCTCGGCGCACCGAACTCTCAATCACCGCCGTCTCGACGCCCTCGACCGTATCGAGCCGCGCCGGAAAGACCACATAGTGGTCCGGCGCACCATCCCAGCGCAGGGAATAGGCGAGATCAATGGGATAACCGGCATAGCCCCGGGTATCCGCCGGCTGTTCGAGAATCGGTTCGGCGGCCCACGCCGCTACCGGCGCACAGCCCAGCAATGCCGCCGCTATGATGGTGCGAATCCACATGGCACGTTTGGGGTGCATATGCTGTGCCAATCCGGTCATTACACACAAGCCTTTTTTGCACAACGCCTTATGGCATTTAAGACCGGCACCCCATGCCCGATATCGGGTGTTTGTTCCCGTATGCGGCGCATCTGGGACATCACAGCACACCAGCCCCGGCTTTCGCCGGATTCCAGAGACTGGTGAAGCGAACAGCGGCGGGCTTCTGGACCCCCGGTTTATGAAATGAGTGCGTCGACGAGGAAGAAGGCGAGCAGTAGGGGCAGGTAGATGATGGAGGCGAGCAGCACACGGCGCGCATCGAAGTTGGTGCGGCTCATGCGCCAGCGCGCACATACGAACAAGAACCAGAGTCCGGCGAGCATGGCGCCCACGAAGTAGGGCCAGCTCACGAGCCGCACGAAGGTCGGCAGCAGGGACACGGGCACGAGGAGAATGGCGAAGCCGAGGCTGTGGCGGAATGTGCTCGCGCCGTCGGGTTTGACCACGGGCAGCATCTTGAGCCTGCCGCGCGCGTAGTCCTCACGAAACATCCAGGCGATCGAGTAGAAATGTGGGTGCTGCCAGAGGAACAGGATGCCAAAGAGCACCCACGCACCCAGGTGGAGTCCGCCGGTAGCTGCGGCCCAACCGATGAGCGGCGGAATCGCGCCGGGCACCGCGCCCACGGTCGTGTTGACCCAGGAAAACCGTTTCAACGGCGTATAAACGAGCACATAAAGTGCCGCGCTCGCAAAACTCAGCAATGCCGCCACGAGGTTCGCGGTCACCAGCAGGTAGCCATAGCCGCCCAGTACCAGCGCCACGCCGAAGAGCATGGCGGGCACATAGCCCACCTGGCCCAAGGGCAACGGCCGGTACCGCGTGCGGGCCATGCGCGCATCGAGGTCGCGCTCGAGCACCTGGTTCAACACCGAGGCGCCTCCGGCGGCCATGGCAGTCCCCACGAGCGTGTGCACGAGAAGCCACAGCGGCAGGATGCCCCCGCGCCCCATGGCGTAGCCGAGAATGGTCGTTACCAGCACCATGGTCACAATGCGCGGTTTGGTGAGTTCGTAATAGGCCTGAAGCGGAGAACGTTCGAGGGCCGCGGCGGGGTCATGGCGCCGCTGCCTTCGCGGCGGTTTCTGCTGCGGTGCGGCCCCCCCCTGGGATTCCGCCGGCAATCGCGTGTGCCAAGCACGCAATGCGAAGAATACCGTGGCTCCCAGCAGGGCCGCGCCGCCGGCTACGTGCAGGCTCGTGATGATTGGCGATTTCGCCGTCCATACGGTCAGCACGCCCAGCGACACCTGGAGCAGCACCAGCACCCACATGAACCCGGCCACACGAAAGAGATGCGGATGTTCCCGCCGCTGCCGCAACATGCTCCACATGAGGCCGCCCACGGCCAAGAACACGATCAATCCCCCGAGCCGATGCGCAAAGTGGATGACCACTTGGCCCAGCGTGGCAGCCGGCAGTTCCATATCCAGCGCATCCACATTGTAGAAGCGCCAGTCGTTAATGGTCTCGAGCATGGACTCGTTGAACCGCGGGAGCCATTGTCCCCCCACCGTCGGGAAATCGGGTATCGCCAGACCAGACTCCGTATGGCGCATCACCGCGCCAAGGAAGAGTTGCCCGTAGATAAGTGCAATGAGAATGAGCGCAGCGGCAAACAAGGGTGTACGCGCGCCGGCGGGCGGGTGATCGCGGTGATCGCCACGCCGCCAGGAGCCATAGAGCCCGTAGGCCAGGATGATGGTGACAATGAAGAAGGTCTGTGCCAGGGAACCGTGCGACGCGGAAATGTACCAGGGCAGTTTGTACCACACCGTGAGCCCGCCGAGCATCGCCTGTACCAACACCGCCCCAACGGCTGCCCAGCCCACCACCGTGACCCAGCGCCGGGGCGACCAGCACGACAGGAACAAAGCGAGCAACAGGGTGAGCGTGGCGACACTGCCCGCCCAGAGCCGGTGGAAATGCTCGTGAAAAATGTTGCCGGTCCACTTGTCAATGGGATAGGTGATCGGGTTCTGGCCGTAAGTAAGCGGCCAATCGGGAACAGCGAGCCCGGCCTCGTGGCTTTTAACCTGGCCGCCGAAGAATATGAGGGCGAATGTGGCCACGCACAGCAGACACGCGAAACACCACAGGAAGAAATGTATTTTCGGCGATTGGCTCATGCTTTGCTTACTGGCGTAAACCGTTCCACGTACCGGAATCGGGGCCCTCCCCCGTTGCAACAGGAAACGCCGCGATGGGCCGCCGCATTCCGCAAGGTCCCACCGCAAGGTCCGGGACACACGTCCGGCCGCGCGCTGATTTCCAAACGATCACCGCGACAGCACAAAATCGGCCGTTGCAGGTTCACCTTCGGCCACCGTGATTGTCTTCCGCCGCACACCCAACCGCTCGTGCCACGCTTCGACGACGTAGTCGCCGGGCGGCAGTGCATCTATCGTGTAGCGGCCCGCCGTATTGGAGACGTCGAAGTAGGGATGCGTAAGCACGGCGCAGTAGGCGCGCATCCAGGGGTGCACGTCGCACTTGATGGGAAACGGCGCCGGCTCCGGCTTTTCAAAGACGACCGTCTGCTCCTCGGTAGCGTCGTCCATGGCGCGGTTGAAACCGGGGTTCTCTTGCGGCATGCCGTTCACGTTGTGAATGTTCCCATCCGGGTTGAGCACTACGAGCGGCTGACCCACGCGGATGCCGAAGACTCGCGGGTGATACATGCACCCGGACTGGCTCAATTCGGCCGGTTCCGCCGGAGTCGGGTATTCCTTGTCCGGCAAACCTTCGACCACCTGCACAAACACATTGGCCAGATGGTTCTCCTCGTCCACAACAATGGACTCGTTGAGCACTGGCATGTCCTTGTGTTGCATTTCACAGTGGGGGTCCGCGGCCATCTTGATGGGACCCATGGGCGGCATACGCCCTTCCACGCTGACGGTGCCGGAAAGCACTTCACCGAACACCGGCGCCTGGGCCAACAGCAGCATCCCGAACATGGCGGTAAGTACGCCCATGCAACATACACGAAAGGTCATGGTTCGCTTTCCCCTGGTGTGTTACGGAGCTTCACGGTCCGGTTCGAGGGCTACTCCCCCCATTTTCTGTAGGGGAACATCCGGCGCGGTTGCGGCATTCCAGAGAAAAAAACGGGTGCAACCGGTGCGCTATCGGGCAGAAGGAGGAGGGTTTGTGGCGAACGTCACGGCTTGGCAGCGCCAGACCCTCGGGATGTGCCGGGTTTGCAAAGCATGCCCCCGGCAAGAAAAAGCTGCTACTGCCCGCCGCCGTTCGTGCGCTTACGGTCGATCTCGTGTTTTTTGAGGCGGTACTGGAGCGTCTTGTAGGAGAGACCGAGGAGCTCGGCCGCCTCTTTGATGCGCCCGCCGCTGCGATCCAGGGCCTGACGAATGAGCCCCTGCTCGAGCTCTTCAAGCACGATACCGCCAGGCGGCAGCTTGCAGTTGGCCGGTGCGGCGCTGGGGGCATGCAGCTTTTCAGGGAGATCATCCGGGGTAATGCGGCCGCGGTCATTGAGGATGAAGATTTGTTCGAGGGTGTGCGCGAGCTCGCGCACATTGCCGGGCCAGCGGTAGCTGCGGAAGGCGTCGAGTACGGCGGGATCGATGCTGGGCGGCTCGATACCAAGCTTCTGGGCAATCTTGCCGCGAAAATGGGCCACGAGCAAGGGTAGGTCCTGGGCGCGTTCACGAAGCGGGGGCAAGGCAATGGGCAACACCTCGAGCCGGAAGTAGAGGTCTTCGCGAAAGGCGCCCTCTTCGACACGCTGCCGCAAGTCGCAGTTGGTGGCGACCACCGTGCGTACATCGACCTTACGTGGCTGCGTACCGCCAATCCGCTCGACGTAGCCGTCTTGCAGCACGCGCAGGAGTTTCGCCTGGTGTTCGACCTGCATGTCGCCTATCTCGTCGAGGAAGATGGTACCGCCGTCGGCCGTCTCGAACTTGCCGGGCCGCGCCGTTTCCGCCCCCGTAAAGGCGCCTTTCTCGTGGCCAAAGAGCTCGCTCTCGACAAGCTCGTCGGGGATAGCCGCGCAGTTGACCACCACGAATGGCTTGTCCTTGCGCGGGCCGGCGAAGTGGATGTGTTGCGCGATGAGTTCCTTGCCGGTGCCGGACTCACCCAGGATGAGCACCGTGCTCGGTATCGTGACCGCGCGCCGCACCCGGTCAAACACGGCCTGCATAGATTCGCACGCACCAATGATATTGCCCAGGGCCGTGCGCTCGGAAACCAACGAGCGCAGTTGTTGGTTTTGCCGGCGCAGCTCACCCCGCTCCACGGCACGCCCTACCACGACAAGCAACTCGTCTTTATCAAAAGGCTTTTGCAGGTAGTCGGCCGCACCCGCTTTCATGGCGGTGACAGCCGTGTGTACGGTGGCGTGCGCGGTCATGACCACGACTTCGGTTTCCGGCCGAAGCTCTTTGACCGCGTGCAGGACAGCCAGGCCGTCCATATCCGGCATTTTTAGATCCGTAAGCACGAGCGCGCAGGGGTCGGCTTTCAGCGCCTCGACGGTCTCGGGGCCGCTGCCGCATGGCACGACATCGTAGCCGGCAGCGGCGAGGATATCGGCGATGATCTCGCGCTGGGTGCAGTCGTCTTCGGTAACGAGGACCCGGGCAGTCATGGGTTGGCCTCCTTTGCTAACGGCAGCATGATAAGCACCTGACAGCCTTGTCCTTCGCTGCTCGACAGGTTGATGCGGCCGCCGTGTTCCTCGACAATACCGCGGGTAAGTGACAGGCCGAGGCCCGTGCCGCCGGGCTTCGTGGTGAAGTACGGTTCAAAAACACGCTCGGCTGCCTCTTCATCGAGCCCGGGGCCGTCGTCACGGATTTCGATTTCGCAGGCATCCGCCGTGACACGGGAAAACAGGCGGACGCGTCCCCCGCGCCCCGCGGCCTCGAGGGCGTTCAGCAGCACGTTCAGCACCGCGCGTGACATCTGTTTGGCATCGAGATCGAGCGTGAGATCACCCGCGCGAATCTCGGCCTGTAGCCGCACACCGCGTTGCTCGGCATCTTTCTGGATAAGGCGCAAACAATCATCGAGCACGTCGTCGACCCGGTGCGGCTCGGGGCTTATAGCGCTTTCGCGGGCCAGGGACAAGAAGCTCGACACAATGTCCTCGAGGCGGCTAACTTCCTGGCCGATCGTATCGAGCACACGGGCGGCCCCTTGCTCTTCCCCGGACAAGGCATCGCGCGCGTGACTCGACAGCAGCTTGATGGCGTTGAGCGGGTTGCGCACATCGTGTGCGACACCGGCCGCAAGGTTGCCCAGCGCGGAGAGGCGTTGTGCCTGGCGCAGTTTCGCTTCCACCAGTTCCTTCTCCTGGAGCGCGTCGACCATGCCGTTGAAGGTTTCCTCGAGCGCGCGGATTTCACCGGTGCCACCGCCGACATTGACAGCCATGAGTTCGCCATGCGCGATGGCGGCGCAGGATTCCGACAGGTCGCGTAACGGCCGCAGAGTCTTCGCGATGAAGTAAACCATAAGCCCGAGCGCAACCACGAAGACGGCTGTAAGCGCCAACATGTTGCGGTTCGTGAAAGCGCGCAGGATCTCGACCTGCGGCTCGATGGGCACCGAAAGCGTCATAAGTGTCCACTCGCCGCCCAACAGCAGCGGCACCCGGGCCACGCGCAGCAGTTCGCCCCCGCGCCCCTGCTTGATGGCCACACTGCCCTGGTACGTGTCGTCGATGTATGGCTCGAACTGCACATACGCATCTGGGTGGATACTTTCCGAAAGCTCGGAGAACTGTTCGAGGGCGGAGTCCGACTGTTGATCGAAATCGACGGTGACCCGGTCCGCAAGCTGGCGGGCATGCGCTTCCATTTCCTTCACCGCCTCTTCAAAATAAACCCGGGTAATCACCGCGACCGACCCGAACAGGCACAGCAGCAGCACGCCGCACAGCACGGCCACGCGGAAATACAGGGAGTTGTGCCACCGCACGGGAGGGCGGGCGCGGGCAGGATATCTTGTGTCGGGTTTACGTGTCATGATACTGGGTACCAAGGTTGGGAGGGGGCGGGCACGTCACTTGGGGCGCTTGATACCCAAGTGCTGCATAACCGCCTGAATATCCTCCCAGCAACCGTGCTTTTGGGGAGGGTTCCGCAAGAGGTAGGCCGGGTGGTAGGTAACCCGCAGCGGAATGCCGTGGTATTCCCACCAGCGGCCGCGCATACGCCCCACGGGCAAGTCACATTTGAGCAGGGTCTGGGCGGCATATTTGCCGAGCGCGATGATAACCTTGGCATTCATGATCTCGAGCTGCTGCATGAGAAACGGTTCGCAGGCCGCCACTTCCACCGGTTTCGGGTCGCGGTTTTCCGGCGGGCGGCATTTCAACACGTTGCAGATGTAGACATCCGCTCGTTTGAGCCCCATACCCTTCTCGATGATATCGGTGAGGAGTTGGCCCGCCCGCCCAACGAACGGGATGCCCTGCTTATCTTCGTGGTATCCCGGCGCTTCACCCACAAACACCACATCGGACCGGGGATGCCCCGCACCGAACACCGTTTGTGTGCGCGATCCACTCAGCGTGCAGCGCGTGCAGCCCGAAACAATCCGCTCCAACGCCGCAAGCGCTTCTTCCGGGGTGTTCCCCGTGACCTTCGGCGGCGGGGGGATCGCTTCACCCGGCGCGTGTTCAAGCGGAGCCGGGGCGGCCGCTGCCACACCCTCTTCTCCAGGCGTTTCAGGCACGTCCACGGCACCGGATTCCGCCGTTTCGACGGCTTCGAGTACGGCCGCGACCTCGGGCGGTAACGATACCAGCTTCTGCACACCGCGGGCATGAGCCTCGAGCATACGGCGCAGATCGTCGTAGAAGGCATCTGTATGGGGGACGTTATTCATGCGCTTACTCCGGAAACACGCATGATACCACGTCAGCCACGCCCGGTTGTAAAACATGCCCATGCGTCGTCAAAAGTGGCCTCTGGCCCTAGCGAAGTGGAGGCCTCGCGACTGTGTCACGTGGCGCCCGCCTTACAAGGCGGACGGAAAACCCGGTGAAGGCCCTCCTGCGCCCGGGGTAAAACCAAGGCGCTACGTGGCTTGTTCCTGCTTCACTGTCCGTCCCATGCCGCCCCTGACTTCGGCGATTGCTACACCGGCAAATCCGCCTGCGCCACCACAAACCGCCACGGTTTGTCCTTGTACTCGCCGGCGTAGTGTACGTTGATACGCGCGGTTGCCTGGACTGCATCGGGGGACACATGGATGCCGTGGTCTTCGACCCAGAGGCGGGCGGCGCGGCCGTAGGCAGGGGTGCTATTGAAGCCGGCCTTATCGATCTGAAATGCGCGGCATAGTTTGCCGGGACCGTCGGTGCGAACGCCCGCCGGCACTCCCCGGAGCGGCACAACCCCGCGGATGAGCACCGCCGCGGGATAGCCCGGACGTTCGGTAACCGCATTCAGGCAGTGGTACATGCCGTAGATGAGGTAGACATACCAGTGTCCCGGCGGACCGAACATGACCTCCGTGCGGCCCGTGCGCCCCTTGTTCGCGTGGCATGCCGTGTCGTGCGCGCCGCAGTAGGCCTCGGTCTCGTTGATGATGCCCACGCAACGCACGCCATGCGCACCGCGGCATACCAACGCCTTGCCCAGCAAATCGCAGGCGGTCTCGCAGGTGTCGCGCGCATAGAATTTCTTGGGTAGTCGTCGAACCATGGCCGCGCTACCGTGCCACACAGGGGCTGCACGGCTCAAGACACCTTTTCTTCAGCACATGGCGCGGAAAATCACAATCCCCGTTGCCCCAGCGCTGGCCCCCCTTTCCAGGCCGGTGCTGCCGCTGGATGCAATAGACAACGGCTCATCAGGCAGCCGAAGCAGCCCGCGCTGCTCCGGCCGCCCGCCATAAAGTGTGTTGAGATGCCTGGCTCGGTACGCAGCGTTCCTAAAACTGTCCGCCTTCTCCCCAGATGCTATCCCAGAAATCACCGCTCCCCTCGTCATCCCCGCCGCCGCGCAGCAAGAGACCGAACACCAGGATAAGCAGTCCTACGGCACCACCGACGACGGCATAGACCCAATTGTCAACTCCCGAACCTGTCATAATTCAATCCTCCTGTTCGTTTTACGTTTGCTGAGAAGCCCTGCGTGCAGGCGTCCCTAAAACTCGTCCTCGACTTCTCCCCAGAAATCATCCCAGGCACCGCCGATAGATTCACCATTCTCACCACCACCCCCTAAGAGACCAAGCAGCAGAACGACAATCCCAATCATACCACCGACGATGGCATACATCCAATTCTCGGCTCCAGGTCCTGTCAACATAACAACCTCCTATTCTGTTGCTCTTTACGCCGCCAGCCGATCCCTTTGGCCGGCAGCGGGTATCCACGGAAACTCACACGGCTATCCGCTGTTGGTATACTATACTCGCGAGAGCAAGAGGCGTTCCATCCCGTATATCGTGCCCTTGGCGTCTCCGGCGCCTGCACCGGCCCATCTCGGCTTGCACAGCAGGCCCACCAGCAGTCTTTCGTAAGGTGTGTGCGGCAAGACACGCACTTTTCCACCCGCCGCGTGTTCGCAAAGGACAACCACACGGCGATGATAGGGGCGCGTAAGGACTTCCTTCGGCACGGCGCGGCGGGGAGACCCCAGGCTGTTACCAATTTTTACAGCGCGTAACGAAATCAACCATTACCCCCTACCGAGTGGAAACGGTATCCGGGCGCGCCCGGTCCCAGCCCAGACCCTGCGCCGCACACTATTTCCGCCCGGCGAATGACCCGTCGCACGGGGATGTGCTACAATCCCCGCCATTCCCGGGCATTCTCTGTCGGTTCATCACCTGCGCCCTGTGCATACGGTGCGGATACGCTACCAGCGAATGCCATGGGCAAACATCCACCACCACAGCCAACCTACCCGGGCAACAAGAGATCATGGACGAACAAGAACGGCAGCACCATTCGACTGAAGACGACCTGCGCCAGCACCGCCTGGACAAATTACAGCGCCTGCGCGACCGGGGTGATGACCCGTTCAAGTATGAATTCAAGCGCAGTGGGGATATGGCGGCCGTTTGTGCGGCCTATGAACAGGCGGAAGCGGACAGCGCGGCAGACCAGCCGTTAAAACTCGAACCTCGGGCTGTGGGCGGGCGCATCGTCGCGCTGCGCGACCAAGGCAAGAGCAACTGGGTCGACCTGCGCGACGCGTCGGGCAAAATCCAAGTGTTCTTCGGCAAGAAGCAGATCGGCGAAGACGCCTTCGACACGTTGGCGGATCTCGACATTGGCGACATCATCGGCGTGTACGGCCCCGTACAGCGCACGCGGCGCGGCGAGATCACCGTGTGGGCCGAGCGGTACGAGCTGCTCACGAAGTCCCTGCGCCCCAGCGTCGAGAAGTGGCACGGCCTCAAGGACACCGAGACCCGCTACCGCCAGCGCTACCTCGACATGGTGGCCAACCCCGACACGCTGGATACCTTCAAGAAGCGCATCCGGGTGGTGGACGCCATGCGCCGCTGGCTCGTGGACGCCGGTTACCTCGAGGTCGAGACGCCCATGCTCCACCCGATCCCAGGCGGGGCGACGGCACGCCCGTTCATCACGCACCACAATACCTACGACATCGACCTGTACCTGCGCGTGGCGCCCGAGCTCTACCTGAAAAAACTCATCGTCGGCGGGTTCGACAAGGTATTCGAGATCAACCGGTGCTTCCGCAACGAGGGCGTAGACACACGCCACAACCCCGAGTTCACTACCATGGAACTCTACGAAGCCTGGCAGGACTACATGGGGCTCATGGACGAGACCGAAACCATGCTCGTCCACATCATCGAACAGGTCAACGGCACGCTCCAGTTTACCTACCAGGGCGAACACATTGACGCGGCGCGCCCGTGGGCGCGGCTCACGCTGCACGAGGCCATCCGCGAACATGCCGGCATCGATCTCGAAGACACCATGGACCGCGACGAGGCCGCCCGCCGCGCAACGGACATCGGCGTTGCAGTCACCCCCGACATGGGCTACGGCAAGATTGTCGACGAAGTCATGTCGGAGAAGGTGCAGCCCAGGCTCGTGCAGCCCACCTTCCTCTACGACTACCCCCTCGAGCTATCGCCCCTCGCGAAGAAGAAGCGCGGCAACCCGAACCTCACCGAGCGGTTTCAGCCGTTCATGGGGCGCCTCGAGATTGGCAACGCCTTCTCCGAATTGAATGATCCCATCGACCAGCGTGCGCGTTTCATGGCGCAGATTCGCCTGCGCGAGGCCGGCGACGACGAAGCCCAGTATCTCGACGAAGACTTTATCACCGCGCTCGAGATCGGCATGCCCCCCACAGCCGGCCTCGGCATCGGTATCGACCGGCTCGCCATGCTGCTCACCGACAGTGCCAGCATTCGCGAGGTGATCTTCTTCCCGCAGTTGCGCCCGGCGGAGTAAGGGCCGGCGGCAGAAACAGTCCTGCGCGGCGGGTATGCATCTTCCCGGATGCCTTGTTACAATGATGGATGGGGCGGTCTATGCGGCCCGAATCCGCCCCGCCGCCGACAGGACAGAAAACCCATGCCACGCACTCGGTTTGCCCGTATACTCAGGAGTCTTCGGAAGCAAGGCTATGAGGACAAGGACCTCAAGCTCGTCCGCCATGCCTACACGTATGCCGTTTCGGCGCACCAGGAGCAGAAGCGTCTGTCCGGCGAGCCGTATGTGCTGCACTCCTTATGGGTGGGCCTCATCCTCGCGAGCGTCGGGCTCGACCCCGTCACGGTTTCGGCCGGCATCCTGCACGACATCCTCGAAGATACACGACACGACGAGAAAGATTTACGCAACGAATTCGGCGAAGAAATCACGTGCCTGGTGGATGGGGTCACGAAAATACGCCGCATCGGCATCCCGGAGCAGGAGGAGAGTCTCGAGCTGAAGCAGGCGCAGAACATCCGCAAGCTCCTGGTGGCCACCGCGCAGGATGTGCGGGTAATTCTCATTAAGCTGGCCGATCGGCTGCACAACATGCGCACGATCGACGTCCTGCCCGAGGAGCGGCGCAAGCGCATTGCACGGGAAACGCTCGACATCTACACGCCCATCGCGGACCGGCTGGGGATCTCGGCGTGGAAATGGGAGCTCGAGGATCTCGCGTTCCGGCAGTTGCGTCCCTCGAAGTACGAGCAGATCAAAACGCACATTGCTATGAAACGCCGTGCACGCGAGGCGCAACTCGCCGAGACCTGCCGCGAGCTCGAGGGGCGCCTGGCCGAGGCGGGCATCGAGGCGCATGTCATCGGCCGCCCCAAACACCTCTACAGCATCTACAAGAAAATGCGCGATCAGGGCAAGAGTTTCGAGGAAGTGCTCGATATCGAAGCGTTGCGCGTCATCACCCGCACGCCACGCGAGTGCTACGGCGCGCTGGGGATCGTACACAACCTGTGGCCGCCCATCCCCGGCCGGTTCAAAGACTACCTCAGCATTCCCAAGTACAACATGTACCAGTCCATCCACACCTCGGTGATGCGCAACACCGGCCGCCCCATGGAAATCCAGATACGCAGCGAAGAAATGGACCGCATCGCCCGCGAAGGCATCGCCGCACATTGGATATACAAGGAAGGAGCACGGGACAAGCGGCTTGACACGCAACTCTCGTGGCTGCGCACGCTGTTCGAATGGCTGCAGGACGCCGCTTCGACGGAGGAAATCATGGAGTCGGTGGTCCGGGATTTCACCCCGAGCCACCTCTACGTGTTTACGCCCAAGGGCGCGGTGAAAGAGCTGCCCCGCGGCGCCACGCCCCTCGACTTCGCCTATGCCGTACACTCGGCCGTGGGCAACCATTGCGTCGGCGCGCAGGTCAACGGGCGCATGGTGCCCTTGCGCTATCACCTCCAGAACGGCGACGTCGTCGAGATTCTCACCGCAAAAAACAAGAACCCCTCCCGCGACTGGCTCGATGTCGTCGTCACCGGGAAGGCACGTGCACGGATACGCCAGCGCCTGCGCGAGATTGGCACCCTCGACCCCGTACCGCCGGAAAAGAAGCACGAGGAACCGCAGCGTTCCGCCAAGACCGCGCCCGCCCCGCCTAAAAACAAGGGCGATGTGCCCGCATTCGACGAAGCCACGCGCCAGAAGTTGATTCGCGTGGACGGCGGCAAAGGGCTTGCCGTATCGTTCGGAAAATGCTGCGACCCCATGCCCGGTGAGGAGGTCGTGGCCTATGTCACGCTCAACCCGGCCGGCGTCACCATTCACCGGAAAGACTGCAAGGCCTTCCGCAAGTCCAATCGCGACCAAAGCCGCATTTACAGCGCTTTCTGGGAAGGCGAGGGTCAAGTGATCGCGGGCCTGCGTGTCATCATCAGTCAGCGCCCCAATGTGCTCTTCGACATTATGGAAGCCCTGCGCCCCATGACCATCAACATTCTCGAGGCCCGCTTTAGCCCCGAACCCGGCAATGGCAAATGCCGCTTCGACTTTCTGTGTGAGCTCGCCGAAGACAGTGCCGTCGAGCAAGTGAAGCGCCTCCTGCGTGCCGTGCCCGACGTCGCCGCCATCAAGACCCTGAAGCCGAATTACTTCAAGCAAACGGAGGAGGAGTAGAGAGGGACGTGTCCCTCTGTGTTGTGGCCGGTCTCCCGACCGCGCCACCGGCATGACCGTAAGGTCTCCATCTTACCGTGGGATTGGGAACCCGCGAACTGAAAAATGGGTAATTCTTTAGCCGTATGGCGCAAGGGAGCGGACGTGTTTCGCCAATCTGCCCCGTGATAGCGAATACCAGTCGTGCGATGGGGATAGCCATGGTGTTGGCGGCACTTTGGACTGCTGTGGCTTGCCACCGCTATTGCGCGCGTGGGCTGAAGTGCAT
>CAZMVU010000009.1:0-21881 GCA_964569295.1 uncultured Nitrospirales bacterium
GTCACATCCTGACAGACCGCTTCGGGGCCGACATCATCCACCACGGTGACCGTCGACGTGCACGTGTCCGTGTTACCGAGGTCGTCTTCCACTTCCAGCGTCACGTCCACGCTGCCCACATCCGAACACGTGAAGGTCTTCGACGCCGAACCGTCGACGCGCAAGGTCATCGGACCACACACCACGCTGCTGCCGCCATCGATGGCCGACGCTGCCAGCTCCGGCGAGGAAAGGTTTACCGTCACATCCTGACAGACCGCTTCGGGGCCGACATCATCCACCACGGTGACCGTCGCCGTGCATTCATCCCAGTTGCCTTCGGCGTCTTCCACGCGCAAGGTCGCCGTCACGGGACTTGCCGCTGCATCGCCGCATGTAAACGTGCGGGTAGGTGCGCCATCGACCAGCCACGTGACGATGCCGATATTATCCGTGCTGCCGTCATCCAGGTCCTGCGCCACAATCTCCGGCGAAGAGAGCACCACCGTAATGTCCTGGCACTGTGCGTTCGGGGGCACATTGTCCGGCATCACATCGAAAGCATTGCTGTCGCCGCCGTTCCCCAGCCCATCGTAAGCCCTCAGGTGCATGCCCGCGGCTTCCTCCAGCACCGCGATATCGCCCGACCATTCGCCGCCCGTGAAATTGCCGGTTGCCGTCGGGTCAATAGCTACCGGCCGGTTCACTTCCAGACGCACATTGGGCACATTCCCACTGCTCGAGGGGGTGGGATTGCTCGTGCCCGACCAGTCCAGCGGGTCTCCATAATTGCTGTCCGTACGGTAATAGAGTGCGCGCGTGCCCCCGGGCTGCGAATAGCGCACGGTCCCGTCGCTCGACCACGAGCTATTGTTGAAGCTGAAGTCTACCAGCAGGTTGTCCACGCCGTTGTAGGCGAAGAATTCCTCAAAATCGAAGGTGACCCACCCGGTCCCGCTGATCACCTCATCGTTCTGGTAAACCGTGGTCCAGCCGCTGCCCTCCCACGAGTCCGTACTGTAGGACGATAGCGCGGTGTGCTTCATGCGAATCGTCCAGTTGCCCAGGGTCTGGTCCGGCAACGAGGCCACATCCAGGCTGAGCGCGGCAATATTGCCGGCATCGCCTACTTCGCTTTGCAAATAGATGACCTGCGTGCGGGCGTCTTCGTAGTAGGTAGACAATGGATAGTTCCAGGTCGAAGTGTCCGCCCCAACCTCCGCGATGGTCGGTATGAAACCTTCAAGCATTGCCGTACCGTCGAACACGCTGACCAACGCACCCGTGCTGTCCACCGCCTGCACCGCCACGCCAAAGGGTACATCGCGCAATTGCGGCGAGCTGACGGCATCCCAGTTGAATCCTGCTACCGGCCGCACATCGAGGTTCACACTGAAGGTGGAAACCGCGCCGCTGGTCACATTGGTGAACGTAAGCGCGCTCGTGTGCAACCCGGCGGCGAGCCCGTTCGCTGTTGCGTTGATGCTTACCGTCACCGTTGCCGAGGCGCCCGCTTCCAGTGTGCCCGACGTGGGGCTCACGTCGAGCCAGGACTCCGCCGGCGAAGCCGACCAGTCAAGCGAAGAGCCGCCGCCATTGGTGAGTTGGTAATCTTTCGACACTGGCGAAAACGGTCCTCCCATGGGGCCGCCTGCATCGTAGTCTTCGGCCGGGCTCACCTGCATCGAATCGGGCGCCTGCCCCGACAACAGGAGCGAATACACCTGCTGATCGTCGGTAAGCGCACCCTTGTACGTAACTTCGACGGTGTAGGTGCCAGCGGCCGGGGGCGACGCAATGTACACCTGCTCCACATTATCCACTACATTGTCGCCGGTCGTGGCAGGATTGCCCGGGTTCGCGACATCAAGCACATACGGAAAATAGGCGGGTGCGCCGCCGGGGCCATAAATCCGCAGGTCAAGATCGTTCACCAGCATGGGCGTTGTGTCGTCAAGGCCGCTCTGCCCTGGCCCCGCCGGATCCGTCCAACAAAGGGTCGCACGAATCGCATCCACGCCGTTCCACAAGAAACTGAAGCTATCCTGGGTGTTGCCGCCGTCGAGCGTGCCTGTGCTCATGTAATGCGCGGTGGCGTTCAGGCTGTGCTGCAGAATGTGGTCCGCCGCCGCTTCGGTATGCATCAGCCCCCAACCGAACTGGTAGTCGGGGCCGGCATTGCTGGCCGGGTGATCATCGGCCGTGTGGATAATCAGCCCCTTCAGCATGCTCGAGCGCATGGCCTGCCCCGGAAACAATTCCTCATAATAGTCCACCAGCAGCGCCGCCGAACCCGAGGCATTCGGGGTGGACATGCTGGTCCCGCCGATCGTGCGATACCCCGCGTCGTTGTCATCGTCGCACGAGTACAGGCTCACTCCATTGGCCACGATATCCGGCTTTACCCGGCCGTCATCCGTCGGCCCCCACCCGCTGAAACTTGCCATCGTGCCGCTGGCCACGTCGCGCACGCCAGACGACACCGCATCGTTCACGGCGCCCACCGTCATGATGTTTTTCGCCACACCACGCCGCCCGATCGTGTCGTAGCCGCCATTGGCCGCCCCATCGCCCGCCGGGTCGCTACCGGATACATAGGACTTCGATTGCCACCCGCCGTTAAGGTAATAGAAGGTCGTGCCGTCCGAGGGCGCATTGTCACCGCGGTCGTTGCCGGACGACTTGAAGGGCAGGAAATACGGCGCCGCATAGCAGATCACGTCCCAGTCCTGGGCATACGAGGTGTCATAGCGCCCGAAATCTTGGTCCTCAGGCTCTCCCCATACGCCCCACCAGTGGTAACCGGCGCTACCCGACCAATCCCCATAGGACCACCCCGCTATCAGGCCATACGAATGGTTCGACAGGTAAATCCGCCCGGCCTCGCCAGGAAACGTGGCGGCCCGCGCACTCATCTCCGCCTCGTCGCTGTTCCAGTCGTACGAATCAATGGTGACGCTCGGGGCCATCCCCTGGGCGTTTTCCTCCACACCCACCGCACCAATAGTCCCCGCCACGTGCGTCGCGTGATAGCTCGTCGCCACGGCATCCAGCACGTTCACCCGGCCACCGAACTCCTGATGCGTATCCAGCACCGCGCCGCCATCCCACACACCCACCGTATACCCGAGGCCGTTCACATTGTAGGGGGACGTGTTCCGCACCAGGTCGGCCGCCGTCGAAATGGCCGCATTCTCATTGTCTGTGATGTAGTAGACCGGCCGCCCTTTCTCGATGCCAATCAACTCGAAGCGGCGCCCATCCGGCGTCACGCCCCGGACCACCCCGCCCATCTGCCGAACCACGGCCTCCGCTTGCTCCTGCTCCAACTCAAACGCCTGCCGCTTCGCCTCGACAGCCGCCTGACGCGCCGCCGGCGTACTCAGGTCGAGCGTATCCGCCGTACCTTGGCCCACAGCCTCTGAAACCGCCATGCCCATGACCAGGAGACATAGAACGAATGTAACATTGTGCATTTTGCACCCCAAGCGCGCATACCCAATAATTTCATTGCGCACAATTTTCGAAGAATTACGTCACCCGACAAAACTGCGCAAAACACCCGCTGGATTATATCACAGCCTCGCCCATCGCGCACAGATTCCTTGAAGGCAAAAATGCCCCGCTGGGCTGCGGTTTCCCCTATGGCCGGTACACGACAGGCCGCGGCAGTAGCTCACCGCGGCCTGTTTCATTGCTTTACATATTCCGGTCGCGCAGGTCATCTGGGTCCCCGGCCCTCATACACACGAACCTGTTCGATCGGCATGTTGGCGCCAGCTTACTCCTCCGACGCCGGCTTGCCTTGGCCGCTCTCCGGGTCGAGTGTGTCCGAGATGACCTCCTCGAAATTCGGTTCCGCCTGGGCCTCGTCTTCACCGGCCGCCCATTGGATGCCGTTCACCAGCCAGTTCTGGAAATTCTCGCTGTCCCATACGTCCTCACGGTGGCCCATGCCGTTCACATACACGCGGCCATCGCCATAGGCCGAACACCACACCATCGGATAATCCGGCAAGTCATAAGCATCGTTTATATTGCCCATCTTTCCCGGATCCACCACAGCGAGCACGTGCATATTCTCGGCGTCGAGGTGCCGGAAGAGATACCACTCCTCCATGACATACCAGGTTTCAGGCTGTTCCGCCGCGATGGGATGGCCGGGCGACACCACCTTGAGCGTCCCCTTGAACTGCGGACCATGGCCGCGGAACTCGCCGCCAACCATGGCGATATAATCGGAAGGCGCATCCCCCGTGCTCTTGAAGGTGTCGGTTCCCGAGTGAATCGCGACAAAGCCGCCGCCCGCCTTCACCCAGTCGATCAATTCCTGCGACCCATTCTCCGCCATGGGCTTGCCCTCATCCTTACTGCCCATCTTGGTGAGATCGCCCTGGGTGTAAAACATGACGATGTCATAATCAGCGAGGTTCTCGGCATTCACCTTCGCCGCATCTTTTGTGACCGTCACTTCCCAGTTGTGTTCTCCGGCGAGTTCATCAAATACCTTGGCCGAGTAGCTGGCCTGGCCGTCCTTTTCCGCAACCGGACCATGCTCGAAGCCTTCCGACTTCGTCACATAGAGGATGCGCAACGGTTCATCGGCCACCGCACCAACCGCAACCAAAAGGACAAACGTGATCAATAGGATTGTCATGCGAAACATCATGGGATCTCCTGGTTGACTATAAGGTCAAAGACGCTGACTCCTGGTGTTTACTGGCGATTTCGCCGAAGGCGTACGCCACTTTCATATCCTTGTTCTTGCCTGCACCGGGTTACCCCAGTCCAGGCTGCCGGGCATGCTTCCCCGCTGCACACAAATGCCACGCCGGAGCCTGGGCAAAGTGGCCCGAACCTGTCACAGTGTAGGTGCACCTGGGGATTCAGTCAAGGCGCACGAGGTGTCATAGCAGGAACATATAGCGTGCGATGAGCGCCGCCGCCAGCACGAACATCACCGGATGCACCTCGTGCCAGCGTGCCGTGAGCACCTTGATGACAACAAAACTGATGCACCCCATTGCAATGCCTTCCGTGATGCCAAAGCCAAAGGTCATCATCGTGACCGTGGCAAAGGCGGGAAAGCTTTCGGTCACATCCTGCCAGTCCACCAGCCGCAGAGGCGCCATCATGAGGAACCCCACCACCACGAGCGCCGGCGCCACCACCCCCTGGTTCAGCGGCAGGTACGCGGCCACCGGGATGGCCAACACAAAGCACACCGCGGTCACCACCGAGGCCAGGCCGGTGCGCGCCCCCGCCGCAACGCCGCTGGCACTCTCGACATAGGTCGTCACCGTCGAGGTGCCAAACAGTGCGCCGGCACACGACGCGAAGGCGTCGCAAAAGAAGGCACGGCCCGCCCGCGGCATGCGGCCATCCTCGGTCATGTACCCGCCCAGCTTGCCTACGCCCACCAGCGTGCCAACCGTGTCGAACAGGTCGAGGAAGAAGAACAGCCCAATCGCCACCAGGGCGCGGTCCCATTGGGCAAAAACCCCGGCGAAATCGAGGTGGAAAAACGTCGCGGCAGACCACCCTGCCCCCGCCGCCTTGAAGCCGTAGACCCCCGTCACCCAGCCGAGGCCGGCCGTGGCGAAAATCCCCGCAAGAATGCCCCAGCGGATATTCCACGCCAAGAGCGCCGCCGTGAGTATCACCCCAAACACCGTGAGAAGGGGCTCCGGCGTGCGCAGGTCCGCCAGGGCCACAAGACTCCCCGGCGCATCCACCACGACCCCGCCCCACTGAAGCCCCACGAAAGCGATGAAGATGCCGATGGCCGGACCGATCGTGTTCTTCAGGCAATCGGGGAACACCCCAATAATACGCTCACGCACGCGGAACAGCGACAATACGAGAAACAGCGCCCCTGCGATGAGCACAATCGTGAGCCCCGCCGGCCAGTCGAAGCCCATACCGCCGGCCTCGACCGCGCCACACACCGTAAATGCGAAGAGAAAGTTTTCCCCCATGCCCGGCGCGAGCGCAAACGGGAAGCGCGCCACCAGGCCCATGAGCAAAGTGCCCAACGCCGCCGCGAGACACGTCGCCAACAACACGGAGCCCCGGTCCATCCCCGCCTCGCTCAGAATCGCCGGCTGCACGAAGATGATGTAGCTCATCGTGGCGAAAGTGGTCAACCCGCCCGTGAACTCCCGCCGCACGTCCGAGTCCGCCGCCGATATTCCGAAATATCTGTCCAGAGTGCTCATTTCCTGTTTCCCATTCCAGGCCTGTGCCGCTCATCCGCCGGCAATTATCAGGGGCACGGTGAGAAAGGCCGATCTTACTCTTTCCCCTTCCGGGCCTCCATAAGGCGCTATGGATGGCACAGCCGCCGCGGGGCCCGGGGTATGCCTAATCCCCGTACAGGGCCGCCAGGGTATCCTCGACGAAATCCGGCGTGATCGGTGTCGTGTCCACCACACTGTAAAACAGCCCGGCCTCTTCTTTGAAGCGTTTGAGGGTTTCGATGCACTGGCGCACTTCCTCGCGGCTCGCATCGGGGACGGTGTAGCGAAGCCCACAGCGCCGGATGAGATCCGCCGCCCACTCGGGGGCATTCTGCTGCAAGCGGGAAACCACGAAAATACCCAACCCGACAAGGTCGCCGTGCAGGAAGTGGCGCCGGGTAAGATGCTCGATATTGTACGCCACGATGTGTTCCGCGCCTTCTTCCGGCCGGCTGCTGTCCAACCGCGCACAGAATTCCACCTCCCGGCGGAAAAGGTCCACGATCGTGTCGATCCCCTTCGGCGTCACCTGATACACCTCTTCCGCGTTCCGGTCGAGTTCATCGAGACACGCCCGCGCAAGCCCTGCGATGGCCGCGTCGTAGGGTTCCCCCGTGTCCTCATGGGCCAACTTCCAATCATGGAGCGCCGTATGAATGCTGGCAATATCGCACGCCCCGGCCCGGTTCAATGCCGCCGGCGCCTCCTGAATCAGCGCATAGTCCACCAGTAGCTTTTCCGGATAACGGTCTCCGATGTACTGCACCGTCTTGTCCACGCGTACCGCCACCATATTCGTCAACGGAGCATCCACCGACACAATGGTCGGCGCCAGCACCATCGCACAGCCGCGTTTCCATGCGAGGTACTTGGCCGTGTCGCAGCATGCCCCGCCGCCAAGTCCCACCACCACATCGCACGGCGGCGCCGTTTCATCGAGCCGCTCGACCGTCGCTTGGTCCATGTCCGTCACATAATGCACATAGGCCGGCGCCCATCCGCCGAGTTTTTTCTGCGCCAAAGCCCACGGAATCTCCATGGTTGTCACGAGCACGCGGCCCCGCAATTCCGAAAGCTGCTTTATCACCCCATCCCCGGCAATTACTTCAGGCGGTGAATACATAGTCCGCTCCCGCAAAGGTTGTCAACCGATAACTGCGCCCGCCACACGGCACAGCGCATTACCTCCCACACCATGCGGCACAGTGTAGCCGCGTCCTTCCGCCAAAGACAAGAGGCCGCCCGCGGAATACCCCCGGACGGCCTTCTATAAGCCAGTTGCCGCTCAATTACGGCATAATCGACTGCATATTGAACTGTACATACGGCCACTCGACCGCCCGCGTGTACGCACCCGCACTCGAACTGAAATCCGAATAGGCCACGAAGAAATCCAACGTGAAGGCGTTCAGGGCGGCATTCATGATGTCCTCTTCGAAGAAGCGCGCCGCCAATACCTCGGTATTGTCGCGCAGATTCGCCATCGAAATGTCACCAAAACCGCCGGTCAAAACGTCGAATGCGCCCGGTTGCGTGTAGACCAGCCCATCCCTCACGGCGGGCGCCAACGGATCGTTTGGATCGTTTTCGAAGTACGTTACGGCGGGCCCCGGCGCCAAAAACTCTACCTTGGCCCCCCGTTTCTCGAAGCGTCCGTCGGCCAGAACAAACGTGTGGCTTTGCCCGAGCCGCGTGCTGCTTACAAGGTCAACGGCATCACGCAGACTCGTTGTATCCCACAACACTTCCCGGAACATAGGCAGATAATGACCGTATCCCGGCTGATACAAATTGCCCGGGTCGCCCACGCTCGACACGCCGATGCCGCCCAAATTGATACCCAACGGCGCCATGACCAGGCCAGCATACGTAAACAGGGCATGGGGCGTGCCCTTGTCCGGTACATAGATGGCAATCAGCGGATCCAGTTCCGCATACCGCGAGAGCGGCTGCTCCTGCGTGTAGCTCGCCAGTACGTCGCCAGGCACTTGAGGTCCCTCGCCCCAGATCGCCGCGGCCTGACCCGCGTAGCTCTCGAGTACAGGCACCATATTCGCACGGCGCAGCAACTGGACATCGATATCCGCGCCCTGCGAAATGCCCACGATCTCCTGTTGAATGCGCGGCCCGATTGGCGGATTCGGCCCCCCCGTCAGATCGTCCCATGCGGCATCCAGCGAAGCATTATTTACACGGGGGTTGTCGCTTACAACCGCATTCACATAGCGCGGGATAAACGAATGGATAGCATCCGCCATCAAACGCCCATACTCCCGCCCCATACGGAACGCCGAACCATGCAGAAACACCACCGGCACGGACCCGCCGCCGGTCTCGAGGCTCTCCGCTTCGAGCAACTCGCCCTTGAAGTCCGGGTAGGTATCGGGCGACACCCGAACCGCCGTACTCATCACAAATGGCGGCGCCTCGTCCAGCGTGATTTCCTGCCCACCCGTTTCGAATGACAAGGGCACCACCACCTCTGCTTCGTTCTCAAAGCTGGCCTGTACAAACGAGGCATTCCAGGCGCCTGGCGCAACCGGCGGCCGCGCCACGTACACATTCGGGGCGGTTTCCTCCAGGGAGCCGCGGCCCAGCGTCAATGCCGGCAGCCAGGCTTCGCCAATGGTATTCAACCGGAAATCACGGACATCCTCATTATAGGCCCACCACAACTCGATCTCATCGGGCTGCCGTGAAGTCTCCACCACAATCGTGCCGTCATCCGCAAATTCCCAAGTCATCTGCGGCCGGCGCACATCCTGCACAACCGCCATGTAGAAGGCGAGCGCACTGCTGAGCGCACTCGATTGATCGAGAAGATTCGTCGAGTTGTCCAGGCTGTGCTCCGTGTTGGGCACGTAGTTCACATGTTTCTCACCCAGCATCCGGTCAAAATAGAAGCGTGAGGAATCCGGCAGGAAGAACTGGTCGCCCGTCGAGTTCAGAACGTATTTCGGCATCCGCAAATGCTGGCGGTATTCGAAGGGATCCACCAGGTCCAACAGGGCATTCGCCCCCGGCGTACCGAACCGATCGAAGATTTGCTCCTGTGCATACGGGTAGATCGCCGGGGAATAGTAGCCATAGGACCGCCGGTGATGTAGAATCTGTTCATCCATATTCAGCACATCGATGACGATCGGCATAATCGCGCGCACCCGGTCCTCTTCCACGGCCCCCGTAAGCCACGTGGTCCACCCCCGTTTCGAGGCGCCCGTGACCACGAAATCCCGCACCAGCGCATCATTTGGCGCTTTGTTTGAAAGAATCGGCATCGCTTCCTGCACCACATCCATCGCCCGCACCGCCGATTTCACCATCGGGAAAAGAAGCGGCCAGTCCGTGTCCGGCTCCCCCTCGGAAAAACTTTCGAGGTATTCGTCGTAGGAATACGCGATAATGGCGTCTTCCGTGCGGTCTTCGCGGATACCCGCCTCTTCCGTAAACGAAATCGGCTGCGACGGCACATTGTTGAGTTCACTGACAACCGTGCCCGTGCTGATGGCGAAGCTGACCAAAAACTCATCGATGTTGTCCAGCGTCGGCGGGGACGTAAAGCGCTGCCCCCCGTCGATAAGCAACATGCCCGTGTCATACTCTTTGACATCCGGCTCGACCATCGTCAGCCAGTGCTTCCACAGCACATGCTCCTCATCCACCGGGCCTCGCTTCCATCGCTGTGAAGTCAACTCGATGACGTGTATCCGGGCGCCCGGTATGTCATGGCTTCCGACGGCACGCCAGTCGAAGGTCGAGTCCGGCGCGTCAACAAAGTCCCGAAGCACGCTGATGTCGCCATTGCCGCCCTGCGTGACCATGATGTAGTCTTTGCGCGTGCGTGTGTCCGTATTGTTAGAATCGTCATTGGTGGTGACGGTGAGGCGCACCGTGTAGGTTCCCGGTGCACTGTAGGTGTGCGCCGGGTCTTGGGCCGTGCTCGTCTCGCCATCGCCGAACTCCCACGACCAGGTTTTGATTGGCTTCGCCCGCGACACGGAAAAGTCGGTGAACGCCACCTCTTCGCCAACCACCACCTCGGTGGGCTCCGCCTCGAAATCCGCCTCGGGCGGCACAGGCACCACCTCGAAGGTTTTCGTGGCGCTGTCGCTGCCATGCTCGGAAACCACTGTAAGGCTTACATCGACGGTCCCTGCCGTGGTATACGTGTGCTCCTCCGGATTCTGCTCCGCAGATGTGGTCCCGTCGCCGAAATCCCAAGCCCACGCCGTGATCTCGGCGCTGCCCGGCCGCGACAAATCGGTGAATTGGACAGGTTCATCGAGGAGCGGCTGGGCGGGATTCGCATTGAAGTCAGCGCGCGGCGCCGCCTTGCTGCTCACCTCGATTGTCCGGGTCACACTGGCGCTGGCGCCTGCAGTGCGCACCGTGAGTGTCACTTCATAAAGGCCGGGCTTATCATACACATGCGTGGGCTCGCGGCCGGCGCCGGTCATTTCGTCGTCAAAATCCCACTCCCACGATTGTATGCCGCCGGCTTCGGATGTCGAACGGTCCGAAAACTCGATTGCATCGCCCACAAAAGGCGTCTGCGGGCGCACGACGAAATCCGCTTCCGGTGATTTGTCACCTACCAGCACGAGGTTTTCGCGAACAAGTGTTTCCTCGATACCCGTGTCGGATTCCACCGTCAAACGCACGGTGTAATTGCCTTCTTCGGTATAGACGTGCGTCGGATTCTGCTCCGTGCTCGTGGCGCCGTCTCCAAACTCCCACGTCCACCCGGCGATTTCCCCGCGCTCCACCTGGCTCCGATCCGTGAAGCGCACCACCTGCCCCGCATTCGGGTCCACATCATCCGCATCGAAGGCCGGCTCGATAAGATCTTCCACCACCACATCGACCGTCTGATTCGCAGCGCCCGGCGAGACCAGCGTCAGTGTTGCCCGGTTCGTGCCCAGCACCGTCCGCGTGCGGTCAACCTGAACCGGGATGCGGATCGTTTCTTCGGCGGTGTTGGCCACGCAACCCTCGGCGGCGCTCAGGCAGTCCTGTGGCGCCACCCAATCCGCCGTGCGCTTGATGACAAGCGGATCCATGGGCACCTGTGACGTGTTGCGAACTTCCAATTCGAGTGCTGCGGTGGTAGCCCCAAAATCGAGCGTGCTGGGCGACGCGGACAAGGTGACGAGGCCGCTTTCAGTGGGACAACCCGCCAACGCGACACACACCACGGCAGCCAGTAAGGCCATCGGAACAAGACGGGACAGGCGAGCCATGAAACGGTCTCCTACTTTAATTCGCTTCTGCCAGCGCATTATGACGTAAGGTTCAATCAATGAACGGCAAGCTCCGGATGCTACCATCATGCCAATTTCGGCACATGCTGTCAACAATATTTCCAGGCCGGCCTCCTGGGTCCAGCCGCCACACGGTGCGGTCCGCGCGCGCATGCCGCACAATTCATCCCTGGCCGCACCCCCGCTGGAATGATTTCGGCGCATCCCACGCATGCCATGCTTTGCCGGCGCATCCTCAGGATACACGATTGCCGCCGCCACACCCAATACACCGGACAAGCTATTTTGTGGCTGGCCACGGCCAAGACGCAAGCCATTGTATCTTCTGCCGAACTGGCGTATACTTAGAATGCGGAGGCCAGGATGCCCAGAAACCGCAGCATGCGGCGCAAGCCGCCGCAACCGGCCTGCCGGAAACGCGGCGCGTTGCGGGATGCGAAGCATGCACGGCAACAGTGGTCGCGTGCAGCGCCGCGATGCCCAATTGCCACGGAGTCCCGGCGCCATTGGCATGCCACGCGTCCCCGGCCACCGCAGATAAAGACGCCATTAACGAAAACCAAGCGTAATAACTGCCAGTCTGAAGGGTAGTAGTCCCATGAATGCCCAGCGTAAACAGCGTGGTCAGGCTGTTGCGGGCGGAGCCTGCTCAGACAAGACCCAAGGAACGGAAACGTCATGCGCACCTTAATAATTGCGGTTATCCTCGGCGCGAGTGCCCTCACACTTGCCGGATGCGGCGGTCCCGCCGAAGGGATGCGCACCAATAAGTTGGATTCTACCCCCGACGATTTGGACATGCTGGTACCCGTCGAAGTCCAGACCGCGGAGGTCGGCGATATCTCCGCCTTTTTCGAGACCACCACCCGGGTCGAGGCCGAGAAATCCGTCGAAGTTGTCTCGAAAGGCAATGGCGAGTGCGAATCCGTACTGGTCAACGAAGGGGATGACGTCGAGAGCGGCCAGGTAATCGCACGGCTCGAAACGGATGAGTTGACGGCCCAGATTCGCCAAACCCGCGTAAACGTTGAGCAGACACGCTTCCAAATGGAAAAGGCGGAAGAGCAGTTGAAAGAGGGCATCATCAGCCCCTATGAAGCAAGAAACACCCGCTACGCCTACGAGCAGGCCCTGGCCAACCTCAAGATGCAGGAGCTGCAGCTCGAGTACCAAACCATCGAGGCGCCCATAGACGGGGTCGTCACAATGCGCAACATTCAGCAAGGTCAGGTGGTTGCACAAGGCACCCCGATCTTCCGCATCGTGGATCCCGCCAGCTACTACCTGCCAATCATGCCGCCCGAAAAAGAACTGCCCCGTCTCGCGCTCGGCCAGGAGGCCGAGGTCACCATCGACTCTGTGAAAGACCATACCTTGTCCGCGCGCGTGCGCCGCATCAATCCCAGCGTCGACCCCACGAGTGGCACCGTCAAGGTTATTCTCGACTTCGCCCCGGAAGCGGCCTCCATCCTGCGTGAAGGCTCCTTTGCACGGGTGAAGCTTGTCATGGAAACCCACAAGGACACCCTGCTCGTACCCAAAGACGCCGTACTCGAAGAAAACGCGCGCAAGTATCTTATGATCGCCGAGCAGCCCACCGCCGAGGCTACAGACGCCCGAACCGCCAGTGCGCGCGAAGAAGACGCGCCTCCCCAGAACGGCGATGCGGTGGATTCCGCGCGCGAACACACCGTTGAGGCGCCGCCGCACTACATCGCCCGGCGGATCGAGGTCGATACCGGCCTCGAGAACAGCAACTTTATCGAAGTTGTGGACGGTGTCGATGCAGAAACCCTGATCGTGGTTCTTGGCCAGCACTCTTTGAAGCCCGAAACCCCCGTCAAGCTGACCACCGCCGAGGCAGAGATCGAGTCCTTGACCCAAGGCAAGGCCGGCGAAGACCGTGCTGCGGGCAGTCCACGCGACAATGACACCGCCGGCTGAATCAGCCCTGCCGCCGGCGACACCGGCCCCCGGGAACAACGAACGGATGCCTGAGGTCTGCCGGGGCCTTCCTTCTACGCAACAGTGATACACGCGTAAATGAACAACACACCTGAAACGGGAACCCCGGAGCGCCAGTACCGGCTCGCCATTCGGCGGCCCGTGACGATGGCCATGCTCTTTCTCACGCTCATCGTCTTCGGGTGGCGCTCCTATCAGCAGCTTCCCATCAACCTCATGCCCGACATCTCCTACCCCACGCTTACGGTGCGCACGGAGTACGAGGGCGCCGCGCCCGCGGACGTCGAGAAGCTGGTCACCCGCCCACTCGAGGAAATGCTCTCGATCGTCTCGGGCATGGTCGAGATTTCCTCCGTGTCCTCCCCGGGCCTATCCGAGATCATCCTCGAATTCACCTGGGACACGGAAATGAATATGGCGATGCAAGACGTGCGCGATCGTCTCGACCTCTTCGATCCACCCAAGGAAGTTACCGAAAAACCTGTCATCCTGCGCTACGACCCCACCCTCGACCCCGTTATGCGCATCGCCGTCGTTCCAACGGAACTCCCCGCCGATGCCACGCGCCCGGAAGTACAAGCGGCCCTGACCCGGATTCGCGAGGCGGCCGAACGCGACCTCAAGAGTGATCTCGAGGCCCGCAGCGGCATTGCGCAGATCGAGGTCAAAGGCGGCCGCGAACTCGAGGTGCAGGTGCTGGTAGACAGCGAGAGCCTCAAGAACAAGGGCCTCTCCCTCGAAGACGTCGAGCGCGCCCTCGACCAGCAGAACATCAACCTCTCCGGCGGCCGGCTTGAAGAAGGCAAGACTGAGTACTTGGTGCGCACGGTCAACGAGTATCCCGATGTCAAGGCCATCGGCCGTACCGTCATTGCCGCGCTCGATACCGGCATCGTCTACCTCGAGAACGTCGCCGAAGTCTACATGGGCAGCAAAGAGCGGGACACCGTCGTCCATATCAACAACCGCGAAGCCGTCGAATTAGACATCTATAAAGAGGGCGATGCCAACACCGTCGCCGTATGCAATGACGTCAAAGACCTGCTCGGGTTCCAGCGCGAACCCGGTTTGCTCGAACAACTCACCGAACGGCTCAGCATCCGCACGGAAATGCGCCTCGCCGAAGACCGGGGCCAACCCCTGACCGAAACCGAGGCCCGAGCGCTCATCGAGAAACGCCGCCGCGCCAACACCCTGCTAGACCAACTGCCGCGTGCTGTGGATCTGAGCATAATCACCGATCAATCCCGCTTCATTCAGGGCAGCATCGATGAAGTACGGCAAGCCACCGTGTACGGCGGCATTCTCGCCCTTATCATCCTTTTCCTCTTTCTGCGCGAACTGCGCGCCACGCTCATCATCGGCATCGCCATTCCCATTTCGGTTATCGCCACGTTTGTGCCCATGTTCATGCGCGACATCTCGCTCAACATTATGTCCCTGGGCGGCCTGGCGCTTGGTGTGGGCATGCTTGTCGACAACTCGATCGTCGTGCTTGAAAGCATTTTCCGGTGCAAAGAAGAAGGCGACGACCTGGTCAACGCCGCGGAACGCGGCACCAAGGAAGTGGGCAGCGCCGTTACCGCATCGACACTCACCACCATTTCCGTGTTCTTTCCCCTGGTCTTTGTCGAGGGCATTGCCGGACAGCTCTTCGGCGATCTCGCGCTCACAGTCACCTTTTCGCTGTTCGCCTCGCTGCTGTCCGCCCTCTACCTTATTCCTATGATTGCCTCCCGCCGCCCTATCGCGTTTACCGCCGAGGGTAACGTGGTCTGGATACTGCGCGCCTACCACGACGGCCGGGCCAAGGAAGGCCTGTCCCCGCTGCCCGCACTCGCCGGCATTGTACCGCGCGCCCTCAGCTATGCCAGCGACTACCTGCGCAATTCACAACAAGAGACCTTCGGCCCCACCCTGAAAGCCCTGCGCAATGTGCGCGAGCCAACCTTCGCGCGTGTCATGATTTTCCTCGGCGCTCTAATCTTTTTCCCGGTCCTGTGTGTGTTATGGCCCTTGCAGGTGCTTGTCCGCGCCATCGCCACCGTGTGCGTCACCGTGTTCTTCCTCGTCGCGCTTCTGTTCCTCTCCGTTTTTGTCGCTATTCGATTCGTGTTGCGCCTGCTGCTCGTCATTCCCCTCTGGCTCTTCGACACAGCATTCAACGCCGTGCGTATCGCCTACAGCTTTATCATACGCCACTCCCTGCGCTTCGGCCCGATACTCCTCGCCATAGTGATCCTGCTGGCCGTCCACGCCTTCCTCACCGCCCGTGAACTGGGCCAGGAGCTTATTCCACCCATGCGACAGGGAGAATTCGGCATTCGCATGGAATCGCCCCCCGGCACACGGCTCAACGAAACCGAGACACGCGCACGCCGGCTCGAACGGCTCATCCGCCAGCACGAGCTCATCGAGTCCGTGACTGTTGAAATCGGTTCAGACGAAAGCGAATCGCATAGCGACCGGGGCGAGAATATCGCCGAGTTTACCGTGCGCATGGCAGATCCTGAAAACAACGCCCGCTTCCAGGACACCGTCATCAATTCCCTGCGCCAGACGGTACGCCAGAATGTGACGGCAGACGAAGATATCACCTTCACCTTGCCGAGCCTGTTTAGCTTCAAGACAGCCATCGAGGTGCAGATTGTCGGGGAAGACCTTGACATGCTGCGCGTTATCGGACGGGACGCCCTTGAGCAACTCGACAGCGTAGCCGGCCTCACAGACGCTGAACTAAGCGTGCAGCCCGGCTACCCGGAACTCATCATCACTTTCGACCGGCAGAGACTGGCCGCGATGGGCCTCACCCCTGGCACCGTCGCTGACCGGCTGCGCCGGGAAGTGGCCGGCGTGGTGGCTACGCGCCTCGACCAGGCGGGCGAGAAGATCGATGTGCGTGTGCGCACCGACCAGGCACTTTTGCAAGACAAGTCCGATCTTCTCAACATCGCCGTGGCCGACGGCAATCCCCCCGTCTCACTCGACGCCGTCGCCACGGTCGAAGAGAAGGAAGGCCCCAGCGAAATCCGCCGCATCCAACAGCGCCAGGTTGTGCTCATCACCGGCAATGTGGAAGGCCGCGATCTCGCCGCCGTGTCAGAGGACATTGTCACCCAACTGAACCGTCTCAACTGGCCCGCCGACTACTACTACGAACTCGGTGGGCAGAACCGCGAACTCGAAGTCTCCTACGCGAGCTTGCGCTTCGCACTGATTCTGGCCATCTTCCTCGTCTACGTCGTTATGGCCTGCCAATTCGAGTCCATTTGGCATCCAGCACTCGTCATGTTCAGTGTGCCCCTGGCCTTTATCGGCGTCATCTACATGCTCGATTGGCTCGCCATGGACATCAGCATCATGGTTTTTCTCGGCGGCATCATCCTCGCCGGCATCGTCGTGAACGACGCCATCGTTCTCGTGGACTACATCAACCAGTTACGCGCGCGCGGTCTCAAGAAGCGTGACGCCATCATCGAGGCCGGCCAAGTGCGCTTGCGCCCCATTATTATGACCACCGTCACCACCGTGCTCGGCCTCCTGCCCATGGCCCTGGCCTCGGGCGAAGGCGCCGAATTGCGCCAGCCTATGGCCGTCACCGTCATGGCGGGGCTCACCTCGGCCACGGTCCTGACCCTTGTCATTATTCCCATCGTCTACGACATCTTCGGCGGGCGCGACAAACCGGTGGAGGAGCAGGGGTAACGTGAAATTCTCACTCCCCAGCTTCGCACTCAAACGGCCCATAACGGTCGCCATGCTCAGTGTGTGCGTGCTCGGTCTGGGCGTTATCGCCTGGACGCGTATCCCCTTGCAGTTTTTGCCCGAAGCGTCGACCCCGTTCATCAACTGTCGTATCGCCTATCCCGGCGCCACCCCGCAGCAGGTCGAAGAAGAGGTCACGATCCCCGCTGAAGGCGCGTTTCGCACCATCCCCGGCCTCAGCTACCTGCGCACCAAATCCGACAGCGACGGCGCATTCCTCCATATGCGCTTTGACCTCGACACCGACATGACCCTGGCCACCGCCGAAGTACGCGATCGTATAGAACGGCTCAAGCTCGAGTTGCCCCAGGAGATCGACACGATACTCATCGAGCGCTTCAGCTCGAATTCGTTACCCGTCGTCATTCTCGCACTGCTCGCAGAACGCGACGAGGAACAAGTGGTTCACCGGGTGCGCACCATCCTCGCTCCGCGCCTGCGGCGCATCGACGGCGTGGCCGATGTGTTCATTCGCAGCACGCGCCCCGAGCAGGAAATCCTCATCGAGTTTCGGCAGGACACCCTGCGCTCGATGAACCTCAGTCTCTATGAGCTTGTGGGCGCCCTGCGCGCCAGCAGCCTCAACATCTCCGTAGGGCAGCTCATGGCGGGCGGCCAGAAACACTATGTGCGGGCAGTCAGCGAATACCGCAGTCTCGAGGACATCCGCAACCTCGTCGTCGCGCCCGGCGGGCTCCGGCTCTCCGAAGTCGCCAATGTCCGCTTCTGGGCGCGCGATCCCGAATGGTATGCGACCATCGACGGCAAAGGCGGCGCCTTCGTCATGGCCATCAAGGAATCCGAGGCCAACACCGTCGACACCTGCCGGGCCGTGCGCGAGACCGTCGCTGAACTCGAGGACGATCCGCTCTTCGAGGGAGCCACCCCCTTCATCTTCTTCGACCAGTCGGAGTTCATCCTCACCGCCCTCAACAACCTGCGCAATGCCGGCATCTACGGCGGCTGCATGGCGCTTATCGTGTTGTTCATGTTCCTGCACCGCGTGCGGCCGACAATCATCGTTGCCCTGGCCATCCCCACCTCGCTCGTGGTCGCTCTCGTCGTCATGTTCCTTGGCGACATGTCCATGAACATCATATCCATGGTCTCCATGATCGTCGCCATCGGCCTGCTCGTGGACAACTCCATCGTCGTTGTCGAAAACATCATCCGCTACCGCCAGCTCGGCCACGACCGCTTCGACAGCGCGCGGCGAGGCGCCACGGAAGTCGGACTCGCCGTCACCGCCGCCACCTCGACCACCTGGGTCGTCTTTCTGCCCCTCTTCTTTATGGAGATGGGCCGAATGCGCGTATTCATGCGCGAACTGGCCATTCCCCTCACCGTCGCGCTTGCGGCCAGCCTGCTCATCGCCCTGACGCTCATTCCGCTTGCCATGAGCCGCATGCGCAAAAAACAGGCGGAATCGGGGATCGTCCGCCTCTACAAGCGCATGACCAGCCGTTTTCAAGCCCTGCAAATAGTCTCCCGCATACGGCCCATTCACACCATCATCCTGATATACACCGCCATACTGCGCACCGTACTCCGGTGGCGCCTCGCCTCCTTCATGCTGCTCGCGGGCCTCCTGTACATCACCGTCCTCATCCCATTTGGTGCCGTCGGCACCCAGGACATGCCCAAGATGGACACCCGCCGTGTCGACCTGGATATCGACTTCGACCAGAACTTCTCTGTCGGTATGATAGCCGAGCATTTCAACATGATCGAAGAAAGGCTCGACGCGCGCCGCGAGGAACTTGGCATCAAACACATCTTCAAATTCCACAACAAGGAACGCGGCGAGATCGAGATTATTCTCTACACCGAAGACGACGGCCCCGAGTGGGTAAACCCCACATACAGCACACGGGACGTGCTGGAAGAAATCGACGATATGCTCCCCGAAGAGCTGCCGGGGCTCGAGCTTTCCCTCGAAATGGCCAGCGCCGGCGATGAGCGCGAGGAGAGCGGGATTCGCGTGCGCATGCGCGGCGACGACCCGATCGAGCTCGAGAGGCAGGCAGAAGAATTTATGGCAACCATGCGCCGCATCGATGAACTCGGAAGCATCGAGATCGACCGCGAGGCCGAAAAACGGGAAATGCGCCTCCACATCGACGAAGACATCGCCGGGCGCGCCGGCATACCCCCGCTCCAGATTGCGCAAACCGTCGACGCTGCCCTGCGCGGCGCCCGCCTCCCCTATATGAAGTACGGCGGGCGCGAGGTTCCCGTGTGGGCCCAGTTCCATGAGGAGGACCGCAAGAGCAGAAAAAACCTCGAAAACATTACCCTCTTCGGTGAAAACCAGGAGCCCATGCAGATTCACCAACTGGTTAACTACAGCAAGGCCCCCAGCCCCGCCACCATCGAACGGATCAACGGCAAGAACGCCATCACCCTCGAAGCGCGCAGTTCAACCGAAAACCTCGGGCTCATTCGGGCCAAGCTGTTACAGGCCATAGAAACCTTCGACCTGCCCCAGGGCTACACCATTCAACTCGGACATGGCCTCGAAGAACTCAAAGACAACATGCTCAACTTCACCCAAGCCCTTACCATGGCAATCATACTCATCTATCTTGTCATGTGCGCCCTCTTCGAGTCCTACCTGCTGCCCCTTTCTATTCTAACCACCGTACCCATCTCCTTCGTCGGCGTGTACTGGCTCTTTTACTTTACAGATACCAGCATGGAAATTGTCACGCTGATAGGCTGTATCCTGATGGTGGGGCTCATCGTCAACAACGGCATCGTTATCGTCGACCACATCAATCAATTGCGCAAGCGCCATCCCTCCCGTCACCGCGACACCATCATCGCCCAAGCCGGCCGTGACCGCTTCCGCCCCGTCATGATGACCGCCATGACCACCATCCTCGGCGTTATCCCCCTCGCCATCGCCAATTCAGGCGGCGCCATGATATTCCGCGGCCTCGGCCGTGCAATCATCGGCGGTATGACCGTGGGCACCATGCTTACCCTGCTTATCGTGCCCCTCTTTTACGCCAGCATAGACGATATCCGGAACTGGCTCAGCAGCTTTGCCGCCGATCTGTCCCGCCTCGGCAAAAGGCGCCACCAGAATATACCTCCCGGCAGCACCGCCGAAACCCCGCCGGATACGCAGCCCTGAGCACGCACACCTTGATTCCGCTACGGGGGAGCACACTATACTGATGGTCGACAAGACCTCAGCCCGGGTGCATAGCCGATATGCATCCTTACGCATGGGAGATATCGCCATGTTGCGCTTCGTGCCGGTCATGTACCTAACCGCCGCGCTGGTACTCGGGTGCAGCGCGGAGCCGGAACCCGCAGGCAATGCGGAGCCGGAACCCGCTGACAACTGGGAACCGATCGACCCGGAGGCCATGACAGCCGTCCAGAACCAGCAACAAGCCAAAGCGCTCGATGCAAAAGATGCCCTCTTTACTGCGCTCAAAGGCCGGCTAACGGAAGTCATCGAGGCCGAAGGCCCCGCAAGCGCCATCGACGTCTGCAAGGAAGAGGCCCCCGCTATAGTGCGGCGTGTCGCCCAACAACACCGGGCCGCTATTGGACGCACATCACACAAGCTTCGCAATCCCGAGAACGCACCGCCCGCATGGGTCACGCCGCTCATCGAGGCCGCTGAAAACGAGGCCCGCTACTTCCACCACCGCAAAACCGGCGAACTCGCCGCGATCCTGCCGATTCGCCTCCAACCAGCGTGCATGGTGTGTCATGGCCCCCCAGACAGCATTCCCCCGCCGGTCCGCGCACAGCTTGAGAAGGCCTACCCCGAAGATGAGGCCACGGGCTTCGAGGCCGGTGATCTGCGCGGTTGGTTCCATGTGCGCGTACCAGCGCCTGACGAAGCGTGAAGGCCGCCTTGGTCATGCGCCATCTGCTATGCTGTCCGCAAGCCCGGCATGCGGCCTCCCACAACGCAGGCTGCATCCCCATGAAACACATGTTCCCCGTCGCTTTGCTCACTTTCGCCCTCCTCGTTCCCGGCACGATGCTCTCCTTCGGCTGCGACAGTGAACACACGACACCTGAAGCGACTGCGTCGGAAATCGCCACGCCAAAGGCGATTCCCGCAGACAGCGCGTCGGGGGTTGTAACCGCACACGGCAACTCCATGCCGATAAAAACCGCACTTGCGCTCTGGATGCCCAGAAACAATACACTGCGCATCGAATTGTATACCGCCCCCCTCGACGAGGAAGGCCGCCGCAGCGTCCACGACGACCCCAAAGTGCGCAACCGCCTGCTAAAGGCCGATCCACCCCCCGAAGGCGACTGGGGGCCAGCCGCCCCGAATGCCGCGTTCCTCATACGCTTCCACGGTATAAACACGGCATTTTCCCGCGAAGACATACGCGATGTGCGGCTCGACCTCAAGAATTTTCGCCCCGGCGATCAACCATCCTCCGAGGTCTTTTATCTCACCGGTATCGAGGATATCTTCGCGCATATGAATGTTGCCGAACTCGACCAGAACGGGCGCGTTACCTGTTCGCTCGAAGCCGCCGGCGACGGCGGCCAGGACTACGAGGTGGATGTGGAAGTGGACACCCGGATCGTGGCGACCCTCTGACGCCACCGCGCATCGACCACCTCTTGCCAGCACACGCAATCTCGCTCTATACTGTGCGTGCTTTGTATCCATTCCTGCATGCAT
>CAZMVU010000009.1:21981-22189 GCA_964569295.1 uncultured Nitrospirales bacterium
GCACACGCAATCTCGCTCTATACTGTGCGTGCTTTGTATCCATTCCTGCATGCATACACACACTAACGTGGGCGTTGCCCTCCATCCACAGGGAGCGCGAGCCGAATGAAAACCGTGCCGCACAAAAGGGAGGGCGCGCGTACCCGCGAGCCGACAAAAGGGAGGGCGCGCGTACCCGCGAGCCGACAAAAGGGAGGGCGCGCGTACC
>CAZMVU010000009.1:22289-52497 GCA_964569295.1 uncultured Nitrospirales bacterium
CGCGAGCCGAAACTGCCCATGATGCTCGAACTTCTGTCGTTTTTGACCCGTCACGATGTTTAAGGCACTGAACACCGCACATTGTTCGCGAAGGAACTGTCATTCATGCCCGATTTCCAACAGGAACGCGATATAGAAGCGCGCCAGCTCGTACGCCGCCTGCAGACGATCAAGGCCCTGGGCTACACGAAGCGCCGCCCAGTCGAAAAAGTCGAATGCTGCATTACCGGCGCCGGACGCGGACCGGAACGCGCCCCCGCCAAGGGCTGGAAGCCATTCGCCATCCCGGGACGCTGGGGCGGCCTCGACCAGACCCACTGGTTCCGCTTCACGGCGCAGTTACCCGCCGAGTTTCGCGGCGAGCAGGTGGTGGCGCTGGTGCGCCTGCCCGGGGCGACCCACGCAGCGGGCGCGGGGCTCGCCTGGGAATCAGGCGAAGCGCTCGCCTACGTCAACGGGGAACCCACCGCCGGCATCGACCGCAACCACGAGACCATCGTGCTCACGCGCAAGGCCAGAACGGGCGACCAGTTCGAGATTCTGCTCGAGGCACAATCCGGGCCCCGCATCGAAACCTACCACATCTTTCAATACGCCGACATCGCCGTGTTCGACCCCTACGTATGGGAGTTCTACTGGGACAGCCAGGTCGTGCTCGATGTCG
This sequence comes from uncultured Nitrospirales bacterium, assembly GCA_964569295.1. Taxonomy (GTDB): domain Bacteria; phylum Hydrogenedentota; class Hydrogenedentia; order Hydrogenedentales; family JAGMZX01; genus CAZMVU01. The sequence goes on from CAZMVU010000009.1 coordinate 22,954, forward strand.
TCAACGCCCTACCCGAAGACTATGCCCCCCGTTACCGACTGCAGGCCTTGCTCACGCAGGCACTTGAAATGGTCGACCTCCAGCACCAGGGCGACAAAGCCTTCTACGCCTCCCTGACCAAAGCCCAGAAACTGCTGCGCGCCGGCCTCAAGGAATTTGCCGCCAGCTACGGCATGGGAAACATCACCCTGACCGGCCACTCCCATATCGACACGGCATGGCTGTGGCCCCTGCGCGAAACACGCCGCAAGTGCGGGCGCACCTGGGCCACTGTGCTCCGGCTTATGGAGCACTACCCGGAATTCCACTTCTCCGCCAGCCAGCCCGCCCTCTACGAATTCGTGAAACAGAACTACCCCACCCTCTACGAACAGATCAAGAAACGGGTGAAGGAAGGCCGCTGGGAACCCTGCGGCGCCACATGGGTCGAGCAGGACAACCAGATGCCCGCGGGCGAAGCCCTCGTGCGCCAGTTCCTCTATGGCAACCGCTTCTATGAACGCGAGTTCGGCATGCGCTCGCGCACCGCCTGGCTGCCCGACGCCTTCGGCTTTCCATGGTCGCTGCCGCAGATCATGCGCAAGGCCGGGGTCGACCGGTTCCATACCATCAAGATTCACTGGAGTGAATTCACCGCGTTTCCCTATCACCTCTTCTATTGGCAGGGCATCGACGGCACCCGCATCTTCACATCGTTGCCCCATGTGAGCTACAACGGCGACCCGAACCCGGCGGAGCTCATCAAGACCTGGCAGCGTTTCGCCCAGAAAGACAAGTCCGACGAATCCATCTACTCATTCGGCTACGGCGACGGTGGCGGCGGCCCCACGCCCGAGATGATCGAATACGGCAAGCGGCTCGCGAACATCGTTGGCGTGCCGAAGACGCGTTTCGGCCGCACCCAGGATTGTCTCGATCGCATGGCCGCAGCCACCGAAGACAAGGGGCTGCCCGTCTACAATGACGAACTCTACCTCGAGATACACCGCGGTTGCCAAACCACCCAGGCCCGCACGAAACGCAACAACCGCAAGTGCGAGGTGCAATTGCACAACGCCGAGTGGACCAGCGCCATGGCCCACCTCCACGGGGGCCGCTATGACCACAGCACCCTCTGCGACGCATGGCGCATCGTGCTCACCAACCAGTTCCACGATATTCTGCCCGGTTCCTCGATCACCGAGGTGTACAACGACACCGAAAAGGACTACGCCCAGGCAAAGGAACTCATCGCCAAGGCGCACAACGAGACCCTCGCCACCCTGATCAAGCAGATCGATACGCGTGGGCCCGGCCGTGCCCTCGTGGTGTTCAACCCGGTGTCCTGGGTGCGCTCGGACATCGTCGAGGCGGCGGCGCATCTGCCGGAGAGCGATTTCCATATAGTCGGGGCCAATGGCCATGCCGTGCCGCACCAGGGAACCCACGACAAACGCCTGCTCTTCGAGGCACACGATCTCCCGCCCCTGGGCTATGCCGTGTACCACGTGGTCCCTGGCAAGGCCGAGGCGCCCCCTTCCGGCATGCTCAAAGCCAGTACGCGCCAGATGGAGAACGACTTTGTGCGCGTCAAGCTCGATTCGGCCGGCCGCTTCACCAGCATCTACGACAAAACCGAAGAGCGCGAGGTGCTCGCACCCAACGCCCGGGGCAATGAACTCCAACTCTTCGATGATCGCCCGCACGCCAACGATGCCTGGGACATCGACCACAACTTCGAAGATATCGCCTGGGAACCGGGCAAGGCGGAAACGCTCGAGATTATCGAAGAGGGGCCCGTGCGCGCCGTGGTGCGTGTCGTGCGCCGCACGGACAAAAGCACCTTCACCCAGGACATCACGCTCCATGCACGCCGAAACCGGATCGACGTCCAACTCCATGTCGACTGGCACGAGGAGCATACGCTGCTCAAGGTCGCCTTTCCCGTCGATGTTTTGAGTCCCCGTGCCACCTATCATATTCAATACGGGGCCATCGAACGCGCCACACACCGCAACTGGCTGCGCGATCGTGCCCGGTTCGAAGCCACAGCCCATCACTGGGCCGACATCGCGGAGGGCGACTACGGCGTGAGCCTGTTGAATGACTGCACGTACAGCTACGATGTGAAGGACAACATGCTGCGGCTGTCGCTCCTGCGTGCGCCCACCGAACCCGATCCCATCGCCGACCAGGGCGAACACTCCTTCACCTACGCCCTGTACCCGCACGTAGGCGACTGGCGCGCCGGGACCGTACAGGAGGGCTACGAACTCAACCGCCCCTGTTTCGTTGCCGAGGACGATCCGGTCAAGGGCAGCCTCCCGAAAGTACACGCCTTCGCCTCGGTCGACGCCGACAATGTCATCGTCGACGCCGTAAAGAAGGCCGAAGACAGCGACGCCCTCATCGTGCGGCTCTACGAAGCCTACGGCCAACGTGGCGAGGCACGCATCACCTTCGGAGATAAGCCGCGCAAGATAGCCGAGTGCGACCTCATGGAAGAGAACGACGCGGCCCTCGATCTCGATGGCCACAACGTGACGCTTTACGTCACACCATTTGAAATTCGTACCCTGAAGGTAACCTTCTGAGCGCAGACGAAGCTCTTCCTGAAGAAAGACAGGAGGTGCGTTGCGCGCATGAGAAGATGCCGGCCAAAGTGAGGCGCACCTATTCCATCACAAGCCGGTACAGGCGCAGCATGCTCGGCGCGGGCCAGGGCTTCTCCCGTGGACGGTCCCGGTTTACCCCGAGCGCTTCCCAACGCAGAAAATAGCGCACGCCAGATTCCGCCGCGTGCCCATCGTCGCCCGCCCAGTAAACATTCAACCCCGGATAATCGCCCTCGGGCGCACGGGCTTCCTTCGGGTAGGGCGAGGGCGCAGCCGGAACCTTTTCGATGGGGCGCAGGGTTTCCGGATCGAGCTGGAAAGTGCCGCCTTCCCGCTTCTGGTGGCTGTAACTTTGGACCAGCATATCGCCGCGCCGGGACACAGCATGCACCCGTATCTCGAAGTTGATAGTACCTCCGCCCTCGAATTCCCACCGATAGTCCCAGTCCGTAGCCTGGCATATATTCCAGCCGTCCGCTTCACGCCGCGCATTGTAAACCTGCGTGTTTCCGTTCACATCGTGCTTGTGGTAGGTGAGCACCACCCGGTCTTCGAGGTCAAACCCAATCCGCGTGTTCCCATTGATAACCCCGCCGCCTGGCGGCACGGGATCCACCACTTCCGCCGACGAAAACGTCATCGGTAAGTCCTGTGCCTCGCCCCCGCTTGTCTCCCAATGGACCAGATCCTTGCTGCGCGCGTAGCACACATCGTGGTTCGTGGCGCAATTCGGCGTGTCCCGCCACACCCAACACACGTGCCAAAAACCGTCGGGGCCAGCCGCCGGCCCGATAATGTAGGCATTCATGTCGCCGCCGCCATCCGTGAGCGGCTGGTCCAGAAGCCGCGACCACACCTGCGCTTCCGGGTCATACACATTGTATATTTGGTTACCCGATCCGCTGCTGCCATCGCGGTACGTGAAAATGAGCCGGTCCTGCGGCCCCCGGAAGAACTTCGGATACGTCACCCGCCTCTCCTTCTTACCCACCATTGCCGGGACCCGTTCGAGCGTGCCCGCATCGAGCGGCGCCGCCGAACGAAAATACTTCAGCGGATGCACATGCATGTTGCCCGCCAGATGCACATGCCCCGCATCGTCAACGGCCATGGTGACGTAGTTATGACTATCCCACCCTACCTGTTCATCAAGCTGCGTAAAGGCCCATGCCTTCTTGTCCAGCCGGCGCTCCGCCACCGTGAGCACACGCTCAGCGTCATAGAAGGCGGCAAACTGCTTCGGCGGATGCGTGAGCAGGCAAAAGCCCACCCGATGCCCCGCCCACACCGGGGTCACATCCAGCACCTCATCCACTTCCGGGGCGGCAAACCCGCCCGCCAACATAAGAAGCAACAGGGACAAACTCATCGGCATGGTGCCTCCTTGGTACGCGCAAGCCCTATCTGCAAGCGCGCTGGGAAGCATATGCCCTTTGCCCGGGGCAGGGCAAAAACGTTCTTTACATAATCCAAAAATATAGTATAATGACCAGTAGCCAGAACATATGGAACGCTTCGTAGGCGTAACCTGTTTTACATCGCACTTTGCTTTCACACGGTTTCAATATCCGCCTCAAACTCGGGGGGAAGTCCCCATGCACGACAGGGTAGGTCGCGATCTAGACATATCGCAGCCATTTTACATGCACTGCGCAACAGGTGGCTTTGCGTGAAATATACGAAAGTATCGATAGAGTCGATGTCCAAACAGCACAGCATAAGACACGAAGATGCACAACGGCAGAAGGCTATGCTATTATCTACAACGGTCGCGGTCGGAAAACAAGCTTTCCGGCCATTGGGGCCGTCCAGTGCGGTATAAGCAGGAACTTTTTTGGAGCACATGCTGAGGAGGCAACGTCAAATGGAACTGTTTTCCAACATTAACATTCACAGTTCGGTCGCCGTGTACGTCCAGATCGAGAACCAGGTGCAATTCGCCATAGCCGCCGGCAATCTCAAGGCGGGTGATCGCCTGCCCTCGGTCCAAAAGCTGGCCAAGGAAATCGGCGTGAACCCGAACACCGTGGCCAAGGCCTACCGCGACCTCGAGGTCATGGGATATCTCTACACACGCCGCGGCATGGGCGTCTTCATCGAGAAAGGCATCGAGGCCAAATGCCGCGAATCCGTGCGCCGTCAAACCCTTGAGCGCATGCATGAGGTCATCGCCGAAGCCAAGGCCGCCGGTGTGAACAAGGAAGAGGTCCGTAACTGGGTGCAGAAATGCCTGACCAGCAAGACCCAGCCCTATCAGGACGCCCCGGCTTCACTGCTCGCTGCGGCCAAACCGGCCAAGAAGGGAAACTGACATAAGCACAGTCAACTACCGGTTCACCAAAAACTGCGCGCTCTCGGCGGCCCGTATCCATGTATCCGGGCCGCCTGTATATGCACCAACCAAATCCAGCCCGGCGGTTTGCGCCGTGTGCATGCAGAAAGCGCGAGCCTGTCAGCGCGAGCCACGCCGCTTTTGAGCGAAGCGGGAAAGCATTACGCACCATCCCTTGCGCGCCGAACACAGGCGCGCACCGTTTTCCCCAAACAGAGCGAAGCCCCTTTCCCGAGGGGGAAGGAAAGGGGCTTCTCATGGTTGGGGAAACTGATGCTCAATGGATGTAGGGATGAGCAGGTGGGGGGGGGTCAATCCCCTCGAGCACCAAGATCGCTGGCCTATAGCACGCAGGCCCTTGCCCTGCGAAGCCACTTCAATTGTTTCAGCGCCCCTTGCTACGCACGTCTACTACCGTTAGCCTATCGGATTTACATGGAACGTCAATGACGGGGTTATGAAGATTTTGTAACAAGATTTGCAGTGCCCCCCCGAGCTGCGCGGCGCCGGCGTGCCACCCTGCATCGCTATTCAGGCACCGCCTGCATCCGGCAGTTCGAGGGCCCGCTCGCTCGCCACAATGCCGTCTTCGTCCGCGTACACGAACATGCCCGGCCGGAACGTGACCCCCGCAAAACGCACTGGCACATTGTGATCTCCCATACCAAGCCTCGCCGTCTTCTGCGGATGCGTGCCCAACGCCTTCACCCCCAGGGCCATGCCCCCAATCTCCGCACTGTCGCGAATGCAACCGTTGATAACAAGTCCCGACCACCCGTTTGCGACCGCGTTCTCCGCCAGGTTGCCGCCCAGCAACGCCCGGCGCATCGAGCCGCCGCCATCGACGACCAGCACCTTACCGCCGCCCGTCCGGCCCACACACTCCCGCACGCGGCTGTTGTCCTCGAACACCCGAACAGTCTCGATAGCACCGCTGAATATGGGGGTTCCCCCGAAATCCACGAAGGTCTTTTCGGCAATCCACAGCATGCCGGCAAAGTGATCACACAAATCCGCTGTTCTGAAAGGCATCGCATTTCCTTTTAACGCCCAACATGGGCGACGCTCACAACCTCATGCGCCTCAAAACCGGCTGATGTCACGCCCGAATATCAGTGTGCTCAGCCAGTCATGGGCCACCAGCACCTTGTTCCGAAAGTTCACCAACTTGGTCAAGTAGGCCGACCCCCAGAACAGCCACGGCGTGAAACCGTGTCCCTTCATTGCAAACAGGCGCCGCTTTCACAAAAATGAAAAGGCGCGCGTGAGCTAACGCCGCCGCATATCGCCCTGCAACACCATGCCGGGGCCACCTATTCCCCGCATGAACGCACTTGAAACAGGCCACACGCAAGGTCCGCATACAAAACTTGAGCCACATGCACATCATCTGCTAGAATTCGTTGTTCACTGTGGCATTCCATCGGTCATGCATGACCACAACCCACGTTCCAAAGGAGGTGAAACGTCTTGAGTCTCAGAACTTATGAAGCGCTGTTCATCGTCAATCCCGAGTTGGAAGACGATGCCATCCAGACGGTGGCGGACAACGCAGCAAAGGTTGTCACCGACAATGGCGGATCCACCGTGCGCTTGGATATCTGGGGCAAACGACGGCTGGCCTACACGGTCAAGAAGTTCACAGAGGGCTGCTATGTCCTCTTCCGCTTCGAGGCCGATCCGTCCGTCTTGCCGAAGCTGGAAGCCCATTTCCGGCTCAGCGACCCGATCATCCGGCACATGGTCGTCCATTTCGACGAAAAAACCTTGCGCCTGGAAGCAGAACAGCTCCAACGCAAGGAAGAAGAAATTCTCCACGGCGGTGAGCATCGCCGTGAAGAAGATGACGACGATGACCGCCCGAGGCACCGCGGCGATCGCGAAGATTCGCGTGAACCCGCCCGTGCCGGCGCCCATCGGCGTGAAGACGACGCGGAAGAAACGGAAGAACGAGAGTAAGCACCAAGGGGAAACAGGGCCATGGCCGATCTACGTCTACCCGATCTGAACAAGGTGCTCATCGCTGGGCGCCTTACCGGCGATCCCGAGTTGCGCTATTCAAGCAACAACCTCGCGGTCTGCCGGCTTCGTATTGCCAACACGCGCTATTTCAAGCGCAAGGACGGCAGCCGCGGTGAAGACACCACCTTCATCGATGCCGTCGTGTTTGATCGCCAAGCGGAATTCGTGGGCGACCGCCTCAAGAAAGGGCGCCCCGTCCTCATCGAGGGCCGGCTGAACGAAAACAACTGGGAAGACAAAAACACCGGCCAGAAGCGTTCGAAGATCGAGATCAACGCACAACGCGTAACCCCGCTCGACTGGGACGATGACCGCAGCGGCGGCGGGGGTGGCGGCGGGGGCGCTCGCGGCGACTACCGGCAAGAGCAGCCACAGCCGCAGCCACAGTCCCAACAGCAGCCGCAGCCACGGCCCATTGAAGAGCCCATGCCGGAAGCGGAGGACGATATCCCCTTCTAGCAGATCGTGGCAGGCGCCGCCCATCCCCGGCAGGACACAACAGCAAGAGCCAACCCAAGGTTTTGGAACAAAAGGACTATCATGGCGAAAGTCAGTGCAAAAGCGAAGTCAAAAGCGCGCCAGAAACGGCGTAAGAAGAAAAAGAAGAAGGGCGCACGGCAAAAAGTATGCCGGTTGACGGTCGATCGCGTAGTATATATCGACTACAAGGACGTGAGCCTGCTCAAGCACTACGTGACCGAACGGGGTAAGATTATTCCCCGCCGCATCACCGGCGCTAGCGCCCGGCACCAGCGCATGCTGACCCATGCCATCAAGCGGGCCCGGCAGGTCGCCTTGCTGCCGTACACGGCGGAGTAGCCGGGCGCCCGGCGCACGCCCGGCCTGTCTCCGGCCATGGCATATGCTTTCGTAGCCGCCGTAATTACTGGACTCAGCCTGCTGAGTGCCAAGGCCGGGCTTGTCGCCCTGGCGCCCGTTATCTTTCCGGTTCCCGTAGCCTTCTACTGGGGCGCCGGAGAAAAAGAGCATGCGGGCGGCCTGGTGCTGCTGGCTGGCCTGGCCGGGCTGCTGGGCACGGGATCGGTGCAGGCGGCGGTGTTTTTCACCGGCACAGCCGTTACCGGACTGGCCCTGGGCCATGCCATAGCACATCGATGGACGTTCAGCCGGTGCCTTGCCGTGGTGGCGGTGGGCATGTATGCCCTCTCCGTTGCGGGAACACTCGCCACCTGGAACGAAAGCCGCGCCGCCATGCGCGACTACCTGAACCAGCCGCTCCAGGCCATGCGGCAGGCGCAGACCGCCGAGGAAGAAACACCGCCGGCGGACCATGCGCAAGAGACAGTTGAAGAAAAACCGGCCGAAGAGACGGCCATCGCACAGCGTAGCGAGGGCGCCCTGAAACGCGAGTCAGCGCCGGAACCGGCGTCCGAGGCGACGCCGGAAAACATCGCGCTACTCGAAGAGCAGGTGCGCTGGTTCATTGAGAACTGGGCGGCCATCGCCATCGGCGGCATGCTCTGGCCCGTGCTGCTGTTCGCGCTCGCGGTCACCGGCATCAGCGCCCGGCTTATACGCTTCCGTGGCGAACCGGGACCGCGCGGCAGCTTCACGCTTTTGCGGGTGCCCGACCCGGTAGTATGGCTGGCCATTGCGGCTGCCCTGCTCTGGCTCGTGGATTTTCACTGGCCCAACGGTACCGTGCGTTTCATCGCGTGGAACAGCGCCCTCGCGCTTGCCGCCATCTACTGGCTGCAAGGGTTGGCCGTGCTCGCATACACGCTCACGGCAATACGCGTGCCGCCGTTACTGGCCATGCTGGCGCTGGTGCTGGTCTTCATGACACAAGGAGCACACTTGCTGCTCTCTTCAGTGGGATTTTTCGACACGTGGGCCGACTTCCGGCCGCGGCTCACCAAGGCCATTGCCGCGCGCGCGCAACGCAAGGAAAACGGCCACGATGGCCACGACGACAACGACTAAGCAGTAAGCAGGCCATGTCTGAAACACGGCCTGTCCAGAAGCAATGATCACCAACAACGTGTGGAATCCCGGCCGCCGCCGGCGTCCGCAGAAACTGGTTAGCAGAGGAAACATACCAATGAAGCTCATCCTTTGTGACGACGTGGAAAACCTGGGCCACATGGGCGAGACCGTCACCGTCGCCGATGGCTATGCCCGCAACTACCTCGTGCCGCGCAAACTCGCCGTGCCCGTGCAGAGCGCCACCGCCAAGCAAGTCGCTCACGAAATGGCCATCATCAAGCGCCGTGAAGAAAAGGTGCGCGCCGCCCAGCAAGCCGAGGCCAAGCAACTCGAGGGGGTGACGGTCGAGGTCAAGATGCGTGCTGGCGAAGGCGGCAAACTCTTCGGTTCCGTTACCACAGCCGCCATCGCAGAGCAACTCGCCGACCTCGGGCATAACGTGGCGCGTAAGGCCATCGCCCTGCAGGAGCCTATCAAAGAACTCGGCATGTTTACGGTGCCCGTCAAACTCGGCAGAGACGTCCACGCCGATGTCAAAGTCTGGGTCACCTCCATCGACCCCGCACCTGAAAAAGCCACGTCCGAAGGTAAAGAGAACGTCGAGACGGCAGCCGGGGAAGACTGAGCTCCATTCGCCAAAGGGCGGCCATCGCCACCGCCAGCGGTTCTCGCTTACCCGCACCGCAAATCATACTTTTCCGCTGCGCATTCGCAGGCATGAGCCGGTGGATGCGCGTGTTTTTATGCCCCGAACGAACAGGTTACGCGGCCACGCAGCCCCGGCGCCGGCCCGTTCCCGCCCCCTGCCGCCACAAACCCGCGCCGCCCACACACTTGGCGAATCGGGTTTTTCGTGGCTTGCTATCGCGTGTGAATTCGCTAAACTACATCCAGTGTCAGCGATGGACGGCAGGAAGTGGTTTGCGCACCGCAAGGCACCGCCTCACAAAGCGGGTAGTACCCGCAAAATGGAGGGGGACTCCATAAGACCGGTGACAGGGCTGGGCGAGCAGCCTGCGTAACAAGTGATAAAAGGGCATTCCTGAGAAGCAGCAAATCCGAGGGGGACCGCGACGCAATCATGGCCACCGCAAAAAACCAATCCACCGACAAACCCGCATTTCAGCGCCAACCACCCCAGAACATCGAGGCCGAGCAGGCTGTGCTCGGCGCCATGCTCCTCGAGGCCGAGGCCGTAAGCACCACCCTCGAGATACTACACGGCAACCCGGAAGACCTCTTCTACGTGGGCAGCCACCAGCACATCTTCGAGGCTATGGTAAACCTCTTCCGCAAGAGCCAGCCTATCGAAGCCACCACGGTGGTCGGCGAGCTCTCGGTTACCGGCAAGCTCGAAGCCGCCGGCGGTGCGGCTTATATCGCCAAATTGGTCGGCATCGTCCCGACGGCTGCCAACGTCGAGTACTACGCGAAGAACGTGCTCGACATGGCGGTGCTGCGCCGCCTGATCAGTTCATGCACCGAAATTGCTACCCGGGCCTATGGCTGTGACAGCGGCGTGGATACCCTGCTCGACAACGCAGAGTCGACCATCTTCTCGCTGGCCGAGCAACGCCAGGTGAATCCCGTACACCGCATCCCCGATCTGCTGGACACCGGCATCGAGAATATCGAGAAACTCATGAAGTCGCGTACCGGCATGACCGGCCTCGGTACCGGCATCCACGATCTCGACAGACTGCTTTCAGGCATGCAACCCTCCGATATGATCGTGCTCGCCGCGCGGCCGTCGGTAGGCAAAACCGCCTTCGCCCTCAACATCGCGGCCCACGTGGCAAACCGCCTCGAGAAATCCGCGCTCGTGTTCAGTCTCGAAATGTCCAAAGAACAGCTCGTCCAACGCCTCCTGTGCCTCGAGGGCGAGGTAAACGCGCGCCGCCTGCGCGAAGGCTTCATGGCCGGCGACGAGTTCCAGAAGGTGCAGAAGGCCGCCGACACGCTGAGCCGTGCCAAGCTCTATGTCGACGATACGCCGAGCATCTCCGTGCTCGAATTGCGCAGCAAAGCCCGCCGCATTGCCTCTGCCTACACCGTCGACCTCATTATTATCGACTATCTCCAGCTCATGCGCGGCCACGGACAGGACAGCCGCAGGGGCTTCGAGAACCGCCAGGTCGAGATCGCCGAGATTTCCCGCTCAGTGAAGGCCATCGCCCGCGAGCTCTCCGTGCCCGTGCTCACCTTGTGCCAGCTCAATCGTGAGGCTGAAAAAGACGATACCGGCACCCCGAAACTCGCCCACCTGCGCGAGTCCGGCGCTATTGAACAAGACGCCGACGTGGTGCTTATACTTGCCCGGCCCCCCCTCGAGGAACGCCGGGATAACCCGGACCTCATTCACGTGCATGTTTCCAAACAGCGCAACGGCCCCACCGGATTCGTGAAGGTGCTTTTCGAAAAAGAAACCCAGCGCGTACGCAACCTGGACGATCGGGTAAGCGCGCCCGCGGAGAGCGCCTCATTCTCCCCGGATCTCGACAACGTCGACGACGATATGGCCGAAGACGACATCCCATACTGACGCAGACAGCCACTATATGCTATCCTGCGTGCTACGGTGTGCAGCGCCGCCCCGGCAGCGCGTACACCATGCACCGTGCGCATATGCGCTGCTTGGACTGATGATAATAAGGCGCTGTCTGCCAGGCGGCGTCTGAACCACACAGAAACGTCGCGGGAGAATACCATGTTCACCGGTTCCCTGGTCGCCCTCGTTACCCCTTTCAACGCGGATATGGAAATCGACTTCGAGGCCTACGGCCGCTTGATCGACTGGCACCTCGCCCAAGGCACCAACGGCATCGTGCCGTGCGGATGTACCGGCGAAGCCGCCACGCTCAGCCACAACGAACAAAAACAGTGCATCCGCTTTGTCATGGAGCGCGTCGCCGGCAAAATCCCCGTCATCGCCGGTACGGGATCGAACAACACCAAAGAGGCCATTAACCTCACCCAATACGCCAAAGAGATCGGTTGCGACGGCGCCCTGCTCATCACGCCCTACTACAACAAACCCACCGCCCCGGGCCAGATCGCGCACTACACCGCCGTGGCCGAGGCAGCCGACATCCCAATCGTGCTGTACAATGTGCCCGGCCGCACCGGCACAAGAATGACGCCGGATACCATCGCCGAACTCAACAAGGTGCCAAACATTGTCGCCATCAAGGAAGCGTGCAACAGTATCGACCAAGTCTCTCAGATCCGCATGCTGTGCGATATCGCCATCCTGTCCGGCGACGACTCGCTCACCCTGCCCATGATCGCCGTCGGGGCCGCCGGCGTCATTTCCGCATCCGCCAACGTCGCGCCCGCCCGCATGGCGGCCCTGTGCAAGCACGCCCTTGAAGGCGACTACGGCGCAGCCCGCAACATGCACTACGAACTGATGCCGCTATTCAAAGGCCTGTTTTCCGAATCCAATCCCCTGCCCGCCAAAGCGGCCCTTGCCAAGATGGGCCTCATCGAGAACAATCTGCGCCTGCCCCTCACCCCCATGACCCCGGAAGGTTTTGCCAAACTCGAGCCGATCCTGAAGAATCTCGATCTCATCTGACGTGGGCTTCGGCCCCTGCCAATGCATGCTGCAAAACGGCGCCTCAGTTTCGTGCAGGTTTCGGGCCGGAAGCCAAACAGCAATCCCCGCCTCCCTGCGAAGGGGCCCAGGCGGGGATGGTACGGGCCCCGTTGCCCCGAAAGAAAACGCCGGTTCTGGCCTACAGGGGGGGCCGACCGCCCCAGGGACGGCGCGCGAGCCGAGTGTCGCACAACGGGAGGGCCAGCGTACCCGCGAGCCGAGTGTCGCACAACGGGAGGGCGCGCGTACCCGCGAGCCGGGCCGAGCATCCTTGGGAGGGCGCGCGTACCCGCGAGCCGGGCCGAGCATCCCTGGGAGGGCGAGCGTACCCGCGAGCCGAGTGTCGCACAACGGGAGGGCGAGCGTACCCGCGAGCCGAGTGTCGCACAACGGGAGGGCGAGCGTACCCGCGAGCCGAGTGTCGCACAATGGGAGGACGCACGTACCCGCGACCCGGAACTCCACATAATCCCCAAAGACGGCGGTCGCTGACGACCGGCGGACTACCCGCGTTTCAGCAGGTCATCAAAATACGTGATGGTATGCTCGAGGCCTTCCCGTAGCGCGATCGTGGGCTCCCAGCCGAGCTTTTCTTTCGCAAGCTCGATGTTCGGCCGCCGGCGTGCCGGATCGTTGGGCGGTAGTTCCTTGTATATGAGCTCTGACTTCGATCCAGTCAGTTCAATAATTTCCTCCGCCAACTGCTTAATCGTGAATTCGCCAGGGTTGCCGAGGTTCACCGGCCCCGTGAAGCCGTCGGTGTCCATCATGCGCACCATGCCCGCCACCAGGTCGTTCACATAGCAGAAGGATCGGGTCTGATTGCCTTCGCCGTAGATGGAGATCGGCTCGCCACGCAAGGCTTGCACGATGAAGTTGCTCACCACGCGTCCATCGTTCACGAGCATGCGCGGCCCGTAGGTATTGAAAATCCGGACCACGCGAATATCCACCCCGTTTTGCTGGTAATAGTCGAAGAAGAGCGTTTCCGCTACGCGCTTGCCCTCATCGTAGCAACTGCGCGGGCCAATAGGGTTTACATTGCCCCAGTAGCTCTCGACCTGCGGGTGAATTGCCGGGTCGCCGTATATCTCGGAGGTCGAGGCCTGCAACACCCGCGCACGCACCCGCTTTGCCAACCCGAGTATGTTCAGTGCGCCCATGACGTTCGTCTTGATCGTCTTGACCGCATTGTACTGATAGTGCACCGGCGACGCCGGGCAGGCCAGGTTGTAGATGCGATCGCACTCGATCATAATCGGGTTGATCACATCATGGCGCATCAATTCGAACTGTGGGTTCGACAGGAACGATGCAATGTTTTCCTTGCGCCCCGTGAAGAAATTGTCCAGACACAAAACCTCTTCGCCCCGCGCGAGAAGGTACTCGCTGAGGTGCGAGCCGATAAAGCCCGCCCCGCCGGTAATCAAATTCACGATTGGCATCCCACACTCCTTCGGCTGTTGTTGGCTGCTTCCCCGTACGGCCCTTATACTACCCGACAGCAGCGCCCGTTACCAATTGGCCGCGTTATGTGCCGGGTTCGACATGACCGCCGCCCTCGGGTAGAATAGGGCTTGGCCAGAAATTATGACCGACGAGCATCAGGAACAAACACAGCCGGCCGGTATCGAACCCGGCCTGCCTCCTTACGAGTTTATCAACTCGTCCGGCGAGTGGGGCCGTTGCATCGAACAAATGCGCGAAGCCCCGCGCATAGCCGTGGATGTCGAGTCCAACAGTCTGTTCGCATACCGGGAGACCGTGTGTCTCATCCAGCTTTCGATTCCCGGGCACGACTACATCCTCGATCCGCTGGCCGGATTCTCCATTCGCGCGCTCGGCGATATTCTCGCCAACCCGGCCATCGAAAAAGTGTTCCACGCCTCTGAATACGATCTCATTCTTTTCAAGCGCATCTATGACTGGGATGTGGTCAACCTCTTCGACACCATGTGGGCGGCGCGCGTGCTCGGGTATACGAACATGGGCCTCGCCGGTTTTCTGCGTGAGTTCTATGGCGTCGAACAACGCAAGCGCTTCCAGAAGGCCAATTGGGCGCGGCGCCCGCTCTCTGACGGCCAACTTGCCTATGCCCAGATAGACACCCACTACTTGCTGCGCCTGCGCGATGACTTCGCCGCCCGCCTCGAGGCCACGGGCAGAATGGCTGAAGCTCAGGAGCTTTTCGCACAGGCTACCCAAGTGCGCCAGCCAACACGCACTTTCGACCCGGAGGGCTTCTGGGCATTGCGCGGCGCCCGCGACCTGAAACCGGCCGGACTTGCCGTCCTCCGTGAGCTTTTTATTCTCCGCGAGAACGAAGCCAAACGCCGCAACCAGCCCCCCTTCAAGGTGCTGAACAACAGCGCGCTCATCGCCATTGCCCAAGCCACGCCCACGTCGCTCGAGGCCCTGGGCGCCATACCCGGCGTGGGTAACCGCACCCGCGACCGGCTCGGCACACAGATTCTCGGCGCTATCAAGCGCGGCAAGAAAGCCCCCCTACCCAAGCCGCCCAAGCGGCCGCGGCGCCGTACGCAGTCCGTCACAGACCGCTACATGCGCCTGCAACAATGGCGCAAAGAAGCGGCCGAGGCTCGCGGCGTCCCCTCCGACGTCATCCTGTCCAAAGACGACATGTGGGTCATCGCCGAGAACAAGCCCGGCACCCTCGACGACCTGGGCAGAATCTCGAGCCTCGGCCCCCATCGCCTCGTCCTCCATGGCGAAGCGATCCTCGATCAACTGGATTGAGCAGCGCCCGAAATGTTCCAGCCCCGGCCCAGCGCGGGCCTTGAAATTGAAGCTGATTACCTCGCTTCCGGCGATCCTTCCTGCGCTCCGTCTTCCGCGGGCGCAGGCGCCATTTCCTCGAGCGCTTCGATGGCCTCATCAAGCACGACATCTTCGCCGCCGGCAAACACCGCTTCCGCCGTGTCGCGGTTCACGGGCACCTTCAAATCCGGAAGCACACCCCCTTCTCCCGCGGCATTGCTCTCGACCTGGATTTCCCCCGCGGCATTCAACGAGCGGCCCACCGGGTAGTACGCGGCGCTGTCATTCGGCAGCTCGATATAACCGCCCGCAGGGGCAATCGAACCATGGGTACCCGTGAGTCCGGCCACCACGGTACCGGACCGCCGCTTCAACACCATGGGCATCGCCTCGCCGCCGCTCACGGTGTGGTAATCCACCAGCACGGCAAGCGGTCCCCCATAGTGCGGAGAGCGCGGTGGCACCTCGAGCCGGCCCTCCTCGACGGCCTCCCACGCCTGCGATTCCTCGTCGTAGTAGGCCATCTGCTCAAGCAGCATGCTTTCCTCGAAGAAATGCCCAAGCATCTTGGCGATGAGTTCCCGTGTGCCGCCCGTGTTGCCGCGCACATCGAGCACGAGACCGCGCACATTGTTGCGCTTCATCTTCGTCAGCGATGCACGGAACTCCTGCGACGGAAACGGCATGACCACTGTTGGGGCCATGAACTTCAGGCGGATGTAGCCCATGCCGTTGGCCAGAATCTCGGAAGACATCGGCGATTCCAATTCATCCACCTCACTGTCGTGCAGGTAGGTGGCTTCAAGTGTGGCAAAATCGTCGTCCAGCGCGGTAAGAGTTGCCGTCTTGGGCGTCTCCTCCCCGACATTCTGGAAGGTCACCGTCACCGTTTCACCCGCTGGCATGCGCGCCAGAAACCGTGCCTGCTCGAAGCGGCGCGCGACATCGGTCGCCGGAGGCCGGCGCGCCCAAAGCACCGGGACCATCTCGACGGCATCGGCGGCGGGCATATCATTCCACCCGAGTATTTCCGCCCCCCAGGCCATGCCTGCCTGCGCCGCCGGGCCCTCTTCCGTAACCACGGAAGCAATGAGCCGGCCATCGTCCAGGGGCAACACGGCAAACCCCACGCCGCCACCTATCTCCGCCTCCCGCACCTCCGGGTTATCGTACAGGCCCATGTTGCCGTCCGGGACGGCGTATACATATTCGCGCAACGCCACATAAAAGGCCGCCGGATCTTCCGCTTCTACCGCCGCCACGATGCGCGGTCTGTACGCCTCCCGCAACGCACCCCAACGGATATCTTTGTGTTCGGTAAAGGGATACTCCGCCACCAGCGTATCGTGCACCGCGTCAAACGACGCAACCCATTCCATGTCGCTGAAATCGCGGTCGTGGGCACGCCAGAAATCCAGCCGGAACGGCAAGTCCGGCACGGGCAGGGGAATGCCGGTAAGCGGCATCTTCGTTGTCGTGCAGCCTGTCGCCAACAAAATCCCTGTCAGGAGCAGGCCAAGCAGCCGGGCGCGGCCCCGCTGACAAAATGCGCGTTTCCATGCGTTCTTCATAAGTCTACCTCTGACTGTTTGCGTCTAAAACCACGATGGCCTTCCAAGAGTCCGGCCAGAACCCCCTTTGTACGTGGGGCCCGGCCAGAAAAACGTTCTTTCTCGGGTGGCGGCGTTGGTTTTCATCGGGCACAAAGCGTGAAACAGGCCTTGCTGGCCGCGCCCCTAGTGTAGCCATTTCATGCGGCATCGACAAACTATGCCCAGGAATAACCATCCCCGCGTCTGGGTGTTCTCTCTACAGTAATGCACAAAGGAAACGCCGCACAATGAAATACGGGTTATCCGCAGCCGTTGCCGCAGCCCTCGCCATCATGGGGTGTAGCGGCGTACCGGCAGCCGACACAACTGAAGAACCCACAGACGCCGCAACCGGGGAAAGTGATACCATGCGCCAGAACAGCGATACCGGCAAGGTTATGAAGACGCAAGAAGAATGGAAGGCCCAGCTCACGCCCGCGCAGTACCGCATCGCCCGCGAGGCCGGAACCGAACCTGCCTTTACCGGCGAATACTGGGACGAGAAAACTCGAGGGGTGTATGCGTGTGTATGTTGCGGACAGCCGCTGTTCAGCAGCGAGACCAAGTTCAAATCCGGCACGGGCTGGCCCAGCTTCTACGAGCCCGTCGATGCGCAAGCCGTGGATACCAAAGAGGACAATTCCCTGTTCACGAGCCGGACCGAAGTCTTGTGCAGCCGGTGCGACGCCCATCTGGGACACGTCTTCCCCGATGGCCCCGATCCCACCGGCCTGCGCTACTGCATCAACTCCGCCGCTCTCGACCTGGTTCCGCACCCGGACGCACCAAACGAACCCGATACCGGCGGCCGTGAATGAGCAGGCGCCTTACACCATTCGCTACGAAGCCGCGTCCACCCGAATCTGGTCATCCTGCGCCTTCAGCCAGTTGAGGCCGTCTCGCAGCATCTTGATGACTTCCTCGCCCTTGGGTTCGCGGTCCGGGTGATCGATGGGATACCACCGTATCTCCTTCGGGTCGGGCAGGGTGGCATAGAGCGCTTCACCCGCCGCGGGAATCACAACGCGATCGTTCGAACCGTTTTGCATGAGCACGGGCGTATCGCCCTTGAGGGGCCCATGCAGCACCGGATCGGCCGGCCCCACAGCAAGCCAAAGTATGGTGCCCGCCCAGGGAAGCAGCCAAGCGGGCAGTTCCTTGCGAATCTCCGGCGCTTCGGCCAGGATGGACCAGTCGCCGCCGCCCACCACAAGCGAGGCCGCCCGAAGGCGCGGCTCCTGGCCGAGCAGCGCCGTGCCCGTGATGGCGCCATAACTCGCGCCCACGAGGTAGATGCGGTCCTTCGCGATGTCGTCCCGCGTCTGGAGGTAGTCGATGAGCCGGCGGGCATCGTGTACAGTTTTCCACGTGCGTGCACGGAACGCCCGTGCTGTTGCGATGATGCCGCCGTCGATCTTCCGTTCGCCACGCATGTGCTGGTCGAAGCACGCCATGGCAAAACCCGCCTCATTAAAGGGGGTCGCAATGTCCTGGACGAACTCCTTCTCCTGATGGCTGCCGTGGAGCAGGACAATCACGGGAAATGGCCCTTCCCCATCGAGGGGGAGCGTGATTAATGCGGGGACCTCTTCCCCGGGCCGCGCGGTGAAGTACACCTTCTCGAGGCGATACCGCGCCTCGACTTCAACACCGAACACCTCCAGCATCTTGTCCACGCGGGAACGCTCGGCAATGCGCACATCGAGCGGCACCGCGGCATCGTAGCCATCGTAGAAATGCACATCGGCCCACGCACGCCAGGCGAAGAACGCCGCGAGAAGCAACACGAGAACGGCAACCAAACCCAGGAACAACTTACGCAGCATCTTGTCTCTCCTCGGCTAATCTTCGAACCACACGAACCAACTACGACCCGTCTCCCCGACCCGAGGTTTCTTTTCCCGCCCGCGCCTGGACAGTCGCCGTAAGGTACCCGCCGGCGCCATACCCCCAGCACAAGCTAGAGCAATAGGAGCAGTATACGCCATACGTTCATGCGGCGAAATATCGCGGAAAACAGCGCCTAGAAAATCCCACGCAAATCGCGCTCGGATGCGCACAGGGTGGTGTCGGGCACGGCCACATTCAACGCGCCAAACGCGGCCGCCGGCAGGTTGCGCGTCCCTTCGACCGCTTCGAGAAAGCGCTGCCGCTCCCCAGGCGTGACAATGCCCTCGGTGAGGGTCTCGAATTTGCCGATGTAATCCTGCCGTCTCCAAGGAGCGGCACCGAGGCTGTGCGCATCGGCCACGGCCAGTTCCCCTTCGATCTTCGACCCGTCCTTGAAAAACACTTCGACCCGCCCGCCAAAAGCTTTTTCCTGCGCCTCCGCGCTGTGGTAACGGCGCGTCCATTCCGCATCTTCCGTGGTCACGATCTTGTGCCAAAGGCGCACGGTGTCCTCCCGGGCCGCGCGCTCCGGGGCATAGCTGTCGACATGGTGCCACGCACCATCCTGCAAGGCCACCGCGAAGATGTACATGATCGAGTGATCGAGCGTCTCGCGGCTGGCCTGCGGATCCATTTTCTGCGGATCGTTGGCCCCCGTGCCGATGACGTAGTGGGTGTGGTGGCTGGTGTGAATAACGATTTTCTCGATGGCCTCGAAGTCCTGAATCTGCCCGCGCAACTTGAAGGCGAGGTCAATGAGTGCCTGGCTCTGGTATTCCGCCGAGTGCTCCTTCGTGTACGATTCCAGTATCGCACGCTTCGCCTCGCCCGGTTCCGGCAAAGGCACCTCGTACACCGCGCCGGGGCCGTCGAGCATCCACGCGATCACGCTGTCCTCCCCTTCATAAATGGGCGACGGCGCCCCCTGGCCGCGCATGGCCCGGTCCACCGCCTCGACGGCGAGCTTGCCTGCATGCGCCGGGGCATACGCCTTCCAGCTCGATATGGCGCCCTTGCGCGATTGCCGTGTGGTGAACGACACATGCACCGCCTGTTGCACCGCCTGGTAGATGGTGTCCGCATCGAGCCGGAGCATGGCGCCGATGCCCGCCGCCTGCGCCGGGCACAGGTGTGCGATGTGGTCGATCTTGTGCTTATGCAGGCAGATAGCTTTCACCAGGTTGATCTGCACCTCGTAGCCTGTGAGGATGCCCCGCACAAGGTCATCGCCCGTGAGGCCAAAACGTTCCCCCACCTGCTGCGCCACCGCGAGGACCGGCGGGATGTTATCGCCCGGATGCGCGTAATCCGCCGCAAGAAACGTGTCGTGCATATCGAGTTCGCGCACAGCGACGCCGTTTGCCCAAGCCGCCCAAGCCGCATCGAAAGCCCGCCCGGGCGCCATGCCGAACAAGGCCGCGCCCCCTTCCCGGGGATGCGCCAGTGCCTGGGTGCGGGCATCGGCCACGGGCCGGCGGCTGACAGCGGCCATGGCCACCGCCGCATTGTCGATAATACGGTTCAGCGCCATTTCCACCGCTTCATCATCGGCCGGTGCCTTGTCCGCCGCCATCGCCGCGATTTTCCAGGCGAGCTGGTCCTCCTTAGGCAGGTTTATTTTTGATGGATATACGGTAACGGTGTGGGTTTGCATGGGCCGAGTCCTTCCGCTGCTGTCGCCGCCGTTGACATTATCGTAATTCTAATGAATTGCCGCTGCGCTTTGGAAGGGCGTATTGCGCGGGCGCTGGCAAAAGGCTATAATAGAACACACTTAGGCAGTGTGCTTACGTTTAGAGAGGTCGAATTCGATGGAAGCATTCAAAGAACTCTGGGCATTCATGAGGGTGCGCAAGAAGTACTGGCTCGCGCCCATTGTCATCATACTGCTCCTGCTTGGCGCGTTGATGTTCCTTGGCACCCAGTACACGGCCATTTCCCCCTTCGTGTACATGATGTAGTCCCCCAACGGCGCTCGCCCCAACCGCGCCCGCTGGCGCACTTGCTCCCGGCAGACGGTGCGCGGGCACGGATGTATTGTATAATATCGCCACAGGCCCGCGGGGGACCGCGGGAAGGAGACCCATGGGCCGGGAACGCTATTTCCTCATACCACGGCGGCACGTGCCCATTGACCCCAATGAATGGCGCGAGATCGATGTTGTCCTCGAACATGCTCCCGAAGACGACCCCGCCACAGTCACCGCGTTTGAACGCGCGGTAGCCCACTACGTGGCCATGCCCGATGCCGCGTGCATCAACTCGGGCCGGCGCGGCATGGCGCTCATTTTCAGCCATCTCGGCATCGGCGCGGGGGATGAAGTCATCGTGCCGGCTTACACCCTGGGCGATCTGACGCCGCTCATTCAGGATTTCGGCGCGACGGTCGTGCCGGCTGACGTCGACCCCACCACCTTCAACGTTACTGCCGGCACCATTGCGCCGCGCATCACCGAACGGACCCGCGCAATTCTCGTTTTGCACAGCTTCGGTACGCCCTGTGAACTGGATCCCATCCTGGCGCTCGCCGAAGCGCATGGACTGCCAGTCGTCGAGGACGCCGCCCATGGCCTGGGCGCCACATGCGGCGATGTGAAAATGGGCGCCCGCGGCTATGCGGGCTTTTTCAGTTTCGAGAGCACGAAACCAGTCAACACTTATGGCGGTGGGATGGTCGTCAGCCATGACACCGGGCTGGTCGAGCGCGTGCGCGCCGCCAACAGCGAACTCGAGTACGGTATGGGCACTGTGGCGGACAAGAGCGGGGCGCTGCGCACGGAACAACGCCTGTTTCGCAACGGCCTCGCATGGCCTTTTCTGCTGGGCCTGGCTATTCCGTGGACGCGCGCCCTGTTGAAGCGGCTCTACCGGGGGTCCTATGGCACCCCGCGGGCGCTGCGCTACTCCGCGTTTCAGGCGGGGCTCGGCCTGCGGCGGATGCAAACCCTCGAGGCGCGCATCGCCCAGCGCAACCACATTGCCGAGCGTTATCGTGCGGGCCTCAAACCGGGCATCCGGCTACAAGAAGTGCCGGCCGGCTGCCGCTCGACCTGGTACTTTCTCGTGGCGGCATTGCCCGTTGATGCCGCCCCCATACGCCGCCGGCTTCTCTACCGATTCATCGATACGGGCGTCGAGGAGGAAGTGGCGGACGACATATCGGCCTTGCTCGGGCGCGATGACTGCCCCGAGGCACGCAAGCTTTACAAGCGCGCGCTGGCATTGCCCATCTATGACGACATCGACAACACCACCATCGACCAGGTCGTGCGCGCGCTCAATAACCTGGTACCCGATACCCGGTAGCGGCGGTTTTGGCCGTACTATCCCGCCCCTTCCGAATGGCTTCGGGTACTCGAACCGGCGCGGCCAGCTCATGGGCAACGTGCCGCCCGCGCACACAAACCACACCGGAACATTCAAGACGGCATCTGGCCTATGACGAAGCGCTATGAAAAATCCGCGGCCCTGCGCGCCCGGCTCGAAAAGGCCTACGAATGTATGGCCGCGCATTACGGCCCTACCCACTGGTGGCCGGGCGACACCCCGTTCGAGATCGCCATCGGCGCCATCCTCACCCAGAATACGGCATGGCGCAATGTCGAACAGGCCATCACCACCCTGAAGGCCCGGAACTTGCTCACCGTCGAGGCCATGTTGTCATGCCCTGCCGCGTGCCTCGAGCAGGCCATACGCCCGACCGGCTATTTCCGCCAGAAGGCGAAGCGGCTGCAGACATTCTGCGCGTGGCTGCGCGCGCACTACGGCGGGGACATGGCCCGGATGGCGCAAGAACCCCTCGATACGTTGCGCCCCGCCCTCCTTGCGATCAACGGAATCGGTCCGGAAACCGCAGACGACATTCTCCTCTACGCCTGCGGAAAGCCAGTCTTCGTGATCGATGCCTACACCCGGCGCATCGTCTCACGCCACGGCTGGGCGCCTGACAACCTGTCCTACGAAGCCCTTCGTGTCCTGTTCGAAGAGCACATGGAACCCGCTGTACACACCTTCCGTGAATACCATGGTCTTGTCGTCTATACCGCCAAAGCGTTCTGCCGAAAACGCGACCCGCTATGCGAAGGCTGTCCCCTCGAGCCATTGCTCCCGAAGGACGGCCCCCGCCGATAGCGGTATTCCCGCCCATTCCCCTGAAACCGACATATGCCTGCCGCAGTCTTAATGGGCGAATAAACAGCAATCGCGGTCGTTTATGAGCGGCGTGCGCGCCGTCAATGACCGCCAACTCAGAAAGCGAGAGAGAGCATGACAAAACTTCACAAGACCGTAACCGTTGTATTGGCCGCCACATGCATGGTGGCTGTGGGTGTGCTGTGGGCCGCTCCGGCGCATGCCGCCGGCGACGCTGTTGCCGACAAACTGCATGCCATGGTGGATGAGCTGAACTCCGAACAGCAGGCCGCACTCCTGCTCCTGCTCAGTTCACTCACAGCCGGCGAGGCCCCGGCCAGTATGGAAAAAGAACCCGCTGACCCAGCCGCCGCCTTCGACTCGTATCTCGAAAAGTTCATGAAGGCCGCCAAGGATGAAGACATCGATGCGCTCCTGGGCATGGTCTCCGAAGACTTCTCGCATCCGGAAGTGGGCGACAAGGCCGACCTGCGCGATTTCCTGCAGAACATTATCGATATGGGTTACGTCGCCATGTATGCCGATGAAATCGAATTCTACACCGAGGATGCCGAATTCGAGCAGAACGGCGATGAAGTCATCATTTATCCCCTCGACGTACAAACCCCCATGGGCGATGCCACCATCGAACTCGTCGCCGTGTGGGAAGACGGTATGTACAAAATCTCCACCGCTGACATTTACTAGCACCTTCCTCCAATTCACTCATCAAAGGCCCCCGGCCCTGCCACGCGCAGGCCGCCGGGGGCGTTCTGATTGATGTACGTTGCGGATTCCAAGCCCGCCGCAGTCAGTGGAACAACCGCGTGAGCCTGCTATATACTGACGCGTATTGTTCACAGCGCAGGCGTACTTCCAATGATTAGTATCATCAACTACGGTATCGGAAACCTCGAATCCATCGTGCGCGCCTTCCGTCAATGCACTGACGATGCCGTGCTCGCCACGGACCCGGAACAAGTCGAGCAGGCGCACCACATCGTCCTGCCGGGCGTGGGCTCGTTTGGCAAGGCCATGGACTACCTCCGCGCCTCGCCCCTGTTTCCCGTGCTCCTACACAAGGTGCTCGCAGAGAAAACGCCCGTGCTGGGCATTTGCCTTGGCTACCAGATGTTCACCAAGCACAGCGACGAGGGGGATTGCGCTGGCCTCGGTTGGATTGACGCGGTCACCCGGCGTTTACGTATCGAGCAGTCGGAACATCCCCTGAAGACGCCTCACATGGGTTGGAACGATCTCACCCACCAGAAGGAAAGCCCCCTTTTCAACAATATCCACGCGGCATCGTGTTTTTATTTCGCCCACTCCTACTGCGTACAGTGCGCTGATGCCGACGCGGTGCTCACCGAAACCACATATGGCCAGGACTTTGTATCCGCAGTGCACAAAGACAATATCTTCGGCACCCAATTCCACCCGGAAATGAGCCATGCAAACGGTTTACAGCTCATCCGGAACTTTATTGGATACCGCCATGAATAAGGTGCGCGTCATACCGGTTCTCCTCCTGCGCGACTGGGGCCTCGAAAAGAGCATCCAGTTCGACAACGCCAAATACGTTGGCTGCCCCATCAACGCCGCCCGCGTATTCAACGGGAAGAACGTGGATGAACTCATTCTGCTCGACATTATCGCGACCCGGGAAAAGCGCGGGCCACAGGTGGAAGTGGTCCGCGAGATCGCCGAGGAATCCTTCATGCCTTTTACCGTGGGCGGCGGCATACGCTCAGTGGACATGATGTGGGACTTGCTCCAGGCTGGCGCCGACCGCGTGATCGTGAACTCGGCCGCGCTGGAAACCCCCGGGATTATCACCGAAGGCGCCGATCGATTCGGCAGCCAGTGTATGGTCGTCAGCATCGACGTACGCCGCAACCCCCAGGGCAACTACGAAGTTTTCACCCATGCCGGCACGAAAGCCACCGGCCGCGAGCCTGTCGAGGTTGCCCAGGCAATGCAGGCGGCGGGCGCGGGTGAGATTTTTCTCACCGCCATCGACCGCGACGGCACCATGGAAGGCTACGAGGTAGCACTCATCCGCCAGGTAGCCGATGCTGTGGATATCCCGCTTATCGCCTGTGGCGGCGCGGGCAGCGTGGCCCACTTGGCAGAAGCGGTCTACGATGGCCATGCATCCGCGGTAGCTGCCGGCGCCTTTTTCCTCTTTTACGGACGCCGCCGCACCGTGCTGATCACCTACCCGAAAGACGACGAATTACTCGAGCACTTCAAGCCGGAGCACATCCGGCCGAAAGACCCCGAACGCTTCATCGACATGAAGGCCAGCCGGATTTAGGGGGAAGAGAGGGATCAGGGATCAGGGATCAGGAAGAAAAGAGCCCCTATGGAGGTTTCGGGAGGACGTTGCCCGCAACGTCTTCCGCGAATCTTCGACTGAAGACACGAAACCGACGAGCCGTGCCCGTGTTGGTCCGTGCTCGTTCGTGTTCTTTTTTCATAGCCAGGAGTACATGCCTTAATGACAACCACAGACACGCCGCAGATCTGCAGCCGGTGCGTGATGGACGCCACCGTGCCGGGCATTCGCTTCGATAGCCAGGGCGTTTGCAATTACTGCCATATGCACGACAAGCTCGATGCAGCCTACCCCACGGGCGAGGAAGGCCGGCGCATTTTGCACGATATGGCGAGTAAGATGCGCAAGGCTGGCCGCCACCGCAAATACGACTGCGTTGTCGGCGTTTCCGGCGGCCGCGACACGTCCTACTGCCTCTACTACACGAAGGAGGTCATGGGCTTGCGCCCGCTCGCCGTACACTTTGACAACGGGTGGGACTCGGACATATCGAAAACGAACCTCGCCAAACTGTGCGACGGCCTCGATGTCGACCTGCACACCATCATTATGGACTGGCCCGAGTCCCGGGAACTGACCAACGTCACCATACGCGCCTGCGTACCTTATATCGACTTGACGGACGACATCGGCATTGCCTCCGCACTCTACCGTACTGCGGAACAAGAGGGCGTGCGCTACATTATCCTCAGCCATTCGTTCCGTGAAGAAGGCGTGACCCCGCTCCTGTGGAATTATATCGACGGGCGCTACACCAAGGCACTCATAAAGCGGTTCTCGACCATGGAGTTCCAACATTTCAAGAATGTCGAGCTCCACCACATGCTCTACTGGCACCTCGTAAAACGCATCAAGGTTGTCAACATCACCAACTACTACGATGACGTAGGCGAGCATGTCGAGAAGATGCTGGCGGAAAAATATGGTTGGGTGGATACAGGCCAGCACCACATGGACAACGAGATGTTCGCCCTCGTTTACTACTACGCGCGCCACAAATTCGGCTTCGACTGGCGCGTGGTCGAGCTTTCGGCCAAGGTGCGCACCGGCGTCATAACCCGTCAAGAGGCCCTCGGCGCCCTGCAGAATCTACCCTGGTTCGAGAACGAGGAGATGGTGGGCTACGCCCTCAAGAAGCAAGGCTTCTCTCGTGAAGAGTTCGACAGAATTCTCGAAGCGCCCAACAAGTATTTCACCGACTACCCCTCGTACTACCCGCTGCTACGCACCATGAAGTGGCCCATCTGGTTGCTATGCCGCCTGCATGTGGTCCCCGGCCACGCCTACGAGAAATTCTTCGAGGCCATCTAACCGCCACCCGCGGAGGGAGCCCAGCGTGGAAACCGCGCCGACTATCGCACGCATCATAGACCGCGACTTCACCGTCGCCGTTGTCGGCTTGGGTTACGTCGGTCTGCCGCTCGTCATGGCCTTTGCCGATCAGGGCTTTCGTGTGCTCGGTCTCGACATCGATGCCGGGAAAGTAGCGCATGTCAACAAGGGCGAGAGCTATATCGGCCATATCGCCAGCACGCAAATCGCGCGGCTCGTGGACACGGGCGGCCTCACCGCCACCACCGACTTTGCCCGGTGCGCCGAGGCCGGCGCTGTCCTTATCTGCGTGCCCACGCCGCTCACCCGCCACCGCGTTCCCGATCTCACCTACATTGAAAACACGGCACACGCCATTGCGCCGCATCTGCGCCATGGACAACTCATCGTGCTCGAGTCGACCACCTATCCCACCACCACCGAGGAAATCCTCCGCAAAGCGCTCGAAACGGGCGGCCTCACCGCGGGAACCGACTTTTTCCTCGCCTATTCGCCCGAACGCGAGGACCCGGGAAACCCCGCCTTTGCGACCACGCGCATACCCAAAGTGGTGGGCGCCCTCGACGACACGTCGCTCGCGGTGGCAGATGCGCTCTACGCGCAAATAGTCCCTCAAACCGTGCCGGTAAGTTCCGCACGTACCGCGGAGGCGGTCAAGCTCACGGAGAATATCTTCCGCTCCGTGAATATCGCACTCGTTAATGAGCTCAAGCTGTTGTACGAAAAGATGGGCATCGATATCTGGGAGGTGATCGAGGCGGCGAAAACGAAACCCTTTGGTTTTATGCCGTTCTATCCGGGGCCCGGCCTCGGCGGACACTGCATTCCCATCGACCCCTTTTACCTCGCCTGGAAAGCGCGCGAGTACGATTTCCCAACACGCTTCATCGAACTCGCCGGCGAGATCAACACAGCCATGCCAAGCTATGTAGTAGACCGCCTGGGCAACGCGCTGAACGAGCAGGGCAAGAATCTGAAAAACGCGGCTATTCTCCTGCTCGGCCTGGCCTATAAGAAAAACGTGGGCGACCCGCGGGAAAGTCCGGCTGTCGTGCTCATGCGCCTCCTGCACGAAAAAAAGGCCCATGTCGCGTACTATGACCCCTACTTGCCCGTTATCCCGATCATGCGGCATTTCCCCGAGTTCCAGAACGAGCGCAGCATTGACTGGGATACCGCGAAAATCGCCGCCTACGACGCCGTAGTCATCGTGACCGACCATGACTGCGTGGACTACGCAGCCCTCGTGGAAGCCGCTCCACTTATCATCGACACGCGCAACGCCACGCGCGGCATCCCGGGCGCTGAAAGCAAGGTCGTGCGCGCCTGAATACGCCGCCAAGCCTCGGCGGACACGCCCCAAAACGAAGGTTACACAGCCCATCTCGGCAGCGCGCACCCCGTAGCTACGACTCCCGTTGCCAGGGAACCTTCCCCGCCTCGTTGATATGCTGGCGCAGCGTCTGGAAAAGTTCCTTATACATCCCATGGTTGCGCGCCAGCGGCTTTCGCTCTTGGGGATCGGCCGCGAGGTTGTAGAGTTCATAAGGCTCGAAGGGCGAGTTCTGCACAAGTTTGAAGTCGCCGCGCCGCGCGGCATAGTACGCCCGCCCACCATGGCCGCCGCCCTCGCGCCGCACCCAGAAGAGTGTGCGGCCGTCGAGGGACTGCCCTTTGCCGCGCAGGGTGGGCAGCAGGCTGACCCCCTCCACCTCATGCTTCACTTCAACCCCCGCAACACCGGCCGCCGTAGTGAAAAAGTCCATGGTCATACCCACGGCATCGCTCTCGCTGCCCGCTTCGATGTGGCCGGGCCACGCGGCGATCATCGGCACGCGGATGCCCCCTTCGTACATGTCCTGCTTCGCGCCGCGCCACGGGGCGTTGTTTGCGCCCACGTTGCCTTGTCCGCCGTTGTCCGACACGAAGAGGACCAGGGTGTCCTTTTCCTGGCCGGTGGCCTCGAGCGTATCGAGCACCTGCCCGATGCCATGGTCCATGTGCTCGATGAGCGCCACCAGTTTTGCACGGTCCTCGCCCATATCCGGCTCGCGTGCCTTCACCTTCTCCAGCCAGTCTTCGGGCGGCTGGATGGGCGTGTGCGGCGCATTGTAGGCCAGGTAGCAGAAGAAGGGTGCTTTGTTTTCCGCCCGCTCCTCGAGGTAATCGCAGGCCCACTGGGTAAAGAGGTCCGTAGCGTGGCCTTCAGGCTCGATCACTTCCCTGTTGCGGCGCATGTAGTTGACGTCATGGCGCAGGTGCGTGTAGTAATCGTCCATCATGTCGCCGAGCCAGCCGTGGAAGAAGTCGAAACCGCGGTCACTCGGGGTGTTCGGTGATTCCAGGCCCAAGTGCCATTTGCCGATGCAGGCAGAGTGGTAGCCTTGCTGTTCCAACACCTCCGGCAGCAGCACGGCATCCTCCGCGAGACGCCCCCAACTGTTTTCGCGGTGTGTGCGGATAACCCCCGGCACCCCCACGAGGTCCGGGTAGCGGCCCGTGAGCAACGAGGCGCGCGTCGGCGAACACACGGGACAATTCGCGTAGAACTGCGTGAACCGCATGCCCCGCGCCGCGAGTTGGTCGATACTGGGCGAATGCAAATCCGCCGCGCCGTAGCAGGAGAGATCGCCATACCCAAGGTCGTCCACGACGATCATGAGAATGTTCGGGCGCGTGTCCTGAGCGGCGACCGCGCGGCCCGCCAATGAAGCCGCTGCCACGCCCGCAGCCGTAGTGCGCAGGAAGCTGCGCCGGGTAAGGGAATTCATGGAGGCATCTCCTTGCGTGTGTGTATTACCTTGGCTTCAGGCGATGATATCAACGTGAACATCACAAAACACAACCATGGCCGGAACACGCTTGGTTCGCCAGTCCAACACCTGGGCCGTTGGCCCATACGCGTTAACTTAAGGATACAGCCCTGACAGTACCGCCTTGCATCATCACTTGAGCAAACAAAGGGACTGTCCTCGCGAGTCCCCGAGCAG
>CAZMVU010000010.1:0-49811 GCA_964569295.1 uncultured Nitrospirales bacterium
CCCACGGCCTTTGCGGGAAAAGCGGTGGCAAGCCACAGCAGTCCAAAGTGCGCCTGCGTCTTGACTCATAGAAACAGCGGGTGGGCCAGAACCGCGACCCGCGCTGATACCAGGGCGTTGTATGACGTATGGGAAACGGCTCACGGCAAACGGCTAAAGAATTACTTATCGTTATTTCTTGCCCGTTACTATCTTCAAGGCCCTAAAGATCGTAGTGGCGTTTCGGCTTGCCTTCCCGCGTTTTTTTGCCGGGCACTTCCTTATTGGCGCTGCAGGTCGTCCATGTTGGCCAGGCGCCAACTGTCTCCCGCGTCCGGGGACATCATCAACGCACGGCGGGTTCCCCGGTGGTCATTTCGGTAGAACCAGTAGGTAGACCAGTAGTCATAGGACAGATAGAGCGTGCTGTCCCGGTCGATGGTGAGCCGATGATAAAAAATGCTGTATCCGGAGAAGGGGGCGACCACCAGCGGCTGCGGGTCTGACCATGGTTCGCCCGGGGATTTGCGCATGTAGGACAAGGTGGCGTAGTGGTAGGCGGGGAAATATTGCCGGTCGTCGTTCCAGAGCCGAAAAACGGCATGGACCGTGTCGTCGTCGCTGCAGACCATGCCGACGTAGGTCTGCCGGAGGCCCGGTCCGATCTCCTCCGCGTCGGTCCAGCCGTCTCCCGCGTCATGGGATTGCCGCGAGCGGGCGTAACGGAATGTACGGCCGTGTGTTCCAATCAGCACGTGCAGGTGGCCGGTGCTGTCCATAGTGATGCTGGGCGTGTTATGCACGTCGTTGGCTGGCGGGCCGTACCCCACGAGGGCGGGCTTGCCCAGGGTTCCGCTGTTTCGGTCATAGGTAACCGCGTAGGTGGGAACCCCCTCGACGTCTTTGTCCGGGTCGGTGGCCTCGCCCCAAGCCACATGAACCTTGCCATCGCGTGAAATGACCGACGACGGTATGCCGGAATGGGCGGAAAACCCGATGCACTTGCTGGACAGCCGCACCGGGTCCGGGATGGAAATGTTTCCGTCTCCATCTTTTTCCGGCAGGAGCAGGTGTAAGTCATTCAAACGCCGCCATATCCGGTCCGGATCTCTTTCCGTGAGCGTGTAACAAACGAGCGGTGGGGGTCCATCAGGGGTATTGTGCCCGGAGAATTGGGCGATGTCGAACTTTCCATCTACGGGGAGGGGGTAAGCCCGGAAGGTGGCGCCTTTGTCGTTTGAATGGAGCAGTGCCGGCCTCCCCCCGGCCCGGGCGATGAGGTAAACCCCGTTGTCGCTGTCGAAGGCGACCTTGGAAGACAGGAGATTCAGTGGAACGGTTTGTCCATCCGGGAGCACGGCGGATTTGGTCTCCGCCCATTGTTCGCCGCATAGACGGTGCACTCCGCTTTCCGATGTGATGAAAGGCCGGTTGTCCGTGTCGAAGTAGATTTGGTTAGTGAGTGGGTAGGTGGGCCGATAGCCGAACAGCGCGTTCTCGTGTCTGTAGGGCTTCAGCACCAGTGGCACCGGTAAGGGTTCGGTTGCGGGGGCTGTTCCCCGGCGCAGCACGAGCGTGGCGTAGGTAGACACGTCGGGCGTGTCCCGGGGTGTAACGCGGACGTGGCATGTCCACGCGTCTCCTTCTTCAGGAATTGTGTACGTGAGTGATACGGGTATCGCGCGCCTGGCCGGCACCGTGACTTTTTCTTTCGCGAGTTCGACTGGCCAGGGTGGTCCGGGGTGTTCGATGTTCAAGTCGAAGGTTCTGGGGGTCTGGGCGTTGTTGTGGACCTCGAATGCGGCCGTTCCCGGGGCTGCGTCTTTGTCGTAGACCACCTTGCTGTATGGCGTGATCAGCCACCGGTTCGCGTGGACTGGAAACCAGGAGTCCCGGTGCGGTGTCCAGAGTGGAAAATCCGGGAAGTCACTGCCCTCCGGCCATCGTGTCACGCCGTCAATGTGCACCGTTGCCTGAAAAGATGCCAGTTTCAAGCGCCACGGCACAGCGTCGCGCGGTACATCCGCCGGAACGACATGCTGTGCGGTGCCCGCTTCATCCGGTGTTATCACGGCGATTTGCCTGTCCCGGGCATCGTACAGCATTGGCGGGGCCGCGTCAGTGGACAAGCCGGTGACCTCCAGCGAGAAGGCCCGTTGTTCCGGCCGGAAGCACACCTCTCCGGGCTGTTCGGGGCTCCGCAGCACCAGGGGTTCCTCGTGCGCAGCATCCCGGTGCCCGCGCGACGTCTCGACGAGGTAGTGCCGGCAATTGGTGCGGAAGCCCCAGGCGATGTCCTCGCCATAGCGGTCCTGGGTCACCGTAATGTTCAGGGCGTAGATGCCGCGCGCGCCGGCGTGGGTGGTAAGCCGGATGCGTTGCACGGGGCCCTTTTCCGGCCCCTCGACATCGGGGATGTACACATCTTCCAGTACCGTGCGATCCGGTCCCACCAGGATAGCCCGCAGAAAGGTGGTGCGGTTCTTCCGGTTGAGGTCCTGCTTCTCGACTTCCACCCAGAATTCGCCGGGCTCGACCAGAAAATACACGCCGCCGCATCCGCCGAAATGGAGGGCGGACTCGGAGGATTGCTCAGCGTCCGACGCCCGGGCGCCCGCGGGATGTGCGGATTGCGCCAGTGCGACAAGGAGCGCAACCCCGGCGTACTTGATCCAATGGATTTGTTGCATGGTGCACCTCCTTATAGACTGCCGGCGGCGCGTTCACGGGCTTTTTGGTTCGCGGCAGCATGGCGCGTCGATCGCGTCGTGTCCCGCATTCCCGGCAGGCGCAGCAAGCATGGCCGGAATTCAGGCCCGGATTCAAGGTATGGAGCAAGCTCCGTAGACGACGCGTGGCGTATTATACGGAGGTAAGCAGACCCCGGACCGTTGGCGGATAATGCGCTTTTGCTCTCAGCGCAGCTTTGGATGGTGTAAACTGCTCTATTGTGTGTATTGGGCGAGTATGTACGTCTCGTGTTACCCGCTCTTCGAACGGCGCCAAGTTCGCGGTGATCCCGATGTGCGGCCTGCACGGCAACCAGGTATATACCGTGTGCGCCATGATGGCCCAGAACTTCGGGCGTGCGATGCAGAGGTTTGCCATGCCTCGGGAAGGGTGGCGCGTGTTGGCATGGGCGTAACCGGGGATTGCAGCGTGCGACTTGACGGGGCGGGTGGGGGTTGCGCATGATTCGCGGGTCATGAAGATGTTTTTGAAAACGTATGGCATGTCGCTTGCTTCGGGCGTGCTGGTGGCGCTTGCCTTTCCGTCCTGGGGCCTGTGGTTCCTGGGGTGGGCCGGGCTGGCGCTGTTGTTTTGGCGTGTGGCGGCATTGCGGCCCCGGGATGCGGGGGCGCAGTTTTTTGCGGCGGGGTGGATATTTCATTCGTTGTTGCTGCACTGGCTCACGGCGAATATCTTTTGGGCCGGGGGCTGGGCGCTGGTGGGGTATCAACTGTTATGCATCGGGCTGGCTTTGTTCTGGGCGGTGATCGGTGTGGCGTGGGCGTGGGCGCGGACTCGGCGCGGTGGACTGGGCGGTGCGCTCGGGCTGGCATTGCTCTGGCCGGCGATGGAACTGGCGATGGCGCGGTTGTTCAGTGGGTTTGGCTGGAGCGCTTTGGCGTATAGCCAGGGTCCGAATCTTTTGCTGGTGCAGTGGGCGGCGATAGGCGGCGTGGCGCTGGTGGGTTTTTTGATTGCGCTGATAAGCGGTCTTGTGGCGCTGGGTATTCGCGAGCGGCACTGGCGGTGGTATCGGCTTGCGGCGGCCGTCGTGCTTTTGGCGGCCGTGCATGGCGTGGGCGGCTTTCTCTATGCCGGGCCCGGGGCCCCGGAGGGCGCTATCGAGGTAGGGATCGTGCAGACGGGCTTTGCCCAGGAGATGAAGTACTACGGCGGCTACGAAGAGCACCTTGTCGATCGTGCGGCGCGGCAGACAGCGAATCTTTGCGGCCGGTCGTCGCCGGATTTGGTGGTCTGGCCCGAGGCTACGGTCATGGGTTCCTTCGATGCGCCGCCTTTCGAGGCCATGCTGGCCGCGGTGGCGGCCGAGAATGACACCACGTTGTTTACGGGCGCGGTGCGCCGGGCGGATAACCGGGGCTACAATGCGGGCGCGCTGGTGCAACCCGGCAGCGGTGTCGGGGATTATTACGATAAGGTGCACTTGGTGCCCTTTGGAGAGTACATGCCTTTTGAAGACAGCTTGCCGTTCCTGCGGCAGCTCGTACCGGTCGACGCCGCCGCGGGCGAGAAGCAGAAGGTGTTCGATGTGGCGGGGCGTGCGTTTGGACCGTTGATCTGCTTCGAGGTGTTGCATGCGCCCCTGGTGGAGAATCTGCGTGAATTGGGGGCCGATTTCCTTGTGGTGGTGACTAACCTGGCGTGGTTCGGGCAGAGTGGCGCATTGGCCCAGGAATTCGAGCTCGGCCGCATGCGCGCTATCGAGACGCGGCTTCCGCTGGTGCACGCTGCGAACACGGGCATCTCGGGTGTGTTCGACCCGTATGGCAACTTTCGGGGTATGCATGATACCTATCCGCCGGAAGCGACTCGAATGCGGCCAATGGCGCGCACTTTCGCGCTGCCTGCGCCGGCGGCGCGGCCGTTGGCCGGTGGTCCGCGCTATGTCCCTTATGCGTTGGCGGTGGGGGCGGTGGTGCTGCTGCTGATCGCGGCTGTGTGGCCGGAGGCACGTGCGGACGCGGTGGAAGCGTAGGGGGGAAACAGCGTGTCGGACTCGAAGGGGCAATTGTCGCGGTTTATGGCGGTATTCGCCGGGGGCACCCTGCTCAGCCGGGTGTTCGGCCTGATCCGTGACATAGTCACCGCCGCGCTTATTCCCACTTACGCGCGCGATGCCTTCCTCTTTGCGTTTCGCCTGCCGAACATGCTGCGCGACATTCTGGGCGAAGGCGCTACCAATGCCGCGTTTGTGCCCGTATTTGCCGAAGCGCAGGAGAAGGACACAGCCGACGGTTTCCGCGTGCTGGTTTCGGCGGTATTTTCCGCGATGATCCTGGTGTTGGCGGTGGTGGTCGTGCTTGGTGTACTGGCCATGCCGGCGCTGCCGTGGATACTCGATGGGCTGCGTCCGATTACCGGTGCGGCGCCGAAGGATCCCGAGCGCCTGCGCATGACGATTGGGCTCATGCAGTGGACCTTTCCGTACCTGTTCTTCATCGGGTTGGCAGCTTTTGCCATGGCGCCGTTGTTCACCATGCGCCGCTACGGTACGCCTTCGTGGTCGCCCGCTCTGCTCAACGTGGCGCTTATCGCCTTTTGCGTGGCCCTTTACAACTACTTCGATAACCCGGCATGGGCGCTGGTGATTGGTGTATGGGTGGGCGGCGTGGCGCAGTTGGGCGTGTTGCTCTTTGCCATGCGGCGGCACACGGGTGTGTTCGTGCCGAATTTCCGGTTGCGGCACCCGGGTATACGCAAGGTTTTCTGGCTGCTGTTGCCGGTGATGTTCGGGCAGGCTACGGCGGAAGTGAACAAGCTGGTCGACAATTTCTTTGCCTACTCGCTGGCGGAAGGCACGGTGACCGCCCTTTTTTATGCGAACCGGCTGGTGCAGTTGCCGTTGTCCATCTTCGGGGTAGCGGTATCCGTGGCGATTTTGCCGGCCATATCGCGTGCGGTGGCCCGGGGTAATCACGCAGAAGCGCGCGACACGGTACTCCACGGTTACCGGCAGAGTTTTTTCCTTGTTTTCCCGGCCATGCTCGGACTGGTGGTGCTGCGCGAGCCTATCATGCGGCTGTTGTTCGAGCGCGGCGCCTTCTCGACGCGGGAGACAGATATGGCGTCGGCGGCGCTCTTGTATTACGGTTTTGGTTTGCTGGCTTTTGTATGGGTGAAGATTTCGGTGCAGGGATTCTATGCGCACCATGACACCCGGACCCCGGTTATCATATCGGCGGCGAGCATGTTCTTGAACATTCTGCTGAACTGCGTGCTTGTGGGGCCGCTGGGTTTCCGGGGCCTGGCGCTTGCCACGACGATCTCTTTCACCATGAACTTTGTGCTGCTTTACGCCATGCTCAACGTACGCGTTGGCACGCTCTGGAACCGCGAGACGGCGGCGGCGGCGTTCAAGATTGTGCTGGCGGGGTGCATGGTTACGGCGCTTGCCTACGGGATTGCGCACCAAGTGCAGTGGCGCATGGGTGTCGAGCCTTTTCACGCGCGCTTGCTGGCGGTCGTGCTGCCGGTAGCGGCGGCCGCCAGCGCGTACCTCGGTCTCGCCAAGGCGTTGGACATCCCGGAGCTACAGCACTTCGCCGCGATATTCCGCCGCTCGAATCCATGAGGATGCCAACCCCGTGTCTTTGCAGATGGGG
This sequence comes from uncultured Nitrospirales bacterium, assembly GCA_964569295.1. Lineage (GTDB taxonomy): Bacteria > Hydrogenedentota > Hydrogenedentia > Hydrogenedentales > JAGMZX01 > CAZMVU01. The sequence goes on from CAZMVU010000010.1 coordinate 6,333, forward strand.
TGCTGTTACGGTGCGCTTGGTTACTCACTGGCTGCGGGGTATAATCAAGGCCCCTTTAGGCAAGATGGCAGCTATCAGGAGAACATGAATGAGTGTGCGTATTCCATATGCTTTGCTGGTGACCCTGGTGGTTGCGCTGGTGGCGGGTGCCGCCGATGCACAGCAACGGCTGAAGACCTGGAAACTGCGTGAGCATTACACCTGGGACTCGCCCCATGGGCGCTTGCTCTATTTCGCGGACAATGCGGAATGGTGCGTGTTTGCGGGTGAAGCCGAAGATTCGGTGGTACTGGACTATGTCGGCTTCGAGGTCACCCTGGCGGATGGCACCCACTTCACGCAGGACGATCTCGGTGACGGCGCGGCGGAACCGGAACGCTTCGAAGGCGATTTCGGGGCGGGGCGGCACATCGAGGTACGCTTTCCGGAACGGGAGGGGATGGTGGTTATTCACCGCATCTCGATCCTGAACGAGTATCCCTTTATGTTCTTCCAACTGATGTTGACCAATAAGCGCGAAACCCCGATCGAGGTGGCCACTATCAAGCCGCTGGTCTTGAAGCCGGGAGGTATTCCGCAGCGTGCGGGCGAAGTCGAACTCGAGTTGCGGTCCATCAACACCCGGGGCGGGCGGCCGGTTTACAGCCGCAATGATGCCCCTATTTTCGGCTTGGTAAAGATACCGGCGCACCCGCTTACGTTGTCTCTCGGGGTGCTGCCGCGCGGACGTGCACAGCACGGGATTTTCCTGGACGCCTACGAAGGCGCCTGGCAAGGCACGATTACAGGTGAATACAAGCCGGCGTTCGCGCTGGCGCCCGGTGAGACGCTCGAGGCAGCGCCGCTTTTCGTGACGGCGAATACGCCCTCGGAAGATGAAGTGTCGTTGTACTATGCCTGGGCGCTGAAATCGTTGCAGCCTGTACAACTTCAGGGTCATGTGCCGATTGTATGGGCATCGGTTGGTGAGGGTGGCGGGCTGAAGGAGCTTGTGTCCAACGCGAAGGCCGCGCGCGACGTGGGTATTGCTCATGCTCTGGTGCCGGCCGGCTGGGAGAGCCTGCCGGGTTCGCACCGGGGCCGCCTGCCCGATTTCCCACGCGATGCAGGTGTTATTGCGTCGGTGTTGAGTGGCGCCGGCATGAAAGCCGGCGTGACGGTAGACGCGCTGGCGGTGCAGAAGCTGCGTGACAAGTACGTGGTGACGGCGGACGACGGCCAGTCCTGGGTGAAACTGGGGGATGCCGAGGCGCATGCAGCCGCGGTGAATCATTTGCGCGCGTTGTTGCGCGAGGGCTTTGATTTTCTGGCGGTGGCGCCCTCGGCTGTGCCGGATGCGGTGCTGCGTGAGCTGGGCCATACCCGGGCACAGGCAGAGCATATCGCGTTCCAGTTGGCGGTCGAAGCGGCTGATGGAAAGCCCGTATTCCCCACGGCGGCAGACATACTGCCGGCCGAAACGGGTGTTTGGCAGGAAGCGGCGCGTGCCTCGAACCGCATGGGCCGGTTCGCGTTGCTTGTGGCGCCGGTGCAGTTTGATGCGGACAAGGCGGGGGAGTTGCCGGCGCCGCTGGTAGATGCCATGGCCGGCTGGGAAGGGCCGCTCGAGGTGGTGGGACGCGTGAACGGGAAGACGAAGGCCGGGCTGCGCCAGGTAATCACGCGCCAAAAAGCTGCGCAGGAAACACGGATAGACGGCTAGTGTACCGGGAGGGTCGCAGCCTCCCCCTGCGACACAAGACAGCCGATGGTAAACCCTGTGCTGGATAAAACACGCAACGCACGCCGCTTGTTCGGCGTGGTGCAGGTGCTCGTGCGCCATGGCTTTGCCGATTTCGTGCAGCGCAGCAATCTGCACCGGTCGTTGCCGGCCCGGCTGTTGCGCCGCATCCGCATGCGGGAAGCGCCGCCCGATGCCTCGGGGACTTTCGGTCAGCGCCTGCGCGCCGCGCTCACAGAACTCGGCCCGACGTTCATTAAACTTGGCCAGGTTCTCAGCACCCGCCCGGACTTGGTCACTCCGCCGGTGGCAAACGAGTTGGCCAAGTTGCAGGACGCGGTGTCGCCGGTGCCTTTCGAGCAGATTGCGCCTGTCATTAAAGATGCCTTCGGTAAGCCCGTGGCCGATCTCTTCGCCGAGTTCGATGAGGAGGCCGTCGCCTCGGCCTCGCTCAGCCAGGTCTACCGCGCGCGCCTGCACACGGGCGAAGAAGTGGCGGTCAAGGTGCAACGGCCGGGCATCCAGAAGGTGATCGATGCGGATCTGGGCCTCATGCTGCAGATCGCCCACTGGGTGGATGAACACGTGAAGGACATGCAATGGCTCGACCCACCGGGCGTGGTGCATGAGTTCTCGCGCAGTATTCGCCGGGAGTTGGACTTCAATATCGAGGCGGGCATCATCGACCGTTTCCACGAGAACTTCGAGGATGTCGAGGATGTTTTCATACCGGGCACCTTCCCCGCGTTGTGCAACACACGGGTGCTCACGATGGAGTGGGTGGATGGTGTGCGCGTGGACCGCTTCGACGCCTATGAGGCGCGCCGGTGCGACCGCAAATTGCTCGCCACGCGCGGCTGTGAAATCCTGTGCGATATGTTTTTCGCGCACCGCCTGTTCCACGCGGACCCGCATCCGGGCAATGTATTCATCACCTACGATAACACCATTGCATTTCTGGACTATGGCATGGTCGGGCATCTCGAGAAGACGGATGTGGCTGCCCTCGCGGATCTGTTTCTCGCCATCTTTCATGAGGATTCCGTCGAGACCGCCAACGCATTGCTTCTGCTCACGGCAGGCGGCGAGCCGGAGAATATGGAAGGGCTGCGCCACGAGGTTGCCGATTTCATCGCCTTCGAGGCCCGGTCGGTTGTGGGCGGCGGGGAGGTGGCGCGCGGCCTCGAGCGGGCGACGGAAATCGTACGCCACTACCAACTCGATCTGGCGCCGCGTTTCTCGCTTCTGTTGAAGGCGCTTGCCTCGATCGAGCATGTGGGCCAGCAACTCGACCCTGAGATGGACATGGTGCCTGTACTGCGCCCGTATATTGAAGAACTGGTTTCCGAACGCTATACGCCTGTCGAATTGTTGAAGGAATTCCAGCACAACGCGGGGATTATCCGCCGGCTCGCGCGCCAATTGCCGGAGGATGTATCGAGCATCTCGCAGCGCCTGCGCAAGGGCCGCTTCCGGATGAACCTGCACCACGAGCATCTCGAGGATCTCGTAAACACGCTCGATGTGACGGCGAACCGCATCTCGGTGAGCGTGATCACCGGTGCGCTCATCATGGGGAGCAGTTGGCTGCTTGCGGCGCAGGAGGCCCTGTGGGGGTTGGCGATTATGGGGTTCATCGGGGCCGGGGTCATGGGGGTGAGCCTGGTGGTCTCGATTGTCTGGAGCCGCCGCCTGTAACCCGTTTCAGGAGCTTGCCCATGTCTACCGATATGACTTATCGCTCCTACGCCAAGATCAACCTCTACCTCGATGTGCTGAATCGCCGGCGCGACGGCTACCACAACATCGAAACCATTTTCCAGACGGTCAGCCTTTGCGACGAGTTGCACTTCGCCGAGGCGCACAACCGGATTTCCCTGTCGTGTACCACCCAGGACCTTGATACCGGCGAAGACAACCTTGTCTACCGCGCGGCCATGCTCCTGCGCGAGCATGCGGGAGTTACCCAGGGCGCCCGTATTCACCTCGACAAGCACATTCCTATCGCGGCGGGGATGGCCGGCGGATCGGGCAACGCCGCCGCCACGCTCATCGCGCTGAATACGCTGTGGGGGCTGCGTTGGCCGGCAGAGCGCCTGCGGGGCCTGGCGCTTCAACTCGGGTCGGATGTGCCCTATTGCACCATGGGCGGCACGGCCCTGGCCACGCGCCGCGGCGAAGACCTGCAAGCCATGCGCCCTATCCGGAAGACTTGGTTCGTGCTGGTTCACCCCGAGATCGCCGTGAGCGCCGCGCGCACCTACAACCACCCGAAGCTCACGCGCAACGACGCCCCCTGTTTCGCCGGGCGCACCGCCGGTTTTCGCAAGGCTATAGGTTTGGTGGGGCAGGGCGATTGGGCGGCAGCCGTGTATAACAGCATGGAGGCGGCCGTGTTCCATGATTTTCCGAACCTTGCCGCAGCCCGGGACAGACTTCTCGAACATGGCTGCACGGCCGCCGCCATGAGCGGCAGTGGCCCCACCATATTCGGTGTGTGCGCCTCGAAACGCGACGCCACCCGCATCGCCGAGAAGATGGAGGCGCTGCGGACCTCGGTCGTACACACCGTACCCCTGGGTGTAGAGCGCGTGCGCTGACGGTTTCCCCCTCTCACTTTGCGGAGAAGTATCGGTCCCCGATATACTGCCGCGAGAAGGTGCACACGTGCAGATGCAACAGCGCCCACGTATCATGGGCCGGGAGCAGGCAGACTATGAAACGCCGGGACTTCTTACGCAGCGTGGGTGCGGGTATGACCGCCGCGGCGCTGCCGGGTTCACTCTCTTTTGCGCAGGGCAATGCTTCGGATAAGCGCCCGAACATCATTGTCATTCTCGCCGACGACATGGGTTTTTCGGATATCGGCTGCTATGGCGGCGAGGTAGCCACGCCCAATATCGATGCGCTTGCCGCCGGCGGCCTGCGTTTTACCCAGGCCTATTCCGCGGCACGCTGCTGCCCCACGCGCGCGGCGCTGCTCACCGGGCTCTACCCGCATCAGGCGGGCGTCGGCAAGATGGTGTCCCACGATGGCGGCGTAGAACATGGTCCCTACCAGGGCTTCCTCAATGACCGGTGCGTCACCATTGCCGAGGCGCTCAAACCCGCCGGTTACAGTACCTACATGTCCGGCAAATGGCATGTGGGCGAACGGCCGGAGCATTGGCCCCGGGAGCGTGGCTTCGACCGCTACTTCGGGCTGATCAGCGGCGCATCAAGCTACTGGGAGATTATCGAGAATCAGAAACGGGAGCGCCAGATGGCCCTCGAAAGCGAACCCTGGAAGCCGACCCCCGGCGACTTCTATATGACCGACGCCTTCAGCGACTACGCCGTCGAGCGCATCGATGAGCATGAAGGCGGCAACCCGTTTTTCATGTACCTGGCCTACACGGCGCCGCACTGGCCGCTCCATGCCTGGGAAAAGGACATCGAGAAATACGCCGGCTACTACAAGTGCGGCTGGGACGTGCTGCGGCAGCGGCGCCATGAGCGGCTCATCGACCTTGGCATCATCGACCCGCAGTGCGAACTGTCGCCGCGCGACCCGGACGTGCCGCCGTGGGAAGAAGCGGAGAACAAGGAAGAATGGATTCGCCGTATGGCCGTCTATGCCGCCATGATCGACCGCATGGACCAGGGCATCGGCCGGGTTATTGATGCGCTCAAGCGCAATGGCCAGTACGAGAACACGCTCATCCTGTTCATGGCCGACAACGGCGGGTGCCACGAGGACATATCGGGCCGCAAGCTCGACCAGCCCGGTACGAAGCCTGGTGAGCGCGGTTCCTACGTCGCCTACTGCCGGCCCTGGGCCAATGCCTCGAACACGCCGTTCCGCCTGTTCAAGCACTGGATTCATGAAGGCGGCACGGCCACCCCGCTCGTCGCACACTGGCCCAAGGGCGTCGATGCACGCGGCGGCCTGACGGACGAGGTAATGCATTGCATCGACATCATGCCCACCTGCCTGCGCCTTGCCGGCGCTGAATACCCGGAGACTTACGAAGGGCGGGCTATCACCCCAGTCGCCGGGCGCGACCTTACCCCGGTGTTGCGCGGCGGCACACGCAAAGGCCACGAAGCGCTGTACTGGGAGCACTACGATAACCGCGGCATCCGCAAGGGCAAGTGGAAGCTCGTGGCGGAGAAACGGGAAGCCTGGGAGCTCTACGACCTCGAGAAAGACCGCACCGAGTTGCACGATCTCTCGGAAGAAATGCCGGAAAAGGTTGAGGAACTGCTCGACATGTGGGAGGCCTGGGCCGAGAAAGTGGGCGTGTAGGCCCGGTTCTTGAAGGCGGCTCGCGGGTACGCTCGCCCTCCCGTGAAGTTTCAAGGACGAAGTTTCAGGGACAGGCCCCGTTACTTTTCGCAAGTCAAATGTTTCGTAGTCTGTCCCCTGGCCTTTTTATGCACGGTGGTCCCAAGTCTCGCAATCAGGTATTGGCTCACACGTCGCAGATGCGGGCGGCCTCGGTGAGCGAGGCGATGGGGTCCGGGCCGGCTGGCACGAACTCATGGCCGAAGTAGCCGTCGTACCCGGTGTCGACGATGGCCTGGGCGATACGCCGGTAGTTCAGCTCCTGGGAGTCGTCGATCTCGTTGCGGCCGGGCACGCCGCCTGTGTGGAAATGCACGATATAGTCGATGTTCTCCTGGATGGTGGTGATAATATCGCCTTCCATGATCTGCATGTGGTAGATGTCATACAGCAGGCCGAAGTTTTTCGTGCCCAAGTCCTTCGCCAGTGCCACGCCCCAGGCCGTGTGGTCGCACATGTAGTGATTGTGGTCGCGCTTCGAGTTGAGCAGTTCCATGGTCAGCGTAATGCCGAGTTCTTCCGCCAGCGGCACGATGCGCTTCAGTCCGCGCACGCAATTGCGCAGCCCCTCGCTTTCGTCGAGACGGGGACGCCGGTTGCCGCTGAACACGATCATCTTGTCGAGGCCCGCCGTCTTGATCTTCGGCAGCAGGTCTTCCGACTTTGCCACGAGTTCGTCGTGGTTCCTCGGGTCGTTCCACCCCTTCGCGATGCCGCCCGGACCGTTCGGCATGGCGCAGGTGAGTCCCTGGTCCTGCACCACGGACCACTGCTTTTCATCGAGCAATTCAACGCTCTTGAGCCCGATGCGCGCCGCCTCCTTCGCCAGTTCCTCGAGCGGAATCTTGTAGCACCAGGCGCTCACACTCTGTTTCAGGCGTCCTTTGAGCGGTGCCTCGTCGGCCGCTGCAGCATGGCTGCCCAGCGCGAGTACTGCGCCCGAAGCGCCGGCCATGGCGCCCAGGGCATGGCGGCGGGTGATAGGATTCCGTTTCTTCAGCATAATGCGTTTCCTCCTGGCCGCGAGGCCGTTTCAAGGGTATTCTGGCACAAGGTCACGGTCGGCACAAGGCGCCGGTTCTGGCTTGCGAATGGTGCGATGTAATGGGGCATTTGCGCCGTTGGGTGGGTGAGGCCGGTGGGGATGGCCACACGCCACCTACGCTTGCCAGATTTCCACGCGCGGACATTCGCGCACGGCAAGGCCCGCCACAATCGTCTCGGGTTCGTTGCGCAGAATGTCGCAGATTTCCGTTTTTTCTTCTCCCGCCACGAGGAACACCACCCGTTCCGCACGCCGCAAGAGTGCCGGCGTCACGCTGACGCGGTCTGGCTCGGACGCCATGTGCACCGGGATGGCGTAGTGGCCCTCTGCATCGCGCAGGTCGTCGACGGTGAACAGGGAGCACGTGTGGCCGTCGATGCCGAGGCCGAGCAGGGCAAGCCGAATTGTGCCGCCGGCATCGAGAAAGCGGGTGAGCTGGTGTTCATAATCCGCGGCCGCATCCGCGATGGGCTGGGCCGTGTTTACGTGAAGGACGCGATCCTCTGGCAAGGCCAAGGCCGCGAGCATGGGCAGCGTTGTACCATAGTTGCTGGCCGGGTTGTCCGGCCGCACATGCCGCTCATCGGCAAAGGCAATGTGTGCCACCGGGTTCACGGGGAACGGGTCCGCTGTGATGCGCTCATAAATGGGCACGGGCGTGCTGCCGCCGCTAATCAGCGTGAGATGTGGTCCCCCGTCGTGTTGCAGTGTTTCGGCCACGAGGTCGCGTACGGCCTGGTGGAAAAGCGCAATCGTTTCATAGTGGCGCGCAGGATAGGGCATGGTCTTCTCCTGGGTAGGAAAGCTGGTTTTGTTGGACTCGAAGCAAAGACAGAACGAACCGGGTTTCTGGTTATGTCGTGCGCATCGCCAGCCCTCGGGTGCTATTCGCCTTACCAGGCGGCGCCGTAGCGGCTGGCGAGGTTGTGTGCGGCATCGGGGCCGTTGCTGCCGAAGGGGTAGCCCCGCGGCTTGATCCGCCGTGATTCAAGGGCGTGGAGCACCGGGGTAAACACGTCCCACGCGGCCTCGAGCTCGTCCGACCGAATAAAGAGGCTTTTATCGCCCTGGATTACATCGAGGAGCAGGGATTCGTAAGCCTCGGGTATCGCGGCGGGATATGTCGCGGCATACTGCAAATCGAGCGCACTTTCGTCGAGATCGATCTCGAGCCCCGGCACTTTGTTCACGATACGGAAGGTGATGTGCGGCTCCGGCTGCACATTGATAATCAGCTCGTTGTTCGACAAGTGCCCCGCCGCATGGGCGAAGATATTGCCCGGCACACACCGGAAGCGGATGCGTATCTCGGTGCATTTGGTGGTGAGCCCTTTGCCCGCCCGCAACAGAAACGGCACGCCCTCCCACCGGCGGTTGTTCACTCCGAGCACGGCCGCGGCGAAGGTCGGGGTTGTGCTGTCCTTGGCGATGCGCTCCTCCTCGAGGTAGCCGTGATGCGCCTCGCCTGCGAGGTAGCCCCGGGTGTACTGGCCCACGACGAGGGCGTCGAGGTTGATCGGCGGAATCGCGCTGAGCGCCTTTACCTTTTCATCGCGCACATGCTTCGCCGCCAGGGTCACCGGTTGTTCCATGGCAACAAGCGCGAGAATCTGCAGCAGGTGGTTCTGCATGATGTCGCGAATGATGCCATACTGATCGAAGTAGCCGGCCCGGCCCGCGATGCCCGCGTCTTCCATCCAGGTGATACGCACGCTTTCGACATACGCCCGGTTCCAGATGGGGTCGAAGATAAGGTTGGCGAAACGCAGTACCATGAGGTTCTGGATGACTTCTTTGCCGAGGTAATGGTCAATCCGGTAGGTCTGTTCTTCGCTGAATGCCTGGGCGAGTCCCGCGGCCAATTCATCGGAGGAGGGGCGATCTTCGCCAAAAGGCTTCTCGATGACGACGCGCGACCAGCCGCCGCCGGCGCCCTTTTCCGCCAGTCCTGCGGCCTCGAGGCTCTTGGCGATATCGAGGTAGAGAAACGGGGGTACCGACAGGTAGTGCATGCGGTTCACGCGCCCCTCCGGTTCGTTTTTCGCCAGGCATTCGGCCAGCTTCGTGAAACTTGCCGGGTCGTCATACTGACCGGGGACGTAGTAGCAGTGCGCGAGGAACCGCTGCATGTACTCGTCGCAATGCTCACCGGGCACATAGCGGCAGGTGAGGTGCTTGGTGATGCGTTCGCGGAACTGTTCATCGCTCATCTCCGTGCGCGCCAGCCCGACGATACGGAAGTCGCTGGGAAGCAGTTCCTGGGAAAAGAGCGCGAAAAGGGCGGGGCATATTTTTCGGAGGGCGAGATCGCCCGAGGCGCCGGTGATAATGACACTCAGTGGCTGGCTGCGGTCGATGAGGTCGTTTGTACGTGGCATGGGGCTGGTCCCTGTGGTTGTCGCAGTGCGCACACGGCCGTGTTTGCGCGTCTCTGCCGCATAGCATTTCAGGAAGTTACGGACTCGCCCGAAAGACTTATAATACGATTCCCGGCGCCTGGGATGAAAACTTCTTCCCGGTTAAATACGTGCACGTAGTCATTCGCGTTCACGGCGAACAGCGGGGGGCGCGTCTGGATTGTCTTTCGAGAAATCCGCGAAGGTGTAATCCTGGGTGAGCGTGGCCGCTTTGACTTCCGCACCCGCCACGCCAAGAATAGTCGCCGCCACCAGTTCCTCGGCATCAACGTAGCCGGTAGCGTCGAGGCGATGCAACGTGGTTTGACGCGCGAATGGAAGCGGGGCAGAATGACCGGCGGAGGACAAGGGGCAAGGCCCTGCAATGTGGAGGGCGTGGGCGTACAAGAGCGGGTGTGGGCGGTGGTGGTCCTGGGGAAAACCGCATTGAGACCGCGAACCTGCAAGGATTCATGAGGCAGGAAGGCAAGTTCGAGCGGGCGTTCCACCCGCGCAACGCCTTCCGGCTGTACCGAAGAAAAAGTATGTCAGATACCACACAAGCCGACATCATCATCGTGGGCAGCGGCCCGGGCGGCGCGACACTGGCGCGGGAACTGACGCGCCAGGGCAAGCGCGTGCTGCTGCTCGAACGGGGGCGTGACCACCGGCCCCGCGCCTGGTACGGCACCTACCCCGGCGCGTTGCTTTACAGTGACCGCGCGAGCCTCTTGTTCACACAGGAAGGGCTCAATATCGTGCGGCCGTTACTCGTTGGCGGCGCCACCAGCATGTTCTGCGGATGTGCCGCGCCGCCGCCGCCGTGGATGAAATCGCGTTACGGCATCAACCTCGATGCGGAAACCGCCGAAACCATGGCTGAGCTCGAGATCGCGCCACTCAGCGAGAACGAACGCGGCGCCGCCTCGACCCGAATCGCCGAGGCTGCCCAACGCCTGGGCTATCCCTGGGAACCGCAGGACAAGTTTATGCGCCCCGCCCGTGTGGCAAAGTTCGACTGCGGCGCCAAGTGCATGCTCGGCTGCCGCTGCGGCGCCAAGTGGAACGCGGGCGAGTGGGTGGACGAGGCCGTCGCCGCCGGCGCCACGCTCTGGACCCGTGCGCGCGTGGACCGGGTGCTGATTCGCGATGGCCGCTGCCTCGGCGTCGAAGGCAAGCGTGCGGGCCGGCAATTCGAGGCGAAGGCAGACGCGGTGGTGTTGTCCGCGGGCGGTATCGGTACACCGCGGATTCTCCAGGCCTCGGGTGTGAAGGGCGCGGGGGAGGGGATGACCATGGATACGACGGTTATGGTCTACGGGTTTTCGAAACGGCCGGGCATCGGCAAGGAACCGCCCATGACCTGGTCGTGGGAGAACGAAGCCGGGGGCTACATGCTCTCGACCCTCGCCGACCCGTGGCTCATGTATCCGCTCATCGCTGCGCGCAAGGGCGTCATGCCGCTGCTGCGCTGGACACGCTGGGGGCAGTTGCTGGGGATCATGATCAAGCTCAAGGACAACCTGTCCGGCGGCGTCTACCCCGATGGCCGTATCTCGAAGCCCATGGCCGGCGACGACCAGGCGCGCATGGACGCTGCGGAGCAGGTCTGCCGCGCGATTCTCGGGGAGGCCGGCGCGGAACCGGACACGCTCTACATGACCCCGCAACGGGGCACCCATCCGAGTGGTACGGTGCGCCTCGGTGAGTTGCTCGACAACGATCTGCGCACGGAGATTTCGGGCCTCTACGTGTGCGACGCATCCACCTTTCCCGAGGCCCTCGGCCGCCCGACCGTGCTCACCATTATCGGCCTCGCCAAGCGCCTCGCGCGAAAAACGCTCGCATAAGACGTGTTCTTGTTATCGTGCGCTGGGTCTACGAACATGAGCCAAGCCTGCTGGCGCCATAGCCCGCAACTGGCCGGGAAGCAAGGTCGCAGCCGGTGCCGCTCGCGGGGACGCCCGCCCTCCCTGTAGACCAGAACCCGCCCTTTGTTGGCGCATCTGCCTGCCGGCTCAGGTAACGCATGGCCCTGGCGGTAGGACCGCGCGAGCGCATGGACTTCTTCATCTGCGCACATCCGCGCCATCTGCGGTTACATGGCCGGGAAAATGGGGGCAGTCCCCGGGCTCGCAATAGCTGATCGGGGCGGCCGGCTCGCTTGGTTCTATTCCATTTTCCTTTGGGTAATGTGCTGAGTTTTGTTCAAACGCCCGCTTGGGGGGGAATGGGCCTGGCTTGCGCCATCCGCCTCGTTTTCAAATTCCTGATTGGGGGTGCTATGGTAGATTGAAACTATGCGATACAAGTTCGACTTACGCGGTCCGTAGAAAAGCCAAAGAAGTTATCGTGTTTCACGAGGGGTTTTCCCGGTGGGGCCGCACGGATAATTTTTCGCAACAGATATGGAAGGAGTGACATTATGCGTGGACTATTGCTAGCGGGACTGTGTATTGCCAGTATGACTTCCGGCATCGCCGCTTCGGCGGCGGAACTCATGCAGACGCCGGTGTTCACGGCGGGGGAGGAGGGCTACGACACCTACCGTATCCCGGCGGTTGTCTGCACGCCGGCGGGCACGCTGCTTGCCTTCTGCGAAGGGCGAAAGGATAACCGGCGTGACCATGGCGACATCGACCTGGTGCTCAAGCGCAGTGAGGACAACGGGGAGACATGGGGCCCGCTCGAACTGGTTTACGAGGAGGGCGGCACGGCGAAGATCACGATTGGTAATCCATGCCCTGTGGTCGATCAGGATACCGGCACCATCTGGCTGCCGTTCTGCCGCGACAACGACGACGTGCTGGTAACAAAAAGCACGGACGACGGCAAGACTTGGGCCGAGCCTGTGGACGTTACCGATTCGGTAAAGCCGGAAGGCTGGACCTGGTATGCGACGGGGCCGGGCGTGGGCATTCAGCTCGAGCGTGGACCGCATGCCGGCCGGCTGGTCATCCCATGCGATCACCGCGAGGATGAGGATGATCGCTGGATGAAGAAGTCGCACTGCTTCTACAGTGACGACGGCGGTGAGACGTGGGAACTCGGCGATTCCGTGGCGAAATACACGGACGAATGCCAGGCCGTACAGCTTGTCGATGGCCGGGTGCTCATCAACATGCGCAACTACTGGGAACGGGAAGGCGGCAAACCGGAACTCGGCGGTATGCGTGCCCTCGCCTGGAGCGACGACGGCGCGGCAACCTGGTCGGACCTCGAATTTGACGACGAACTGCCAGAACCCGTGTGCCAGGCGAGTTTCCTGCGCTACACGACCGAAGCGGAACACGACGCGAATCGCGTGCTGTTCTCGAATCCGGCGTCCTCGGAGAAGCGCGTCAAGATGACCGTGCGCATGAGCCGCGATGAGGGAGAGACCTGGCCGGTCGCACGCACGCTGTACAAAGGCCCCTCGGCCTACTCGTGCCTTGTTGTGCTGCCTGACCTGCGCATGGGCTGTCTCTACGAGCGCGGCGCTAGGCACTCCTATGAAACGATTACTTTTGCCTGCTTTGATCGCGAGTGGCTCGAGGCGGCCGAGTGAACCGGCGCACCTTTCTCAGGGGGGCGGCCGCGGCTGCGGTGGGCGTGCGTGCCATGAGTGCGCCGGGGCAGCAGAAGGGCGGCCGCATGAAGGTGTTGCTCTGGTGTTGGGATGCGCGTATGACCTGGGACGACGAACCGGGCAACATCGCCACGAAGATGGCCGCGGCGGAGCAGGCCTTTCCCTATTCCAAGCGCCCCGAGGCGTACCTGACCGGGTTCAGGCGGCTGGTGGACTACTGCGCGGAGACGGGCATCTGGGGAGTAATTGTCTGGGGCTTCCTGCGCGATGGTCATGGCGGTGTGGTTACGGCGCAAGACCTCTGCAAATACGCCCGCGACAAGGGCGTCGCCATTCTGCCGGGGGTTGGGCTGTGTGCGTATGGCGGCTACTACTTCGAGGGCGATCACGCGTTCAACCTGAACACGTACTTGCGCGGCCACCCGGACCGTGCGAGTACGGCCTGCGAGGAAGGCAGCGGCCGCGAGGTACACCCCGTGCTCGACCCGGCCCTGCCGGCGAACCAGGCGTGGTGGCGCGAAGGGCTTGAATGGATGCTCGATACCTTCGAGGTCGGCGGCGTCGATTTCGAGATGGGCGACTTCATGGTGAACCCGTCGGCGCGGGCGCAGGCGGCGCGGAAGGCGCTTGGCTTCGACACGAATGACAATGTTGAAGACACCGTCGTTGCAACGCAAGGGCTCATGAAGCGGGCCTTGGAGCTTATGCCGGATGGTGTATTTGTCAATTCGACCTATCGTGGCTACCAGCAGGTACAGGATTTTCCGAGCATGCCCTATGTGGATGCCATGGCGCCAGAGGTCGTGTGGCAGTACACCCTGCGGCGCATGGTTACCCGGCCAGCCTTTCCAAAGGAGTTCATGGGCGCCCCGTCCCATCGGCAATACGGCTATCTCCACTGGTTCAATGCCTCGACAGGCACCATGGAAAAGGACTATACGGCGGAGATCGCGCGGGTGTTTCCCGGCTTGCAAAAACTCGGGTTCGATTTTGCCGGTACCTACGGCGAGGTGAGCGCCGTCGATAACCCTCTGGCCGACGCCAACTACCGTGCACAGGTTGCAGCGGCGGAGTAGGACGTTAAAGGGAGCCCGGGATTAATTGTGCGGCGGGCTATGTTTTCTGATAATCTCCGTCGCGGGGTATCATGGATGGCACGATGCGGATTGTGCTGTGAACGCAGCCAAACCTGACTTTTTCAGCAGAGAGGAGTACGCAATCATGCGCAATAGAGTCCGATTCATTGCTTCACTCATGTGCGGACTGGCACTGTTGGCGCCCTTCGCGGCTGGTTGGGAGCATCACCCGCTGATTACGGAACCCATCCTCTCAACGATGCCGGAGGTAGCCGGTGCCGCGCCGGTGGCGGCGGTGCCGTTGGAAGACTTTCTCCTTGCACATGAAGCTGAATTGGCGGAGTTGCTGGCGGAAGAAGAGGCATGGGCGCGCAGCATGTGGCGTTTTTATGCCCCGCGCCCGGAAGAGCTGGCCTTCGAAGCCACGGGCAACGAAGCGGATGTGCGGGCGCGGTTTTTCAGGGCGATCCGCATCAATCCAAATATGAAAACGCCCCTCTATGTAAGTGCCTTGGCGGCCAACAGCACCCCCGAGACCCCGCTCGAGCCGAGTGAGGTCACCCTCCACGACCAAAGCGATTATCTTTCGGTTTTCAATTTCGAGGCGCTGCAATCCGGCGAGCGGGTCGCGCCTTTGGACGTGGTTGCAACAGCGAGCAATGAGCCGGATTACGGCATGGATACCGGCTTGTACGAAAACAACGACACGGCGTTCGGCCAGGATTATGGCTTTGGCGCCCAGCCTTTTGGCAATGCCGCGCTCGACTACGGCACCCAGGCGCCGTTTCACATGGGCTTCTACCACGAATCGTGGATAGTTTTCTTCTTTGCACCGTTTCTGAAGGAGTGTTACCCGGAGCACCGGATTCACCTGTACAAAGCGCTGTCTCAATTTGCGTTCGACCAGGGCGAGGATTACTGGGGCTGGCGGTTCATGGGTTGGGGCTTACACTATGTGGCGGACCTCTCGATGCCCTACCATACAACCGCGCTTCCCGGCTATACCCCAGGCCGTATGCTGTGGGTGTACTTCCTCGACATTCTTGGCTGGCCGCAGGCGAAGGACAACGCCGTCCAGCTTTCCTCGAACCGGCACATGGCGCTCGAGCGCTACCAGGGAACCACAATGGCGGCAGCCTGGGCCCGTGGGGACATGCAAACGCCGCCCCTCGCGGTTTTGTTCGAGGAAACGGGGAGGCCCGCCTACTCGAACGACTTTCCGCGAAAACGGATTGCCGCCACCTCGCACGCCATGTCCGCCCGAGCCGATGCACTCATCGTGCGCCTGATGCCCAGCCAATTCGTGAACGATCCGTCCGTGGAACTCAGCGAGGTTCCTGCGGTTGACCAGATTGCCGCGCGAGTGGAAAGTGCGCACGGCGCCGCGGGATTGGAAGAAATCGACCGGTTGCTGGCAGACGCGCTCGAAGGCTTCGCCGTGTATGGGCGCAGCTACGCGCGGGGCATCCTCGTCAACACCGAGGTGAAGGCGCAATCCACCCGGCGCGTACGCGCCCGGAAATGAGGCTTTTAACGGGTATTGCGCGCCCGCATGCCGGCCATGTTGGCCGTGGAACTGAATTCACGTGCCGTCTGCCTCCGCGAACAGATACGATACGAGCTTGTCGGCCTCGGCAAAATCGGGGATGAGGATATCGGCGCCGGCCTTGGTGAGGCGCGCCCGTTTTTCGTCATTCCAGCCGTGGCCGCGCTTTTCATCTGAACACACGCCGATGGCGATTCCGCCGGCGTCTTTTACATTGCGGATTTCCACGGGGCCATCCCCGAGCGCCATGACCTCTGCGCCGTGCAGATCGTGCTCGGCAAAAAGTTCTTCCAGTACCTTTTCTTTCGAATAGTCTTCGATGCTGCCTATGGCGCCCCAGATTTCCTCGAAGTACGGCGCCACGCCGATCTTGTTCGCCTCATTCACGACATCGTGCCGATCGGTCCCGCTGAACACATACATATGCACGCCGCGCGCTTTCAGCAGGTCGAGCATATGGAGTGCACCGCGCACGATGACATCGTCACGTGCGGCTTCGCCGGCCTCGAGCTGCGCGATCCGCGCGCGTACAGGGACCATGAGCCGGTCGTTGTAGACCTCCTTATACCCCTTCGCATCCTTGATCTGGTCTTCCGGCACGAGCCCGTGTGCACGCACCATCTCGACGAGGCGTTCCATCTGCAGGATGGTTTGGATGCCGGTGGTCTCGTCAATCATCTCATGCACTTCACGCGCAATCTCGGGGGTGGGTTTCGTGTCCCCGCAAATCATCTCGATGCACACCGGCGCCATGATCTCCTGCCACCCCTCGCGCAACAGGCTGATGGTTCCATCGAAATCGAACAGCGCATGGCGAATACGGCCGCGCTCGATGTCGTGAATGATTTCAATCTGTGTCTCCGGCAGGCGGGTTCCCTCGGTGCGCATTACGTGTTACTCCTGTGGGGTGTTCGTTTGAAGCGGGTGGTGGGGAGCGCCAGTCAGTCGACCATGAACTCGATAAGGCTGTGAACCGTGTAGCCGGTCAGGGCTGTGCGGCCTTTGAGGGGCGGCAGTTCGACAACAAAGGCGATCTCTTCCACCGTGGCCCCGAGGCGCTCGACCAGCCGGACCACGGCCGCCATGGTCCCGCCTGTCGCGAGCAGGTCGTCAACGAGCAGCACGCGCTGCCCCGGCTTCAAGGCATCGGCGTGAATTTCGACGGAGTCCGCGCCGTACTCGAGCTGAAAAGTTTCCGAGATGGTCTCTGCCGGCAGCTTGCCCTTCTTCCGGGCGAGTACCAGGGGTATGCTCATGGCATAGGCCAGTGCCCCGGCGAAGACAAAACCGCGTGCGTCCATGCCGACGATAGCATGGATGCCGCGCTGCGCGTAGCGTTCCCGCCAGCCGTCGATGATAGCACGGAAGGCTTCCGGTTCGAGCAGGAGCGTGCTTATGTCCTTGAACTGAATGCCCGGCTTCGGGAAGTCCGGCACATTGCGAATGAGGGTGGCCAGGTCCATGGTATTTCCTCCAGTATGGGCCGCATATTGTGTGCAATAGGCGGACATGGATGCAAGGCAACAGGTGGATAACGGATGGCGGCCCAGCGGCGGCATGCGTGTTGAGGCGTCTGGTTTTGTTATAATGAAGCGGAAAAACAAGCAGGAGGTAACAATGAAGTTGTCCGTACGGAATCTCGTGGTATGTTTGAGCGTTGGGTTGGCGGTGGTGGTGTGCCTTTCGCCCGTGGTAAGCAATGCGGCGGAAGCGGACACGCCGGTGTTCCGGGCGGGGGCGGCAGTGAGCAACATTACGCCGCCACTGGGCTCGGAGATTGTCGGCAACTGGGGAAAGCCGTTGGCAACCCATATCCATGATGAACTGCATGTGCGCTGTCTCGTCCTGGACGACGGTGAACGGCGGCTGGCCCTCGCCGTCTGCGACAACCTGTCCATTGATCGGGAGGTATACGATCAGGCCAAGAAACGGCTTGAGGAGAAGACCGGTATTGCCCCCGCGCACATGCTCATGTCGTCGGTCCATACGCACTCGGGGCCGTCCGCGCGGCAGCGGCCCAGCCTTACCCCTTATGACGACCTCACCGAGTACCAGCAATTTGTGGCGGACCGTATTGTCGACGGGGTGCAGTGCGCCATCAACAATCTCGAACCCGCCCAAGTTGGGTGGGGCAGCGGCGAGGAACCGGACCAGGTTTTCAACCGGCGTTGGCACATGGACGATCCCAGCCTCATGGTGAGCCCTTATGGCGACCAGGACCAGGTGCGCATGAATCCTCCGAGGGGACACGAGGCCCTGGTGAAGCCGGCAGGCCCCACCGACCCCGAGATCGTGTTCTTGACCGTGCGGTCCGTGGATGGACGCCCCATCGCACTTCTGGCGAATTACTCGCTGCATTACGTGGGCGGCGTGCCCCGTGGGCACATTTCCGCGGACTATTTTGCCGTTTTCGCTGATCGGATTCAGGAACTGCTGGACGCCGACCGCCTCGATCCGCCTTTCGTGGGCATCTTGTCCAATGGCACGAGCGGTGACATTAACAACATCAATTTCCGCGAGCCCCGGCCAAAGCGCGAACCCTACGAGCAAATACACCGCGTTGCCAACAGTGTGGCGGGCGAGGTCTACCGTGCCATCCAGACGGTCGCGTATCATGACTACGTGAAACTCGGTGGCCGCATGACCGCGCTTTCCCTGGACGTCCGGAAGCCGGATGAGGCCACGCGCGAATGGGCGCATGACATTCTCGAGAAGCCGGAAGACGAGGTCGACAGGAAAGCGCGTATTTACGCGAACCGCGCGCTGGCGCTTCACGAAAGCCCGGACCAGGTGGATATCTGGGTGCAGGCGCTGCGTATTGGCGAGGTAGGCATTGCGGGTATTCCGTTCGAGGTCTTCGCGGAAACGGGACTGCGCATCAAAGAGGAAAGCCCGTTGCCGGTGGCGTTCACAATCTCGTTTGCCAATGGAGGCTACGGGTACCTGCCCACCCCCGCACAACACGCATTGGGTGGTTATGAGGCTTGGCTGGGCTCAAACAGGGTGGAGGAGAACTCCGAGCCGGCCATTGTCGACACGCTGCTTGAACAGCTCGGCGAGCTCGCGGAGGAATAGCCCCCGGCCAGCGGGTCCGTCCATGTTTTTTTCAACGCTGGACGGGTCACATAGGCGACACGCTGGGGGCGGACCGCGTCGAAGAGGGCGCATTGCCGGTATAAGGAGTATGCCATGGCATTGGGTGATCACATACGGGTCAAGCGGTGGCGCGGCTTTTACTATCACCACGGAATAGACATGGGCGATGGCACGGTGGTGCATCTGAGCGGGGAGCCCCTGCGTGTACATCTGGCATGTGTGTGCCAGGTTCCCATGGAGGAATTCCAGGATGGCGGGGTGATCGAGGTCGTGCCGCATGAAGAGGCCGACCGGGAACCGGCGGCGGTGGTGGCGGAGGCCTTGGCGCATGTGGGGGAGTGCGGTTACGATCTCTGGAAGAATAATTGTGAGCATTTTGCCACCTATTGTGTCACCGGCCGCAAGGAAAGTGTGCAGATCACGCTTCTGCAAAAGGCGGCCAAAGTGACTTTAACCACGGCGGCGGGCACTGCCATGGTAGCCTGGGGTGTGTATGCCGTGGTACGGAGGCGGAAGCGGCGGTCCGGCTCTTCGCTGAAAGGATAGCCGGAGATGGGGCAGTACGGCGGGTATTAAGCAGCTTGGAAGGATGGAACGCCATGATATACCGGTTGACCCGGCAACAGCGGCAGGCGCTGCTGGATTTGATGATTTATCTGGCCCGGGTGGATGGGCGCGTGGACAATGCCGAGCAGCGGATTCTGGCAGACTACGCCGACTTTGCCGACGCGCAGACCTGCACGTTGCCTGAACAGTCCAGTCTCGAGGATTTGGTGAGGCCGTTCGAGTCGCCGGAAAGCCGGGTGGTGGTTTTGCAGGAGTTGCTCCGGCTGGCCCATTCGCACAAGTACTTTGCCACGGAGGAGCAGTCGGCCCTGGTGGAAGTGGCGGCCCTCATGGGGTTGCCCATGGATTTGCTTGGCAAGATCGAGGGCTGGGTTGTGGAAGGGCTGGCCTGGGAACGCAAAGGCGACCAACTGGTGGGCGAGGCAGAGCGGCTGGCCCGGCGTTGAGTTCTTTGGCGCCCCGCTCAAAATGTGCCTAAGCAGGGGCGTGCGGCGGACTTGGCCGATTTTTCACACGGGTAGAATTGCCCCCTTCACTTGTGGCCGCCAAGGTGTTATACTAAGTGAAACCACAACATCTTGGGTTTGGAGCAGCGCAGTGAACGGCCTTGATCGCAAGGTACATTTCGTCGGTGTCGGCGGCATCGGCATGAGCGGGCTAGCGGAGATTCTGCTGAATCTCGGCTGTGCGGTCTCAGGGTCCGACATCGCCCCTTCGGATATTACGCGGCGCTTGGGGGCCTGTGGGCTGCGTTTTTGCGAAGGCCATGCCCTGGCCCACGTCGGCGATGCGGAAATCGTGGTCATTTCGGCGGCGGTGCCTGCGGACAATCCCGAAGTGGTGGCTGCACGTCAGCGGGGTATCCCGGTATTGCACCGCAGCGAACTGCTCGCCGACCTGATGCGGTTGAAGCCGGCCGCGGTGGCTGTGGGGGGTACGCACGGGAAAACGACCACCACTTCGATGCTGAGCACGATCCTCGATCATGCCAACATCGGCGCCACGAGCATTGTGGGCGGTATCCTGCACCGCAGCGGCACGAATGCCCGCTGGGGCACGGGCGAATGCCTGGTGGCCGAAGCCGATGAACACGACGGCTCGTTTCTGCGCCTGCATCCGACCATCGCCGTGGTCACGAATATCGATTCAGAACACCTGGAGTATTTTGGCACGATCGATCGTATCCGGCGCGCGTTCACGGACTTTTGCAACCGGGTGCCGTTCTACGGTTTCACGGTGGTTTGCGGTGACGACCCGAATTGCCGCGCCATCATAAACGATATTGACAGCGTGTGCATCACGTATGGGCTGGGAGAAGACGTGTCGCTGCGCGCAGTGAATGTGGGCCTGTGCGAGACGGCCTGCCCGCAGAACGGCGCCCTCAGCAGCCAGTGTCTCGGGTTCGATGTAATCAGTCAGGATGATCGCCTGTCGGCGGCAGGAAAACTGGGGCGGGTGGAATTGCAGACCCTCGGATTGGACAGTGTGCGCAATGCGCTGGCGGCTTGCGCGGTGGGGCTGTGCCTTGGCCAGCGGTTCGGCGTTATTGCCGAGGGCCTGCGCCAGTTCGAGGGGGTGCGCCGGCGTCTGCAAGTGCGTGGACGGCAACGCAAGGTGACGGTAGTCGAGGATTACGCACATCATCCCACGGAGATCGCGAGCACCCTGGAAGCGGTGCGCATGGCGAAGCCGGGGCGCATTATCTGTATCTTCCAGCCGCACTTGTATAGCCGCACGAAGTTTTTCAGCGATGATTTTGCCCGTGTGCTGGCGCAGGCCGACCGTGCCCTGGTAACCGGCATCTATCCGTCGCGCGAGGCGCCCATGCCCGGCGTAGACGCCGCCCTCATTGTCGATGCCGCGCGTGCACAGGGCGCCGCGCATGTGGAACTGGTGGAAGCCATGGACACCGTGCCCGCGCTGCTTGCGCCGGACCTCGCGGCGGGAGACTTGGTGTTGGTGTTGGGCGCGGGCGACATCAACCTCGTTTGCGATCCGCTCTTGCGGGCATTGGGAGAGGCCTGATGGCGCGCGCGAAGCGCAAACAAACTTTCCGCCGCCGCAAGGTGCACAGCCAGCGCAGGCGTGTGGCTGCGTATCTGATCGAGATTGCGGTGTGCCTGATCGTGGTGATGGGGGTGGGGTTGGCCTTCTACCGCTTTGTGCGCGAGTCGGAGCATTTCCTCGTAAGAACGCTGCGCATCGAGGGCATGCAGCAGCTCGATGAAGAGCGGGTGCGTGCGGTGGCCGGTGTGACTTCCAGCGACAACCTGTTTACCTTGGACATTGCGGCCGTGCGTGCGCGGGTAGAAGCGATTCCGCTGGTAAAACGCTGCGAAGTGATCCGGGTGTTTCCGGATGTAGTGCGCATCCGGTTTACCGAGCGGACGCCCGTCGCCACGGTGCTCATCAACAGCCGGTTGTTCGAGGTGGACGGCGAGGGGGTTATTGTGCGGGAAGTGGATACCCTCGCGCCGCACGAGGGCCCGTTCATCACCAATGTGCCCGGGTTGGCCTATGCGGAATTGGGCGATCAACTCGAGCACGCGGCGTTGCGTGAGGCGTTGCGCGTCTACGAGGCGTTTCGCGGGATTTCCGTGGCCCAGGAAGTAACGGTTTCCGAAATTGCGGCCATGAGCCGGGACGAAATTCGCATGTTCTGCGACAACCTGGGATTCGAAATCCGCTGGGGACGCACGAACCCGATGCGGCAGGCGCAGAACCTGGATGTTTTCTGGCGTGCAAAGGCGGGACAGATCGAGTGTAATCAGTATGTGGATTTGCGTTTTGACAACGAAGTGGTGTGCCGGTAGGGGCGTTGCTGGATGGCGCCGGCGGCCGGCCGGAACCGAACAGCCGCGTGTGTTTTGTGTCGCTGCGCATGGGGTGCTACGATGCAGCAGACCCTCATGGCCGCGTGCGGGAGCGCGGCGGGATTCCGGTGTCGCAACCTATCTTGGCGGGCCCAACCATGAGTAAGAGTATCGGTATGTCGGATGAATTCCAATCGTTTGATCAGCGCGCGGTAATCAAGGTGTGCGGCATCGGCGGAGGTGGCGGCAACGCCATCGCGCGGATGATCGAGGCGGGCCTCAAGGACGTCGAGTTTATCACCATTAACACCGACGCCCAGGCCTTAAAAAGTTCCCCCGCAGGCACGCGCCTGCAGATCGGGGTCGACCTCACAGGAGGGCTCGGGTCCGGTGCGGTTCCCGGCGTGGGGCGCAAGGCCGCCGACGAAGACCGCGAACGCATTCGCGAAGTGATTCGCGGGGCGGACATGGTGTTTCTCACGGTGGGCTTGGGCGGTGGCACGGGTACCGGCGCGTCCCCCGTCGTGGCGGAAGAAGCCACGGCGGCAGGCGCGCTCACGGTGGCTATCGCCACGCTGCCGTTCGCCTTTGAAAACAAGGAACGCATGAACAGCGCCCTTGCCGGTTTGAGCGAGCTCGAGCAGCATGTGGATACGCTTATCGTTGTGCCCAACGACCGGGTGGCCGATTTGTGTCAGAACAATATCTCGTTGCTCGATGCGTTCCGGCAGGCGGACGAAGTGCTGCACAACGGCGTACGTGCCATCACCGAACTCATTACGGTGCCGGGGCTTATCAATGTGGACTTTGCGGATGTGCGCACGATCATGCAGGCCAGGGGCCGCGCACTCATGGGCATTGGCACGGTCGAGGGCGAGAACCGTGCGAGACGTGCGGCTGAAGAGGCCATCGTGAGTCCGCTGCTCGAACAGTCCAATATCCATGGCGCCAAAGGAGTTATCGTCAACGTCAAAGGCGGCAGCGATGTGGGCATTCTTGAGATACAGGAAGCCGTGACCACGGTGAAGGAAGCGGCCGACCCCGATGCCAACATTATTTTTGGGTGTGTCGTAGACGAGGAGGAGCGCCCTGATTTGCAGGTCACCGTTATTGCGGCGGGCTTCCCGAGCGTGATGGCAGAAGATGAGGACCGGCGGGCGGCCCGTATGGGCACGGGCGGCAACGGCAAAAACGAGGTGGCCGCGGCATCGGAAAGCAAGCAGCCGTCACCAGCGGGATCGGCCAATCCGGCACAGTCTGGCATGAAGCCGGAACAGCCGGTTGGTGCTGAAAAGCCGCCGCAGCAACAGACCGCGCGTCCCCAACAGCCGGCCCGGCCCCAGGGGCGGACGCCCGCGCCACCGCAGCCGCCGGAAGGTAAAGGGAAGCAGGCGCCGCGCACCCCGGGCACGCACCAACCATCAGCCGGGGACACGCAGCAAGCGGAGTCGGAACAGTTGGTCTTTCCGGAACCCGATCCGGAACCCGTCCAGCCGCCGCGTTCGGAGCGCGATGTCGACTTCAGCCTGCCCACCTACTTGCGGAACCGGAAGAAGAAAAAAGACAAACAGTGAAACAAACTTTTGTAAAGCTGCTCCAGCGAGCCGTCCAAAAGGATGCTTCGGACATCCACCTCAAAACGGGGAGCGTGCCGTATTTTCGCGTGGACGGGGAGGTTGCCCCGCAGGAGGGCGACCCGTTTCATCGTGAACAGATTGACGCGGTTCTCCGACTACTGCTCACGGGGGACCAGTACGCCTTTTTCTCGAAACGCGGCGAGATCGACCTGTCGTTCACGGAGAAGGGGGTGGGCCGGTTCAGGGTGAACTGTTTCCGCCAGCGGGGCACGGTGTCCATCGTGATGCGGCGCATCAAGACCAAGATTCTCGATTTCGAGCAGCTTCACCTGCCATCGTCGGTGGAGCGATTCGCGCTCATGCAACGGGGGCTCGTGCTCATTACCGGCACTACCGGCAGCGGCAAGTCGACCACGCTGGCGTCTATTATCGACTTTATCAACGATCATCGGCGCTCGCATGTGATCACGATTGAGGATCCGATCGAGTATATACACTACGACCGCATGGCCATCATCAACCAGCGGGAAATCACCATCGACACGCAGGACTTCACCAGTGCATTGAAGTCCGTCATGCGACAGGACCCGGATGTGATCCTCATCGGCGAGATGCGCGATATCGAGACCTTCCAGGCCGCGATGAGCGCAGCGGAGACGGGGCATCTCGTTTTCAGCACGCTGCACACAACGAATGTCATGCAGACCGTGGACCGCATTGTCGACCTGTTCCCCTCGAACCAGCACGAGCAGGTACGTTCCCAGTTATCCGTCAACCTGCGGGCGATGATGTGCATGCGGCTCATTCAGCGTAAAGATGGGGTGGGGCGGGTGCCGGTGTGCGAGGTCATGTTCAACACGCCGGCCACCCGCAAACTCATCAAGGAGAACCGCGTGGCCCAGCTCGATAGCGCGATCCAGCAGGGGCGCGGCGGTGGCATGCAAACCTTCAATGACAGCCTGCATGAGTTGTGCAAGGCCGATCTCGTATCGCTGGAAACCGCCATGGAATACTCGGACAATCCGGAAGAATTGCAGATGATGCTGGACGGTATTCGGCTCAGCTCGGGACGCGGCGGGATACTGGGCGGGTAGCGCCTCTACTCCGGATTCACGGCGGCTGGTCCTGCGGGGCCGGCTGGTTTCTTCGGCTTGTGATAGGGCTAGAAGCGCTTTGCGGTCACGATGAACGAGGCCCAAAGGTGGGTTGCATGAATGTGCGGATGATTATCGGCCTGCTGCTCATCATGGCATGGGCTGGGTTTGCTGTGGCGGCGCAAACAGGGGATGTGACCTCGAACTGCGAGGGACGCGCGCGGCCGATGCATACGTTGGGGAACGGGGAAACGGCGCGGCACTCTTCTGCCGGCCAGGGTTGTACCCGATCACCGAATGCTGCGCATGTGGCGGCAACGGTGCATGACACGCTGTCCGGGAAGGCCGGCGCCGGCGCAGTGCAGCGCGCTGTGAGCGCGGTTATGGGCTGGTCGGCGGTGTCTGCGCGCGGCGTGATCGTGCGCGGGCGCCGGGCGTATGTCGAAGACCTTGAACCGGCAGCGGTGGCGGAAGAAGTGCGGGCGGTCGAACGGGAGCTGGCAGGGGAAAGCGCGTTTGAGGAGCAGTCGCCGCTCGGCGTGCTGCACTATATGAACGTTTCGGGGGAAGGCCCCGCCCCGCTGCAAGTGCATGCGCCTGTGCCGGATGACGTCGGGGAAGTGGGGGTGTACCGCCGGGTGGATCGCGGGGTGTTCTTGAAAATGGGCGCCGCCCCAATACGGCGTCCGCGGCATGTGGGTTTTCGGGTGAGTTTTCCCGGGCGCTTCGTCGTGCGGGAAGAGAAAACCGCCGGGACGCCGCGTGACAAAGGGCTGTTGCCGGCTGCCGCCCCGCCTTCGCGCGCCCCTGCCGCGCGTGGGCACTGGCGTTTTTACCGCGTGGGCCCGGAAGAGATCACCGGTGAAGTGCCCATCATTCTGGTGCATGGCGCAGAGAATGACCGTTGGGGGGACTTCACGCACTGGGCGCGGTTCAGTGACGAGGCGGCCACACTGCGGCGGTGCTTTCAACTTTGGAACTTCACGCAGAACATGCGCGGGGTGAACGCGCCCATCGGCTTCGACCGCACGCGGCCCGCCTTCGAGCACAGTATCGTTGCGGCACTCGAGGGGTTCATCTGCAAGGCGTCCGCAGCGGGTGTTTGGAGTGGTGGGCAGCGTTATGTGTTTCCCGAGGGACCGTTTGCCATGGTCGCGCACAGCCAGGGCGCGCTCAAAGCGCGGGCATTTCTCGTGAATCACCCCGAGCGCGCGCGCGATTGCATCGCGGTGGCGACTATCGCGGGGACGCATGTGGGTACGCCGTGGGCTACGCCGGAGTGGACGCGCCACACCTTCGCGCGGCTGGGGTTCACGCCGTTGCATATCATCGATCGTGTGGTCGATGCGCTGTACCGTAATCACTGGTTTTCCCTGGATCGGCAGAGCAACCTCGACACCGCCTGGGCCAACTACGACGGTGAGGGTGGCTTTGGCATGCCGTTCGTCGAATACCGGACGTGGACGGGGACGCATGGGGCGCACACGCGCATCCTGTCGCCGCGGGACAGCAGCCGCGAGTTTGCGCGAAGCTGGCCGGCCTTTGCGGCAGACACGACCTTCGATCCCCCGCAACGATTGCCGAATTACTGCGGCGGCATCGACCACATTGCCCCGTCGTTCCGCGGCGACAAGCAGCTCGACAAGTTTTTCCTTTACGGCACGTACATCGAACCCGGCGGGCGTTTGCTCGAGCTGGTGCGCGAAAGCGGCGCCGGGACCAGGCCGGCCATGTCGAACTTTGCGGAAAACCTGGCCATGGGCGTTACGAGCTGGTTGGGGCGTTTTATTCTTTCCAAGGGCGGTGATTGGCCCATGGGACCGTATCAGTTGGGTGACGGCGTCGTGCCGTTGCAGAGCCAACTGCTGCTCGATGGCCGGGAAACGCGCCCGATTTTCAAGACGCGGCGGCTGCTTGGCTGGGAGACGCCGGTGCGGCCTATCACACCGGACAGGGACATCATCGACGCACACACCTTGGCCAACCCGGACCGCATCCGCATTCTCCCGGAATGGAGCCACCTTGATACCGTCACTGGTCGGTACAACGCGGACACGGGCCACAGCACCCTTTTCTCGATGGTCGCCGCGGACCTTCTGAGCGTCCTGCCGGATTGAGCACCAAAGGGCGTGGAACCTTCCCCGTGCCGGTAGCATAATACCGGATGGAATCGCCGCGGCTGCCGGTGTGTCCGGCGGGCGGCAGGCAGGAGATTTTGTTCGTCAGGAAAGGAAACCCATGAAGCACGCAATATGGATGCTACTGCTGTGCCTGGTGATGGCAATGGGGACGGCCATTGCGCAGGAGGGCGGTGTAGAGGCATTTGTCGAGGCGCCTGATTCGCCGGAATTGACCCAGGCGGAGGACGCCGCAGGCCCGCGCGAGGACGCCGCAGGGGCCGACGCGGCTATGGCGGAAACGTTGACCCTGTGGGACATGATGGAACACGGTGGGGTTATCCTCTGGGTTATCGCCGGACTCGGCTTTATCGCGCTCGTCATGGCGTTGTTTCTTCTGCTCACGGTGTCGGCCGCACGGGAGGCGCCCCGCCGCCTCTACAAGCGTGCCATGGCCCAACTCACCGACGGCGATTTGCACGGCGCTCACCAGATGTGCGCGCGGCGCGACGAGCTGCTTGCCCGGGTGCTGGCGGCGGGTTTGCGCATGGCGGATCGCGAGCGCTTCGTAATCCAGGAGGCCATGGAAAGTGAAGGCGAACGGGGAGCGACGGCGCTGTGGCAGCGTATCGCCTATTTGCACAACATTGCGCAACTCACACCCTTGCTCGGCCTTCTCGGCACGGTGTGGGGCATGATGCAGGCCTTTGGCTCAATCGCCTTTGACGAAGCCCAGGTGAAGGGCATCAACATGGCCTACAGCGTGTCTACCGCCATGGTCACCACAGCCGCCGGCCTCGCTGTTGCCATTCCCATCCTCGCGGTCTACTACATCCTGCGCGGCAGGGTCACGAAGATCACCGCGCTCATCGAGGCGCAGGCGAGCGAGTTCGTCGAGCTCATCAGTGGGGGGCAATCGTCGTGAACTTCGGGCGCAACCAGCAGGAATTGGGCGATGCCATTCCCATGGCGCCGCTCATCGACATCATCTTTCTCACGCTCGTTTTCTTTATGGTCACCTCGGTCTACTCGGTGCTCGAAAGCGAGTTGACGGTCGATCTGCCCACAGCCGACGAAGCGATGGAGTCCGAGCGTCTGCCCGGTGAGATTATCATCAATTTGCTCAGTCCGGAAGAGGCGTCCGCCGTGGACGGCGAGCGCCGGGATATTGTGGTGAATGAACGCGCGATGGATCTGGCCGCGTTGCAAGCCGTGCTCGAGCGCGTTGCACGGCATTTTCCGGGTGGCGGGGTGATTATCCGGGGCGATGCCGCCGCACGCCATGGCCGCGTGATCGAGATCCTCGATGCATGCAGCAAAGCGGATATCCAGAACATTGCCTTCGCGACGGTGCAGCCGGGACAAGAAGGCGGGGGCGCGCCATGAGGAATGTGTTACTTCTGGCGGTCCTTTGCGTGAGGGCGTGTGCTGCCTTTGCCCAGGGGGATGATGCTGCGGCCACGCAGTTCGACTTCGCGAATGGCTTGTTTCACCGAGGCTATTTCGCGGAGGCGGCCGAGGAGTATGCGCGGTTTCTCGAGGACTTTCCCGAGGCGTCCCAAGCCGATACGGCGCGTCTACGCATGGGCGAGGCGGCGTTTGCCGAAGGGGACTACGAGAAGGCGCTTGCTGCGTATGAGGCGTTGCTCGCGCGTCAAGAGGGGGGAGAGGCGGCCCCGGTAGCGGCCCTGCGCCGTGGCGAGACGCTCTACATGCTCGAACGCTATCCGGAAGCGGGGACGGCCCTGAAGCCGCTGAGCAAGCCCGGAACGTCCGAGGACATTCGTGCACGCGCGTTGTACTTTCTGGGCAAGTGCCAACTGGCTATGCGGCAGTACGAAGGGGCGCTCGAGGCGTTCCATGCGCTTGCCAGCGATTATCCGGACAGCGGTCTTGCGCCCCGGGCGCGTTACCAAATGGCGCATGTCTACCTCGAGAACGGCAACCTGGAGAACGCCGCCACGACCTTTTCCGAGGTGGCGAAAGCGGATATAGATGACGACTACCGTGTCGAAGCGCGGTTTCGTTCGGCGGAAATCTATGATCGCATTGGCTGGTTTGACGCGGCTGTTGCGGCGTATGAGAAGCTGCGGCGCGAGTTTCCCGATTCCGCGTATACCCGCCGGGCGGACTACGGCTATTCCTGGGCCTTGTACCACGCGGGACGTTATGAACAAGCCATCGAGCGGGCGCAAGCCTTCGCCCAAAACCACCCGGATTCCGACTATGCGCCTGGCATCGCGTATCTGTGGGCAAATGCGCTCCAGAAACAACGGCAGTACGAGGAGGCCCTTGCCGCTTTCGAGCAGGTGCGCGGGCAGTATCCGAAGAGTGAATTTGCCGCGCGTGCGGCATACAAGGCCGGCTACGTGAATTACCAGTTGGGGCGGCCGGCTAAGGCGAAGGCGCAGGTGCTCGATTTTTTGGATACGTACCAGGGCGAGGCGCTCGTGGGCGATGCGGCCTTTCTGCTGGGGGTGTTGCTCGTGGGAGAAGGCAACTACGAAGATGCCTTTCAGGAGTTTCGCCTGGTGGCGGAGAAGTACCCCGACGCGGAGTTCGCGCCGGATGCCCAGTACAAGGCGGCCGAGTGCCTGATGCAATTGGGTGCGGCTGACCGCGCTGCCAAGCTGTTCCGCGAGTTTGCGGAAAAGCACCCGGACCATCTCTTGGCGAAGGATGCCGCACTCCAGGCGGGAGACGCTGAATTCTTCTCGGATGACTTCGCCGCCGCCATTGCGAGGTACCGCGAGATTCTTGCCGATGCGGACGCGCCCGAGACTGTGCGTGAAACCCTGTATCGCTTGGCGGTGGCTTGTCACAATGGGGGGGATCATGCTGCGGCTGTCAAGGCGTTCCGCCGCTATGTGACGGAATTCCCGGATGGTAAGCATGCCGCCGAGGCGCACTACCGCATTGGCGAGTACATGTTGCGGGAGGCGGAAGACCTGACAGCGGCGGTGGCGGCCTATCAGAAGGCATTGGACGCCGGCCCGGAAAATGAACTCGCCGGGAAGGTACGGCGGGGACTCGCCATCGCCCGGTACGAGAACAACGACTTCGAGCGCGCCGCTGCACTTTTCCTCGAGCTCATGGATCAACATCCCGAGGTAAAGCTGAGCGAAGCGGCTTATGCCTGGACCGGCGAGTATTACTTCAAACGCGAACAATGGGCCCATGCCGGGACCGTGTACGCGCTGCTGCTCGATAAAGCGCCCGCCTACCCGAATCCGGAGCGCATCCGTTTCCGCGTCGGGCAGTGCCGCGAGCGCGCCGGTGAGCCGGAGGCGGCCATTGGCCTGTATGAAGCCGTGGTTGAAGAAGCGCCCACGAGCAACGCCGCCATGCAGGCGCGGTTTCGAATGGCTGCCTTGCATGAAGAACTCGGACACCGTGAAAAGGCCCTCGCCCTTTACGAGGAAACCAGCTCGGTGAACAGCGGCGATGTGGCGGCGCGCGCCTGCTTCCGCCTTGCCGAGCTTCTCGAGAGCGGCGGCAATCTTGATTCGGCCGCCCGCAGCTACCTGCGCGTGGCGATTCTCTTCCTGCACCCGGAGCTGTCGCCGGAAGCCTTGCTGCGCGCCGCGAAGCTATATCGGCAACTCGAGAAGCCCGTGCGCGCACGGGAGACCCTGGCTCAGCTTATCGACGAATTCCCCGGCACACCCCAGGCGGAAGAAGCGCGTGCGGTGCGCCAGGAAGGAGCGGAAAGCTAGGGCCATGGTTAGCCGCCGCGTTATTCTTGGGTTTTCCGTCGTCGTTGCCGCGGCGGCCTATGGCGCTTTTTGGATTTTCCTCGCACCGCACATTGTCCCTTTCAAGCGCGCTGCCGTGCCCGAGCCACTTTTGCGCAAATACAAGGTGGCTCTTGTGGAGACGCCTCCGGCCCGGGTCGAGGCAGCGCGAGGGCCGGTTTCGCCGCTGGCTTCGCGCAGCGAGAGCATCCGCGATATGCTCGACGAGTTCAGTGCCGCAGATGTTCCAAGCTTCGAGCCTGAAGCCCCCTCGACCGGTGTGGCGGATCTCGAATCGCGCCTTGCCGAAGAGACGCTTAGCCGCGACTATGCCCCCGCGGCGGCTCCCGAACGCCTCGCCCAGATGGACATGGAAATCGTCGAGATCGGCATCGACGCGGCCCGGCGCGACATCGCGGCGCCCCGGCGCCTGGCCCGGCCAAGCCCGGTCGAGGTGTTCGAGGAAGGCACGCAGCCCGTGTTGCGCGGCCCGGCAGCCGATAGCGATGTGCGCCTGCGCATCGAACCGCGTCCCACGCCGTTCCTGGCGCGCGGCCAGGAACCGGCCCGTGAAACCGGCGCGGAAGAATCGGACCCCGCATCACCCCCGCCGCGTGAGCCAGACACACGCCCGGCGGAGCAGCCGGCGCCGTCACGGGACGTGCCGGAGCTCCAGGCCGAAGAACTGACCCGCGCGCGCACGCGCATGGTCGAGGATGTGCGCCGCGAGCAAGAGCAGCGTTATGTGTTTATGGATGATCTGCTGGATATCGCCGTGGCGACATACACGCCGCCGGGCAAGGCCCGGGGCTACTTCCGGTTGAACATACGCCCGAAACCGGACAGCGGTGTGCCACCGCTGGCCAAGGACGTCACCTTCGTGGTGGACGCATCGAGCAGCATCAGTTCGCGGAAGCTCACCCTGACTGTTCGTGGCATGGGCGAGGCCCTCGAGCAATTACGCCCGGAGGACTACTTCAACCTCGTGCTTTTTCGTGATCATCCCATTCATTTCCAAAATGCGTCTGTACCGGCCACACCCGAAAATCGTGCAGCGGCCCGGGCCTTTCTCGATGGCATCCAGTCCCATGGCGAAACGGACCTATACCGCGCGCTCATGCCAGAACTCACCAAGACGCCGCGGCCAGGCGCCGCGAGCGTGGTGCTCGTGGTGAGCGATGGGCGTTCTACCCGGGGGTTGCAGGACAGCCGGATGATTATCAATGCCCTCAGCGCCGACAATACGCACCACGGCGTGTATACATTCGGGGGCGGGCGCACGGTGAACACGTACCTGCTCGACCTTTTGGCATACCGCAACAAGGGGGTCTCGCAGGTGGCGCCCGGCATCGAAGCGGTCGACGACATGCTGCCCGCGTTCTTCGGTCAACTGGCCGAGCCTATGTTGACCCGGGTGCGCGCGGCGTATGGCGGCATCGACGCGGCCACCGTCTACCCGAAAGACCTGCCGGATTTCTTCCGTGCCCGCGGCGTAACGGTGTACGGCCGGTTTGCAACGGCGGAAGACAAGCGGTTTGTCATGCGCCTGACCGGCCGCGCGGGAAGCCGCGAGAAAGAAGTGATCTTCCGCGCCGGCCTGGCCAAGGCATCCACCGGCGATGAGACCATTGCACGGGGATGGGCGCAGGCGAAGGCCTACCATATTATTGGCGAAATGACCCGTGTTGGTGAGCAGGCGAACCTGCATGAAGCGCTGCGCACCCTTCGCCGTGAGTATGGCGTGCGCACGGCCTACGACGAGTAGCGCTGCCTCGCGCAGTGCCCTGTTGGGGGGCGGATGCTGCGGCTTGAAACCTTGTGCAGAAAACCTTCCGGCAACGGTGGCGGGGTCAGCATGCCCTTTGCTACACTGTTTGCCGTTTCAACCAGCGGGATGTGAGTATGCGCCGCGGCTTTCTTTAACCGGCCAGCCGTGGGCCCGGCAACCACCTCCTTACGACGCTTTTTGCTGCGAGAGGAACCGTATTCTATGCGCGTTGGCTTAGTTTTCCTGGTGGTCTGTGTGCTCTCTGCGCTTGTGTGTGGCATGTCCGCGGCCGATGCGGCAGCACCAACGCGTGGCGCCGCTAGGGCGAGCCAGCCGCATGTTATCTACATCTCCCTCGATACGACCCGGGCGGACTATCTCGGGTGTTATGGCAATAGGTGGGTCAAGACGCCGGCGCTCGACCAGTTCGCGCAGGAAGGTGTGGTGTTCGAAAATTGTCAAAGTGTCGCGCCCACGACCCTGGCCTCGCACACCAGTCTGTTCACAGGCAAGTATCCGCATACCCACGGTGTGCCGCGCAATGGCTTCTATGTGAACGATGCGAATGTCACCCTTGCCGAAGTCCTTGCGGAGAACGGCTACCAGACGGCGGCATTCCTCGCGTCGTTCGCGCTCAATGGCCGGTTCAACCTGAGCCAGGGCTTTGCCCACTATGACGACGCTTACCAGGATGCGTCGAAGGGGAACAACCTCACGGTGAATGTGCGCGACGCCAAGGCGGTGACGGATGCCACGCTGCGCTACGTCGAAAACCATCGCGGTGAGAAGCCGCTGTTTCTGTTTGTGCATTACTTTGATCCCCATGCGCCCTATCAGCCGCCGGCGCCGTACAACTCCCTGTATGACGGTATCGTGCAAGACGGCGGCGCGGCTGAGGCGGAGGACGGGCCGCCGGCCGAGGTGTTGGAAAAGGCCGAGCGGCGCCAGCTGCGCCAGCTCAAACACTATGCGGGCGAGATTTCCTATATGGATGCGCACCTGGCGCGGTTATTCAAGGGGCTGCGCGCGCACGGCGTTTACGACGACGCCTTCATTCTCATTACCAGCGACCATGGGGAGTCCCTACTGGATCACGAGCCATTTTTCAGCCATGGGTACAATGTGCATCAGGACACGATGCACCTTGTGGCCATGTGCCGTTTTCCGGGTGGTGAACGTGCGGGGATGCGCGTGGCCGGCTTGATCTCGAATATCGATTTTTACCCGAGCACCCTGACCTGGCTGGGCCTAGACACCGCCGCCGGTGTCGAAGGTTTAACCGTTGACTTAACTGCTGACCCCATAACCACGCAGCGCATCGAAGCCTACGGCCAGGCCACGAAGCCTTTTGGGCGTGTCGAGATAGAGGGAATGTGGCACAACCTCGATAAGGCACGCATGGTGCGTCAGGGCGCGAAGACTTTCATCCAGGTTCCTTACAAGGGCGCAGAAGCCTTTTATGATTTGAAGTGTGACCCGCGGCAACAGAAGAACCGTATCGCAGAGGAGTCGCCGGGAGAACGGGTCGACGAATTGCGCGGCCTTCTCGAAACATGGGCCGGTTTGGCAACCCCCTTATCAACCCACTATGAACGCGGGCGCAAGCAGGAGACCCAGGAGCGGCTCGAGGCGCTGGGCTATTTTGAGTGACACGCACATGCAAGAGGATCCTTGCTTGACCGCTGGGGGCTGGCTTAATGTCCTTACCCGGCCGGAGCCGGCGGTACGTGAGCACCTGCGGGCCTGTTATGGTGCGGACGAGGCCGTCATCGCGGCGCGCTGCGATCTGTTGCGGCGGGTATTGGCGCGCTTTGTGTCGCGCTTTGGCGACCGGCCCGTGCGCGTGTTTCGTGCGCCGGCGCGGATCAACCTGCGCGGCATGCACGTGGACACGCACGGCGGCTACCTCAACCTGATGACGCACCAGCGGGAAACGGTTGTGGTGGCAGCCCAAGCGGTGGCTGGCGTATGCACCTTCGTCAATGCGGAAGATGCCTTTCCCGAGGTGACGTTCGACCTCGCCGCTCTCATGGCGGACCCCGCGTTTGGGGGTGATTGGCCGGACTTCCTCGAACGGTGCAAGGCGCCTGTGCCGGGGTGGGGTGCGTATTTGGCCGGGGCCGTATTGCGCGCGCATCATGGGCTCGAGACGTTACCCACGGGTATCGACGCGGCCATCGGCAGCGACATCCCGCGCGGGGCCGCGCTCAGTTCGTCGCACGCGCTCACCCTCGCCATGCTGGATGCCGCCCTCGTTTTTGCCGGCCGGCGGCTTGCGCCCAGTGCGCGCATCCTGGCTACGCGCGACGCCGAGTGGTACACCGGCGCCCGCACGGGCACGAGCGACCAAGGCGCCATGATCCTTGGCGGACGGGATACGCTGGTGAATGCGGTGCTGCACCCGGACCACCTCGAGTTGGACACCGTCCGGCGTGTGGCGTTTCCAGAAGCGCTACGGGTGCTTGTCGTGAATTCGCATACCACCCGCAACCTCAGCGGGGCCGAGGCCGTGGCGTACAACCGGAACCGGTTTGCCTATTCGCTCGGACTCGCGATTCTTCGGCAGGAGTTGCAGGGGGCGGGCTATCCGCCGGCGGCGGTCGAGCACCTGGACCGGTTCTCGCGGGTGACGCCGGAGGCGTTGGGCGGGGTGCGTGTGTTCTACGAGACGCTGCGCCGCGTGCCATGTAATATTGCATTCGATGAATTGCGCGCACGCTATGACCTGCCGGGTCTGGGTGCCTTGTATGCGCGCTACTTTTCTCAGGTGGATACCTCGCAACGCCCCGATTCGTTCAATCTGCGGGGGCCGCTGCTTTTCGGGGTGACCGAGTCGTTGCGCGCGCAGCGGTTTGCGGCGCACATCGAGTCGGGCCACTATGCCCGTGCGGGCCGCCTCATGGTCATCGGCCACGCGGGTGACCGTGTATATGGCGGCGAATGGCTGGATATACCGAACGACGTAAGCGACGCGGCCCTGGACCGCCTTGCGCACGCAGAGCAACCGGTGGAAACCTGTCCGGGGCAGTATGGGGCAAGTGCGCCGGCCTTGGATGCATTGGTTGATGCGTCGCTGCGTGCCGGCGCGTTGGGGGCGTGTCTCACCGGGGCGGGTATTGCGGGCAGCGTGCTGGCTTTGTGCCGTGCGGAGGACGCGGGGAACGTTGCGCAGGGGGTGCGTGCGTGCCTGGCATCGGCGCCGTATGCGCGCTTGGCGAAGCGTGAGCAGCCGCTCTCGGCGGCGGGCGTGGAAAGGGCCGTCGTCGAGAACTGCGCTACGACTGCCGCGGGGGAATTGACCCTGGGCGGCGCACACAACGGAGGGGAATAATCATGGGATATGGTATGACCCGGCGCGGGTTCTTGTCTCACAGCGCAATGGGGCTGGCCGCCGCTGCGGGATGCCGCCGCATGCGCATGAACCCGGTAAAGCTCGGCAAGGTCTTCCCGGCCTACACGGACCCGGTTACTGGTGCGCAGGTGTTCATGCTCACCAACGACGCCGCGAAAGATGATGTCATCTACCAGACGCACCCGATGTGGACGCCGGACATGGCGCACCTCGTGTTCAAGTCTGATCGCACCGGCGGCGTCATGCTCCCCCACGCGCTCGCCATGGACACCGGGGAAGTGCGGCCGCTCGTGCGGGCCGGCAAGACGCCGCGGTTTACGCTTACCTGGCGCACGGCCACGCTTTTCTATATCGACGGGCGTGAGGTCTATCGTGTTTCCGTCGAGGCCGCTTATGCCGGTGCGCAGCAGCCTGAGCGCGTAGCCGCGCTCCCGGAAGATGTCGAAATGCTGGCGGGCAGCCTCTCGGTGAATGCCGGGGAAACGGTGCTCTACGCGGGCGCCCAGTTGAAAGCGGACAAACGCTGGGCGGTCTACGCCCTTGATCTCACGAGTGGGAGCTGGTCGCGTGCAGCCACAGTGGATTTCCAGGTGGGGCATGTGCAGGCGAATCCTCACGATGATCGCTATGTCCTTTTTTGTCATGAAACGGGCGGCTATGCACCGCAACGTATGTGGCTGTTGGACGCCGGGGAGCGCTCCTGCCGGCCGCTGTACGAATCGCCGAGTAAGGAATGGGTCACGCACGAAGTGTGGTGGGGGCCGGAACGGGTCATCTTCACCATATGGCCGTATGACGAGGCGCACAAGCAGCAGGCGCACGGCGTGTGTTGGTCGGCGATTGCGGACGGCGAGCGCCGCCTCTTGAGCCAGTATCCCGCATGGCACACGCACGGCAGCCCGGATGGACGGTGGGCCATGGGCGATGACTTCGATCGAAACATCTGGCTTATCGACGCAGATAGCGGTGCGCGCCGCTTGTTGACGCAGGGGCATAGTGCCGGTGGGCACAAGACACATCCCCATGGTTCTTTCACGCCGGATAGCCGTGGTATCGTCTTTAACTCAAGCCGGAATGAAACCGCGGACATCTATCTCGTGGCATTGCCGGCGTGGCCGCAGTTGCCGGAGACGCAGTGATTGGGGAATGACATTTGATTCTGTGCAAGAATTGGTGACATTCTCGTTTCCCGATGTGCATGAGAAGGTATTGAACATTCTTGTTGGCCAGGAAGGGGCGGCCTGTCCGGGATGCCGTTTTCGAGAAGAATCGCGTGCACCGGCACGCGTGTATGGGCGCCACCCCGATGAAAAGAAGTAAAGGAGTTTCGAAGTGAAGAGGTCCATGAAACAAGACGCGAAAACACAAGACACGAATTTCCCGCGCGCCATCCGCAAGCTGGGCCGTGTGATGCCGCTGGTCCTCGCCGCTGTCCTGCTGACGGGGATGTCGGTCGTTGTCAATCCCTATGCAAATGTGGACTGGGACCGTGTTGAACAGCACAAGGCAAACCTGCACACGCACACGACCCAGAGCGACGGGCGTATCCCCCCGCACGAGGTCGTGGATGAATACAAGGCGCGCGGCTACAGCATCCTTGCCGTGACCGACCACAATCTCTGCACGTGGCCCTGGACGGAATTCGCTTCGCTGGAGCGCAAAGGACGGGCGTTTCTTGGCGATCGGGCAAAGGAAAAGAATGCGGAAGAGGAGGATGCGGCGAAGAAAGAAGCGCGTGAATCCAAAGCGCCGGAAGTGCCCGCGTACGAAAACCGCGATCCCGAGGCGTTGGGTATGCTGGCTGTGCCCGGCAATGAGCCGTCGCGCCATCACCATATGGGCACTTATTTCATTGACTATGAGACAAGATCGAACGACTTGGAGCAGACGCTTGCCGAGGTGGGTGAAGCGGGTGGGCTGGCCATGCTGTTTCATCCCGAGCGGTATTGGAGCAAGGACGCGGATGGTGAGATTACGCCAGAGATCGTCGATCGCTACATTACGCTGTTCCGCGACTATGACCATCTATTCGGCATGGAAATCATTAACCAGGGGCAGCGTTACAAGAATGACATTGCGCTGTGGGACCATGTGCTGGCGGAATCCATGCCGGCACTTCCCGTGTGGGGGTATGCCAATGACGACATGCATGGCATAAGCGCTTTGGGCCGTGACTCGAACATGTTTTTGCTCACGGCGCTCACGGAGGAAGAGCTTCGCGCGGCCATGCTGACGGGGCGCTCGTACATCCGCAGCGTAAGTACCCATGAACGAGCCGACCGCGACATGGCACAGACGCCGATTGTGCAAACTATCCGCCATGATGAAGAAGCGGGGACGATCACCATCACGGCCGAATCGGGCGGGAAACCGTTGCCCGAAGACCGGTACAACTGGATATCCGATGGAGAGGCCGTGCATACCGGTCCCACCTTGGACTACAAGAACACCGGCGGACTCGGCAGTTATGTGCGCGCAGAAATGCGTGGCGATGGCGGCACGGCCTTCACCAATCCCTTCGGCCTGGCGCGCTGAAACCGGGTTCCTTGTGCCCGTGTCTTCTCGTGTAGTACCGTCGCATTTTCAACCAAGTTTGGCCGCCGGAGGGACTGGCGGCCGTGACACAGGGTAAGCGCAATGGAAAAGAAACAAGCCGTTTCCCGCCGGGGGTTCATAAAGCAGGCCGCCGCATCGGCCGGGGCGTTCATGATTGTGCCGCGCCACGTAATCGGCGGGGCAGGATTTACCGCGCCCAGCGAGACGATTACCCGCGCGGTTATCGGCGTAGGCGGCATGGGCAGGGGCCACCTCGGTTACAACATCGGCAAGCTGCTCGCCGTGTGCGACGTGGACACGAACCACCTGAAGATAGCCCTCGGCCAGGTGGACAAGGACGTGAAAGGTTACACGGACTTCCGCGAGGTGCTCGCCCGCGAGGATATTGACGTGGTCCATGTGCCCACGCCGCCGCATTGGCACGCCCTTATCAGCGTGGCTGCGGCCGAGGCCGGCAAGGATATCTGGTGCGAGAAGCCCATGACCCGCACCATCGGCGAAGGAAAGAAGGTGGTCGAGGCCGTGCAGCGGCACGGGCGGATTTTCCGGCTGAACACCTGGTTCCGTTTTCGTGCCGATTTCTATGGGTTCGGCACGACTGTGGCGCCCATCAAGAAGGCAGTCGACAGCGGCATGCTCGGCTGGCCGCTAAAGGTGGTGGTGAGCCAGCACACCGGCTTCAATTGGAAGTTTCAATGGTCTGGCAAGACCGACCTCACGCCGCAGTCCGTCCCGGACAACCTCGACTACGACTTCTGGCTCGGGCCTGCACCGTACAAGCCGTACCATGAACACCGCACGCACAAGACCTTCCGCGGTTATTGGGACTATGACGGCGGCGGTCTCGGCGATATGGGCCAGCACTACCTGGACCCGGTCCAGTATTTCCTGCGCAAGGACGATACCAGCCCCACGGAGATCGAGGTCGATGCACCCCAGCAGCACCCGGATGCCTGCAGCTCGTGGCGGCGCGTGGTGTTGCGCTATGACGACGGCTGCGAGATTATTCTCGACGGCGAAGGCACGTACGAGGGCCCGTACATCGAGGGGCCGGAAGGCAAGTTGTTCCGTGGGTTCACCTC
This sequence comes from uncultured Nitrospirales bacterium, assembly GCA_964569295.1. Lineage (GTDB taxonomy): Bacteria > Hydrogenedentota > Hydrogenedentia > Hydrogenedentales > JAGMZX01 > CAZMVU01. The sequence continues at coordinate 45,767 of CAZMVU010000010.1, forward strand.
GGATATCCCGGATTTCGAGCGCAAGCTCGCCCAGTTCGCGGATCCGGCGCCGCAGGTGACCAGCTTCGGTGACGCCGTGCGCGAGCGCAAGAAATTCGCGCTGAACGAGGCCAATGGCCACCGCTCGTGTACGCTCGTGAACCTTGCCAAGATCGCCATTCGCCTGGGCCGTAACCTCAAGTTTGACCCCGTGACCCAGCAGTTCATCGGCGACGAAGGCGCGAACCGGCTCATCGACCAGCCCATGCGCGCACCGTGGGTGATGTAATGCGGAATCACGAAGGAGTTGCTCCGATGCGTATTGTTGTTGCTGCTATGCTCGCGTTGGCCATGACGCTCACCGCCACCGCGCAACCCGCCGTTGATGACCTGCTCGCGAAGTACCCGGCGCAAACCACGGCACAGGGTGAGCAACTCGCCCGTGATGTCATCGCAGCGGGACCAAAAACCATCCAAGCCGTGTGCGAGCGCATCGCACCCATGGGCGAAAGCGACGACAACGCCGCACGCCATGCCATCAGCGGGGCGGCGAAGTACGTTGTCACGGGAGATCGAGAAGACGAACGTGCCACGCTCGAGAAGGCATTGCTGGCGGCCATCGAGGCCGTTGACAGCCCCGAAGTGGCCGCGTTCTTTATCCGCCAGATCGAGCTCATGGGGACAAATGCGAGTGTGGAAAGGTTGGCGAAGCGGCTGGACCATGAACAGCTCGCTTTGCCCGCCGCACAGGCGCTCACCGGCATCGGCACGCAAGCGGCCGCCAAGGCACTGGCCGACGGCCTGCCCAGTGCGGAAGGTCTGCCGCGCATCGGCATTGTCAACGCGCTCGGATCGCTCACCCATGAAAACGCGGCCGATGCCATTGCCGCACATGCCAACGCGGACGATCCGGACCTGCGCCTCGCCGTGTGGGATGCCCTGGCGAAGACCGGCCGCGCGGAGGATGCGCAGGTATTCATCGAAGCCATTGGTAAGGAAAAGGGTTACGCCCAGCAGCGCGTGTTCGGCGCCGCCCTGGCCCACGCGCGAACCCTTGCCGAAAAGGGCAACGCGGAAGCGGCCGCAGGATTGGCCAACAAGCTCTACGCAGGCACCGATGTACCCGAGCCGGTGCCGGCCCATGTCCGGCTGGGTGCGTTTCATCTCGTGCTGGGTATTGTGCCGGAAAGTGACTTGAAGGATATCATTCTGGATGCCGCGGCACTCGAAGATCCCATGCTTCGCCGCGATGCACTGCGAGAAGCCATCCCCCACATGGACCGTGACATGATCTACGCGCTGTTTGACGCGCTCCCCGATCTACCAGTCCCCAACCAGGTGGATGTCGTAACCGCCCTTGGGGCCACGGAAGCGCGTGCCGCCCGCAACCAACTCATGGATTTGCTGGATAACGAACACGCCGGTGTGCGCCTTGCTGCTATTGCCGCCTTGCCGAACTATGGTGGCGGCCGTGTGGCGGAGGCGCTGCTCGCGCGTTTTCAGGCTGCCACCGATGCAGAAGAACTCGGAGCGCTGCACGAGGCTTTCCTGTGCTTCCATGCCGGGGACGTGGCGCCAGACCTTGCCGGGATGATTGACAGTCTCGCCCCTGAAAAGCAGGTCACGGCGCTTGAAGTGCTCGCAGCGAAGCGTGCGCAAGAGCAGGCCGAGGCGGTGCTTGCTGTGGCCGATGCGGAGAACAACGACGTGCGCCTTGCCGCGCAGGATGCGCTATCCGAAGTCGCCACGCCCGCACAGGCCGATCCAATGATCACGCTGCTGCTCGAGGAAGAGGAAACGAAAGGCCAGCGTCACTTGCAGGACGCCATCGTGGCTGCGGCCGCACAAATGGAGGACGGCGAAGAACGCGCCGCGCCCGTCATCGGCAGGTTGCGCGGCCAGTCCGGTGCGCAGCGGGCGTTGCTGATCGAGGTCTTGCCGCGCATCGCGGGCAAACCGGCCTACGAACAGATTATGGCCGACATCGAGAGCGAAGATGAGACGGTGCGCGCGGCGGCCATCGGCGCGCTGGCCGGCTGGCCGAAATTCACTGCGACCGATGACATTTTCGCGCTGGCGAAGCAAGTCGAGAAAGATACCTGCCGCGAGACGCTGCTCAAAGGCTACGTGCGCCTGGTGAGCGATTCGAGCCGGTCCGAAGGCAAGAAGGTGCAGCTACTGGGGGAGGCGCTTGATATAGCGCAGACCAACGGTGAGAAGCAGTTGTTTATTCCGGCGCTCACGAACCTGCGCACCATCGGCTCGCTGCAACTACTCACGCGCCTTGCAAAGGACGACGCCCTCCGCCGCGGCGCCGTGTCGGCTGCGGTACAGGTGGCCCTTCCGCGCGACGACAAGGATCCGGGGCTGCGGTCTGCGTATGTGGCCAAAGTGCTCGATGATCTGCTGGCGCACATCGACGACGAAGATACCCGCAAGAAGGTACAGGCCCACATCGACAAAATGCCCCAGCCGGATGCGGAAGGCTTTGTCCCGCTGTTCAACGGCAAAGACCTCACCGGTTGGGTCGGCGCGGTCAACGGCCACGAGGTGCAGGACGGTGTGCTCGCCGCCACGGAAACAAACCGCGGCAACCTCTACACCGACCTCACGTTCAGCGACTTTATTCTCCGGTTCGACTTCAAATTGACGGAAGGGGCCAACAACGGCCTCGGCGTGCGCACGCCGCTCTACGGCCACGCCGCGTACGACGGCATGGAGCTGCAAATCATCGACAACAGCGCGCATCCGGACCTCAAGCCGTACCAGTACCACGGTTCCATTTATGGCGTCGTGCCTGCGGAGCGCGGTGCGCTGAAAGCGCCGGGCGAATGGAATACGCAGGAGGTGCGCGCGCAGGGCCCGAAGATCACGGTTGTCGTGAATGGCGAGACCATCGTCGACGCCGATCTCGAGGTCTGGCGTGACAAGCCTACGCCTGATGACAAGGACCACCCTGGCCTGCACAACACATCCGGCCACCTTGCTTTACTGGGGCACGGCTCCCGCGTCGAATTCCGCAATATCCGCATCAAGGAGATCGAAGACAGTGACAGTTCCTGACAGGGGGGGATGTGGTACGGCGCGTTGTGTGGCATAGTGCCGCCGTTGTGCGCGTGCCAGAAGATGGCAGGGGGAAAGGTGCCCGATGAATGCCTGAGCGCAGAGACAAGTCATCGCACGCGCCGCAACGCAGAGAGCGTGAAATGGAGCTGGCGCACCTGCGTGCCGCTTTGGCGTTGCGCGAACAGGCGCTGGAGTATTGTCTCGAGGGTATCACCATCGCCGATTGCAGCCAGCCGGACTTACCCCTCATTTATGTAAATCGTGGCTTCGAGCGCCTTACCGGGTACAGCCGCGAGGAAGTCCTCGGCAGAAACTGCCGTTTCCTGCAAGGTCCCGCTACTGCCTCGGACGCCCTGGATACTATTCGGAAGGCTATTGAAAAGGGGGCGGCCTGCACGGTGGAATTGCTGAACCACCGAAAGGACGGCGCCACCTTCTGGAACCGGCTCGCCCTTACGCCGCTCCGCGATGACAAGGGCGTGCTTACCCATTACGTCGGCATACAGTCTGATGTCAGTGAACGGGTTCGCGCGCAAGAGGAACTGCGCGCGGCCTATGCGGAAATGGCCCGCAGCCTGCACGCGGCGGCGAAGGTGCAACAAGCGCTTCTGCCAGCGTCTTCCCCCGTGGCCGATCCCTTGCGCGTTGCGTGGCGGTTCCGGCCCTGCGAGGCCTTGGCCGGCGATATCCTCAATGTTTTTTCCCTCGACGATACCCATGTGGGTGTGTACTTGCTGGATGTTACCGGCCATGGCGCGCCCGCGGCCCTGCTGGCCGTGTCCGTGAGCCAGCTACTGGCACCCGAAGCGCGCACCTCGTCCCTTGTCCGCGAACTCACCACAGCGGCCGGGGATCGCATTGTGCCGCCGGCGGAAGTGGCGGGCCGCCTTAATACGCGCTTTACCTGGGATACCAACCGTGGACAGTTCTTCACCCTCATCTACGGCGTATTGGATACCCAAAGACTCAGCTTCGAATACGTTTGCGCGGGCCATCCGCC
>CAZMVU010000011.1:0-46256 GCA_964569295.1 uncultured Nitrospirales bacterium
GTGTCTCTGTGGTGAGTTCTCTTTCTTCCCGGCTCGCGGGTACGCTCGCCCTCCCCAATACGCTCGCCCTTCTCTTCTTCTTGCTCTCTCCTCTGTGCACTCTGTGTCTCTGTGGTGAGTTCTCTTTCTTCCCGGCTCGCGGGTACGCTCGCCCTCCCTGGGTACGCCCGCCCTCCCGCAGCTTCCCGTCCGCGCCGACCGTCAGGTCGCCTCTTCTTCTCCGTTCCTGGAGACCTGCGGTCATAGCCCTGGCACGGTCAGAGACCGGCCAGAACAAAGCCCAAGACACGCTGTGGCTGGGCGGCTGCGAGCTGCGCTTTGACACCTACCAGGCGCTCTATTTATCATGACGGACGCTGCGGGTGACGCGGGGCAACAGGAATTCGCTACGCTATGCACCGGGGACGTGTACGACGGGTCTGACGGCAGGAGTGGAGAACGCGGTTCATGCCTTCACGGTTTGATTTTGCCTCGCTTGGCGAGCACCCGACGCTGTTCACGGCGCGGGATGAAGGAATCGTGTTTTCCGCCGGCGAGGTGGTGGCCGGGCGGTTCGAGGTGGTGGAGACGCTGGGCGGCGGGGGCATGGGGCTGGTGTACCGTGTGCGGGACACGCTGATGTCGGGCCGTGAGAAGGCGCTCAAGGTCATCCTGCCGTCGCTCATGAACAGCGACAGGGCGCGGGAGCGGTTCGTGCAGGAGGCGGAAATCGCGCAGGGCCTGGCGCACCCGAACATCGTGAACACCTTCGACCTGGGCGAGCACCAGGGCATCCGCTTCATCACTATGGAACTGCTCGAGGGTAGGAGCCTCCACGAGCATCTGCAAGCGCGCAAGAAACTCCCCTTGAAGCAAACCGCCGGGATCATCCGCCAGGTATGCATCGCCCTCGACTACGCGCACCGCACGACCATCCACCGCGACATCAAGCCGCAGAACATCTTCCTGTGCAAAGCCGGCACGGTGAAGCTGCTCGACTTTGGCCTTGCCCGCGCGGCGGGGTCGAACCGGTTCACGCAATCGAGCATGGCCATCGGCACCGCCGTCTACCTGGCGCCGGAGCAGTTGCAGGGCCACGAACCCACGCCCCGGAGCGACCTCTACAGCCTGGGCGTCGTGCTTTACCAATGCCTCACCGGCGAGTTGCCCATGGGCCGCTTCGCCCTGCCTACGGAGGTAGACAAGAGTCTGCCAGAAGCGATGGACGAGCTGGTGGACAATCTGCTGAAGCCCCAGCCGGAGCTACGGCCCGATACTGCGGCACAGGTTGCAGGGGAAATGGCATCCATTACGCGCGAGGTCGAGCATCCCCGGGAGGGCGAGCGTACCCGCGAGCCAGAAGAGACCGGACAAACCACAAAGGCACAAAGCACACAAAGGACGCACGAAGAAGCACAACGGGAGGGCGAGCGTACCCGCGAGCCGATACAACGGGAGCCGCAGGCCGGCGAGGCGCGTCAGGTGGACCTTGGCAACGGTGTGAACCTGGACCTGGTGTGGATACCGCCGGGGGAATTCCTGATGGGGAGCCTGGAGAGCGAGGAAGGCCGGGGCCGCGACGAAGGCCCGCAGCACCGGGTGGAGATCACGCGTGGTTTCTGGATGGGCAAGCACGAGGTGACGCAGGCGCAGTGGGAGGCGGTGATGGGGAACAACCCGAGCTATTTTCAGAAGAAAGTTGGAACGGGATGGATCTCCTCGCGAAGGGATACACAACCAACTCATCCGGTAGAGAGCGTTTCTTGGAATGACTGTCAGGCCTTCATCAAGAAGCTGAACAGCCGGGTTTCGGGCGGCGGGTTCCGTCTTCCGACGGAGGCACAGTGGGAGTATGCGTGCCGAGCGGGCACGACGACGGCCTATTACTTTGGCGATGACGCGGTTGATTTGGGAGCATATGCGTGGTACGGTGACAACAGCGGCGGTGAGACGCACCCGGCCGACCGCAAACGCCCGAATGCCTGGTGCTTGCACGACATGCACGGGAACGTTTGGGAGTGGTGTTCGGATTACTACGATTCTGATTACTACAACCGCAGCCCGGGACGCGATCCTGAGAATACTGCAAAAAGTGACGACCGCGTTTTGCGGGGCGGCTCCTGGAGCCACTACAGCAGGCTCTGCCGGTCCGCCCTTCGCTTCGGGTACCTCCCCGTGACCCCGAGCATCTACTGGGGTTTTCGTGTGGTGTTGTCTCCGCCGCGTACATCTTAGTCCCTTGGCGCTTTGTCCCTTGGACCCTTGGCGCTTGGTTTCTTGAACCCTTTGGGGGGAGTACAGAGGGGGGGCTTCCCCCCCTCTGTCCGCGCGCAGTGCGGTTTTTGTCGATTTGTGTTGAACGGGGGTATAAAACATCCTGGTTCCCAAATTTCCATTTTGGAACCCGATTGTATTTCGAAGCTTGTCCGCCTCGGGCGGGCTTTGCTTCGCTCTTAAGGAAAGAGGAAGCGGAGCTTCCAAAAACAGGAACGCTCCCAAATGGAAACCCGCCAGAGGCGGACAAGTTTGGGAGCGAGGGACCCTCGTCCGAAATTTTCTTCGCAATAACGTGGAGGGTTCGGCTCGCGGGTACGCTCGCCCTCCCTGGGTACGCTCGCCCTTCTCTTCTTCTTGCTCTCTCCTCTGTGCACTCTGTGTCTCTGTGGTGAGTTCTCTTTCTTCCCGGCTCGCGGGTACGCTCGCCCTCCCTTTCCTGTCGTCATAGCAATGACGTAGAGGGGCGAAGGTGTTTTCCATAGGAGCAAGATTTCGGACGAGGTTTTGTTCCGCGCCCGAAATGACCGTGCCGACCGTCAGGTCTGAGTGAAGGGTGAAGGGTGAAGGAGAAAGCATCGCGTGCAGCATGGCCGGAACTCTGGTAGAATGGGATTGCCCATGGACATTGCCGCCGCATCACGGCATGATCGTGCGGGCGTGTGCTTGGTCTTTGATGGACCACGACGCGCCATGGACATCAGACAGGAGATGCAATAGATGCCGACACGCTCTTTTACGGCCGTCATTGAACGCGACCCCACGACGGGCCTGCTGGTGGGCTATGTGCCGGGCTTCCCGGGCGCTCATTCGCAGGGGGCGACAATGGAGGAATTGGACGCGAACCTGCGTGAGGTCATCGCCATGCTGCTCGAGGATGGCGAACCACGTTTTGAGGCGGAGTTCGTCGGCACGCAGCAGATTGCCGTGGGCGAGTAAAACCCCATGGGCGACCTTCCCGTTCTGAAGCCGCAAAAAGTTGCGCGCATTCTCGAACGCCATGGTTTTACGCTTGTTCGTCAGCGCGGCTCACACCGCCAATACCGCCACGCCAACGGTCGGGCAACGACTGTCCCCTTTCACAAGGGGCGTGACATCGCGCCGTCCCTACTCCAACGCATTGTGAAGGATACTGGTCTGACCATGGAGCAGTTTCTCGCGCAACGGTAGTCTTCCACGCGCTCCTACCCCTTCCGCACCTTCACGCCCAGCCTTTGCAGCCATTTTCGAAAGGCGTCGTATTTTTCCTCGGGGGTGCCAAGGAGGGCCATGGCTTCGCGCACGCCGCCGCCTTCCTCGACGGCGCGGGTGAGGATTTCGGTGAGGGCGATTTCGCCGTAGAGGCGGCAGTATTCGGCGAGGTCGGTTATCTCGGGGTATTCGTCGGGCAGGGGATTGGAGCCCTGGCGGTCGGGGTCGGTGGCGCGCGCGGAGACCGGCCCCAACGGGGAGCCAACATCCCCTGGCTCGTTCCTCGCCACCCCCTTCGAAGGGGGACCTTGTGCGGCGTATTCTGGAACAGAAGGCACATCTTCAGGGGTCCGGTCATTTCCACCTTCACCCACGTAATTGCCGGCCGGCTCGCGGGTCCCTCCCTTATCTTCAATATGTAGTGCGCGGCGCACCTGGGCCTCGGTGATGCGGCCGTTCTCGGCGAAGACGACCATGCGGCGCAGCGTGGCGGAGAGTTCGCGCACGTTGCCGGGCCAGTCGTATTCCGTGAGGGCCGCGATAGCTTCGGGGGAGATGGTGCATTGGATGCCGTTGCGCTTCTTGCATTCTTCGAGGAAATGGGCGGCCAGCTCGGGAATGTCTTCGCGCCGTTCGCGCAGCGGCGGCAACGTGAGCGGGATGTCCCAGATGCGGTAGAAGAGGTCCTCGCGGAACGTGCCCGCGTCGCGCAGTTGGGTGAGGTTGCGGTGGGTCGCGCACACGAAGCGCACATCGATGGGCACCGGTTTGCCGCCGACCGGCGTGATCTCCCCGCTTTCGATGGCGCGCAGGAGCTTCACCTGCAAGGCATGCGGCATGTCGCCGATTTCGTCGAGGAAGAGGGTGCCGCCGTGTGCGCGCTGGAAGAGGCCCTCGCCCGCCTCTTCCGCGCCGGTGTAGGCGCCTTTCTCGTGGCCAAAGAGCTCCGCATCGAGCACGCTCTCGGCGATGGCCCCACAATTGACCGCGACGAAGGGGCCTTGCGCCCTGGGGCTGCACGCATGAATGGCGCGCGCGGCGAGGTCTTTGCCGGCGCCGGACTCCCCGAGAATGACGATGCTCATGTCGTCGAACGACGCCGCCCGCTCGATTCGCGCGTAGAGTTCGTGCATGAGCGGGTGTTTGCCGATGAGCCCATGGAACGTGCCGCACGCCGCAGCGGGGCCGGTGTTCACCTGGAGCATGGCATCGCGAGCACGGCGCATGGTGGCGACCTCGGCCTTGAGCTGTGTGTTCTCGAGCGCACGGGCCACGGCATCGCGCAGTTTGTCGCGGTCGATGGGTTTGGTGATGTAGTGGAACGCGCCCGCCTGTACCGCCTCGACGACGAGGTCGATCTCGTTCAAAACGGTGAGCATGATGACCGGCACATCCGGGTAATCGGCCTTGATGCGCTTCAATACCTCGACCCCCTCGCGCATGTCGTCCGCAGCCAACTCCGCCGGCATCTTGATGTCGAGGAGCACCAGCGCGATGTTTGTGTTCGCCTCGAGTTCCTTCAGGCCCTGGCCGCCTGAATAGGCGAAGCGCAGCGTGTGCCCGCGCAGGGCCTGTTGCAGCCCCGGCTTGAAATCGCCCAGGTCGTCGTCGATGATGAGAATCTCTGCGGTGCTCATTCGGCGCGTTCTCCCAGTTGCAGCTTCACCGGCAGGCGCATCGTGACCCGGCAGCCGCCGGCTTTCCCATTTTCGACGGTCAGCCTGCCGAGGTGCTCCGCCTCGATAATCTCCCGCACCATGGCAAGCCCCTCGCCCGTGCCGCCGGTAGACACCCCGCGCTGTGTGCAGGTTTCGGCGATATCCGAGCGTATGCCTTTCCCGTTGTCCATAAGCGTAACGTTCGCCCACAGCCGGTCCTCGCTCGGGCGAATGTCCACATGCAGGGTATCGGCGTGGGCGTACTTCACGGTGTTCGTCACGATCTCGCCGAAGGCATTGGCGAGCGCTTCCTTGTCCGCGATGACCTTTGGCGTGGCGGCGGTATCGCGCTTCGCCGTAATACCGGCCTCGGCCAGTTGTGGCTGGTGCAACGCGAGTACCTCGTCCAGCATCTCGCTGAGCGCGACCTTGTGCGCATCGAGTTCCGCCTGGATACCGCCCAAACCGTCCATGACCCGGTCGACCAGTTGAGGCCCGGACTTCGCGAAAGCCGTGCGCGCAGCTTCGTGATCGAGTTCGCCGCGGACCATGGCGCATGCGTCGCGCAGCTCGCGCAGTGCCGCCGCCACTTCGCGCTGCGCCGCGGGGAAATGGTTGCCCACGGTGCGCCCACCACTCAGCACCGCCCCGAAAAAACTATCGAGTTCCCGCTCGACGGCATCGAGCTGGTCGATGTTGGTGAGCACCTGGGCGCGCACTTCGGCGTCGTATTCGTCGGCCAGGCTCGGGCAGAAGAGTTTCAGGTTGTAGAAGCATATGCGCACCACGCTGTGCCGCACATGCGACAACACGCGTTCGAGCCCGTGCAGGTCCGCCAGGGACAAGGTCTCCGCTGACGCTTCCGCAGGGCCTTGCGTACCACGCACGCGTGCACGCGCACGGTCCCGCATTTCCGCCACGGCGGCGCGGGCATTCTCCCGTGCAGATACCGGGATGCCGGGGACTGTGTGCCGGGGCATCACGCGGCTGCGCGCGTCCTCGATGGCACGGCGGAGTTCGGCACGGGTTGCGGCGAAAAAATCGCGCGTCGATTGCGCAGAAGCGGCGCTTACAGCCGGACCGGCTTCTGCGGCGGTTTCATGTTCTTCTGGACGGTTGTTCGGCGCCATACCCGAGACTCCCCATGGGTGCGTGCGGGTTCATTCTGTCTGCCTGGCGCGCGGAGGTCAAATCCCGCGTGCAGCGGTACGCGCCCTATGCCGCACGTTGGCCAAGGCCCTTGCGAAAACGCGCAAACGGCTTCAGGTCGCCGGGGCCGACAGACGGACCAATATGCTCCAGCGCGTGTGTGAAGTCGGTCATGCACACAGGTTCCACCGTGGTGGCCAGTGCGGTGCCGCCGTCGAGGCGGGCAATGGTACGGCGCAGCGCGGCCATCTTTGCCGCGACGCATACACTGTCGCGCTCGCCCGCGATATCCGCGCCGGTATAGCCGCCGGTGAGGCCGGCCAGCTCTTCGAAGTCGAGGTCCTCCGTTGGCGTATCGCGCATCGCGTGGCGCAGCATATAGGCACGTGCTTCGGCATCCGGCAGGCCGACATACACCAGGCGGCCGAAACGGCCGGGGCGCGTCGCGGCTTCATCCATGAGCCAGGGCCGGTTCGTCGCGCCGAGCAGGACCATGGTGTGGCCCGTTGCACCGACGCCCTGCATGAGCTGCAAAAGCTGTGGCACCACCCGCGCCATGACCGATGAGTTCGTGCCGCCGCGTTTGGGAAACAGCGCCTCGGCCTCGTCGAAGAACAGCACGGAACGCGGGTGCGTCTGCGCTTCCTCGAACAAGCTCGCCAAAAGGCGCTCGCTCTCGCCGAACCACTTGCTGAGGACCTTCTTCATGTCCACGGGCAGAAACGCCGCGTCGATCTCGCCGGCGATAGCCCGGGCGATGTGCGTCTTGCCTGTGCCCGGCGGGCCATACATCAGCACACCGGCCCCCGGCTGCAACGCGTACTGTGCGTACACGTCGCCGTGGCGAATCGGCAGCAGGATATGCTCCTCGACAATCCGCTTCACATCGTCCATGCCCGCCACATCCGCCAGCCGCACCTCCGGGCGCTCCGCGAGCACCCAGTCGTTTGGTCCATCTTCCGCATCCTGTTCGCCGGTGTTGGCGGTTTTCAAACTGCTTCCCCCCCGGGACGCCGGTGCCTGTTGCAACGCTTCATCACCCCGTGCCGTGTAGGCGTGGGCCAGGCGCAGCAGGCCCTCGCGCGTCGTGCCGCTGCTCTGCTCCGCCATGCGCAGGCTCATGCGCGCCGCGCGGTAAAGGTGGTAGCCGGCCAGGGGCCAGTTGTTGTCCGTGAGCGCCTGCTTGGCCTGTTGTTCGGCGCGGCGCCGTTCGCGTTCCATATCCATGGTGTGGTTACCCCCGGTTCAGGGCCTCGCTCATCTTCTGTTCGAGGTCGGCGTCCATCTTCGCGAAGACCGACCCTTCCGCCTGCGGGTTTTCCGCGGCGATGCTCCCCGCCGCATCGCCCATAATCTGCGCATAGGCGTCCTCCTCCTCGACGTTCAACTGAACGGATGCGGGCAGGGCGGCCGTGGCCACGGGGCCGTCCGACTCCATCCACGGCTCCATGAGGTCCTGGTTGCGCTCGGCCAGGCCGGCCAGCCGCTCACGCACGGTGTCCGGGTCGACGCCCTGCTGGGCCAGTTCTTCGATATTCGCGACGACTTCCATGGCGCGCACGAAGCCCTCGTAGTTGTCCGTGGTCTGGGCCTGCTCGAGCACGTGCTCCATGTTGTCCAGGGCGAGGTTGCGCGCGAGCACCTCCTTGTCCATCTGCACGAAGCGGCGCACCTTCTGCTTGGCGAGGCCGGGGCGGCCGGCGCGCTCATGCTCGACGGCGGCTGTGCGCAGTTCCTCGCTGCGCGACTGCCGCTTGGTGATGGCGCGGCGTTCCCGGCGCAGGGCCGTGCGCGCCTTGGCGATGGCGCGGTTGCGTGCCCGGGCCTGGTCGGCCGCACGGCGCGCACGTGATTTGAAAAGGTCGTTTATCCAACGCATGGCGCTGCTCCTTTCGTTCACTCCGCCTGGGCGGCGTAGAGTTTGCGTTCCAGTGCTTCCACGTTACTTTCGGCTTCCGGCGTGGGCACAGCCTCCGTCTCGACGGTGAGCGCACCCAGGCGTGCTTCGATGTTGCCGGCTTGCGGCGCTTCAGACACGGGGTCAACATCCGCTTCCTCGAGGTCGCGGGCCGCCTCCTGCACCGTCTCATAATCGCCCACGATGTCCTCGAGTTGCGCCGCAATCGCCTCGACGGCGTCGGGCGTCACGCCCGAGGCCGCCATGGCCTTCGCCCGCTGTACCCGCTTCAGGAGATTCGTGATGAGCGTGACATTGGCGCCGTGGACGGCCGCGGGCTGGTCCTCCGCCTCGAGCTGCACCATGTAGCCCTCGGCCTGGCGCAACAGGTTGTCCCGCACCACGCGGATACGCGCCTTCTTCGCCTCGGTTAGCAACTGCTCCACCTTGTCCGACAGCGGCTGCAGGCGCTCCAAAACCTCCTGTTGCCGGCGCCGGGCGCGTGTGCGCAGGTCGCCGAGCTTGCGTTCGAGCGTATGCCAGTCATCGGCGCTGTCGATGGCGGCCATCAGCTCCTCGCCGGGCTGGCGCGGCCCGCGCAGGTGGTTCACCGTTCGCGCGAGCGTGCGCTTGAAATGTTCAAAGGCTGTCATGACCGTGTCTCCTTATCCCTTACCGCAGGTCCAGCAGTAAGTCCTGCCGCTGCGTGTCGTCGCACAAATGCCACGCCCCTTCATCGGCCGCCGCGCGAAAAGCCGCCGCCACGGCGTCTTCGGTATAGCCATGCTGCCGTGCAAAGGCCTTCGCACTCAGGGGAAAGCCGCCCGCCGGGGCCTCGCGAATACGCGCCAGGGCATGCGCGGTTTCTTCCTGCGCCGTGTACCCGGTGAAAAGTCCTTCGATATACGCCGCGTCGTCTGCACTGGCGAGGGCGTGGCGCACCTGCCAGCGGCCGTCCTTGCCGAGACAGACCAGAACGGTATCGGGCGCCAACGCGAGCCCTTGCTGCCAGCCCGCCGGACTGAACAGCACCAGCACCCCGCTGTGTTCATCGTTCAGCTTGGTGCGCGCCTGGTGGAGAAGTGCCGCACCCGCGGGACCATGCTGGTAACCACGCTCGAGCAGTTGCCTGCGGTCTGCACACGCCGCGAACGTGACACGCCGGTCATGGCCGCCCAACCACCGCCAAATGCCCTGCGCACGCCGCACATCGACAGCCCGGTTCGCCGGAAGCGTATCGAGACGTTTGCGGAGCGCGCCGGCGCAGGGGTGCGTATCGAAGACTCGCGCATCGACATTGTCCGCGCCGGGAGCCGCTTTCGCTTTTCCGCGCGGATCCACCCGGTCAAGGAACACCTGCTCGAGGTAGCACGCCGTTGCCGCATCCACCGCGCCCATGGGCAGGGTGTCCGGCGGCTTGACCAGTTCCTCCTGGCACGAGGTGCAATAGCGTGGTGTTCCCCGGTGCCGCGCAGCCGTATACCCGAGTTCTTCGCCGCAACGCACACACCGGCGCTCCCGGCGGCCGGCCCATGTCACCCTGCGCATTTCGCCGGGTTGATTGTCCTCGGGGATGTGCGTGTCCCGGGGCGAAGCCGTGGACGCATTGTCCGCCGGCGCTTCCGGGAGCACCGCCGCCGTGGCGTGGGCCCGGCACTGCCGCAACCCCGCCGACCAACACCGGAAGCACAACACTGCCCCACAGTCCTGGCAAGTCCCCGCTGCGGCGTAACGGCTCACAAGAATGCGCCCGCACCCCGCACAGCTTGTCTGCGTAGCCACCGCTGCCAAAGCGGGATGGGACATCAGCCTGTTGGATTCTGCACACATACGCCGTCTCCTGTGGTTGCCGCGGCCATTCACGCCGCGTGCCGCCCGGTATGGAGCAACCCGCGTGCCACCGGATTTGGGACAACCCGGTCACGAAAGGCCCTGGCTGGATTCTTGCTCCACCATGCCACGGCGCATTGACACCACAAGGCGCTATAGGCAAGGATATCTCCCGATTTAGGGTTTATCAGCACGGGACAGGTGCTCATGGATGATTTCGAATACGAGGGCGACGAACCGACCCTATTCCGCGTGGTGCCGGAACTGGTGCTGGCCGGGCGGTTCCGCCTCGTGCAGCGCGTGGGCCGGGGCGGCATGGGCGAGGTGTGGCTCGCGCAGGACACGGAACTCGAGGAGTATGTGGCGCTCAAGGTGCTGAAGCCGGAACTTCTGGGCAACAACCGGGCTGTGGACAGCTTCAAACGCGAGGTCCGGCTAACCCGCAAGCTGCGGCACCCGAACATCGTCGGCGTACACGACTTCCACACGCACGGCGGTCTCCATTTCATCTCCATGGAGTACGTCGACGGGGCGTCGCTGGCCGACCGGCTGGCGCAACGGGGTGAGCCCTTCACACTGGACGAGGTGCTCCCGTGGGCACAGCAGGTGGCCGCCGCCCTCGGCTATGCCCACAGCAAGGAAGTGCTGCACCGTGACGTGAAACCCGGCAACATGCTTGTCGCGCAGGACGGTACGCTGAAGCTGGCGGACTTCGGCATCGCGCGGATTGCCAAAGACACCCAGACCCGCCTCACCGGCCACGCCACCAGTGGCACCCTCGCCTACATGAGCCCGCAACAGCTCATGAACGAAAAGGCCCACCGCAACGACCCGCGCAACGACGTGTACGCCTTCGCTGTCACGCTCTACGAACTGCTCTCCGGCGACCCGCCTTTTACCGGCGGCGACATCTCCATGCAGATCATGATGAAGCAACCCGAACCATTGGAGGACGTGCCTCCGCATGTGAACGGCGCCCTCCTGCACGGCCTCGCCAAAGAAGTAGTCGAGCGCCCGCCCAACTGTGCAGCCCTGGTGAAATTGCTTGAACAGGCAGCAGCGCGTCCCCGGGAGGGCGAGCGTCCCCGGGAGGGCGCGCGTACCCGCGAGCCGGAAACGCTACCAACCACACAGCACACAGCGCAACGGGAGGGCGAGCGTCCCCGCGAGCCGGAAACGCCACCAACCACACAGCACACAGCGCAACGGGAGGGCGAGCGTCCCCGCGAGCCGGCAACCGCTCCTTCCGAAAAAAAATCGAATTGCATATCTGATCAAGACATTGGACTTATGGACACCACCGACCCTGCGGTCTCGCCCTGCGAAGTGTTTCCGGATATCGCCGCAGCCCGCCAGCGAACCACCGCCCCGAACGGCGAAATCACGCGCACAGTGGACCTTGGTGGCGGGGTCATGCTGGACCTGGTTTGGATACCGCCGGGGGAATTCCTGATGGGGAGCCCGGAGAGCGAAGAAAGACGTTCTGACCCCGAAGGCCCGCAGCATCCCGTGGAAATCACCCGTGGTTTCTGGATGGGCAAGTACCCCGTGACGCAAGCGCAGTGGGAGGCGGTGATGGGGAACAACCCGAGCCATTTCTCGGAAAAGCGCCTGGGAACCCGAGTTTCGCGTTTCTTTGGCGCCCCTGAAAAGGAATACAGTTCGTGGCCTGTGGAATCCATATCCTGGAACGATTGCCGGGAGTTCTTAAAGGCCTTGAACAAGCGCTTTACGCACGACGAATCCCGCTTGCCGACGGAGGCGGAGTGGGAGTATGCGTGCCGGGCAGGGAGCACGACGGCCTATTGCTTCGGTGACAGCGAAAGTGACCTTGGTGCCTACGCCTGGTACGATGACAACAGTGGGGGTGAAACACACCCAGTGGGCCGGAAGCGCGCAAACGCCTGGGGCCTGCACGACATGCACGGGAACGTATGGGAGTGGTGCGAAGACGACTCGCATTCGAACTACACGGGCGCGCCGGCGGATGGAAGTGCCTGGGTGGACTCGCCCCGGGGCTCGTCCCGCGTGCTTCGCGGCGGCAGCTGGTTCTTCGACCCGGGGTACTGCCGGTCGGCCGATCGCGACGGCAGCGCGCCCGGCAACGGGAACTGCAACCTCGGTTTCCGGCTTGCCCTGTCCCCAGTTCGGTGAGTCGAGCCAAGCAGGCAGCAGGAACGGGCCTCGGGCAAGGCGCGAAGCGGAGCGCAGCCGCGCCGCAGCCGAGGGCGGTTCCTGCAAGAGGGATGCAGGCCAGGGTTTTTACCTCGCTACACAGTTGCACTGTGTAGCGCCATTGTCTTCGAAGTTTATCCGCCTCGGGCGGGCTGTGCTTCGGTCCCTGAATGACGTGGAGGGTTCGGCTCGCGGGTACGCTCACGGTGCGGTCATGAGTTGTGGCCGGTCTCCCGACCGCGCCACGGTGCGGACCGGCCAGAACCCACCTGAAGACCTGGAGACCTACGGTCTTGCCCTGGCTCGGTCATGAGTTGTGGCCGGTCTCCCGACCGCGCCACGGTGCGACCTTCAGGTCTCCTCTTCCTACCTCCGGTCTCTGGAGACCTGCGGTCATAGCCCTGGCACGGTCATGAGTTGTGGCCGGTCTCCCGACCGCGCCACGGTGCCGACCTTCAGGTCTCCTGGTCATTGTCCTGGCTCGGTCATGAGTTGTGGCCGGTCTCCCGACCGCGCCACCACGAAGACCTTCGGGTCTCCTCTTGTTCTCCGTCGCTTGGAGACCTGCGGCCCCTGCACGCCCGAAGGATGTAGTCGCCGGAAGAAGAACAACGCCTGTAGGAAAAAAGGGGGGGCTACGCGGCACCATCGCGCGTTGCGCCACCAAGCCACGCGGTGGCACGTATACTCATCGGACCAAGTGGCGCTTGGCCTCTTCTTCGCTGCGAATGCGCGCGTCGCGCTGGCGGTCGAGTGCCGGCTTCACGGCCTCCTGAAAGCGCTCGACAAACGCCTGGTACTGCTCGGGGGTCATGAACGGCTTGGAGTGTTCCATGCCCGTGAGCTCATACTCCGTTTCCTGACTCATTCGACCCCCTTCCTCAAATTATGCGTACAGACGGGATACGGTTCCCCGCCTCCCTCAAGTGAAGACTCTACCAGATATGCTGCGGCGTTGAAAGCTGACCCCGGTCCACAACCAGAAGCTCTGATAACGAGCTCCCCACTACCTCGAGGCGCCGCATAGTCATCCGGCGTTGCCCTTGAAATGCCATCCCTTTTCCTGCCAGACAGGTGATTTTCCTGCTCCATATCCTTATTGACAGGCCGTAGCGCCCACGGTATACTTCATTTGGAATCTGAACCTCGGCTCATCCGGGTAGTAGGATTCCTCCGGGGACCCACGGGTCCCCTTCCTTGTTTACAGCCGCACAATCCCCATCGCATCCGTGCTCGAGGCCCTCTTGCATAAGACGGGCTCCAGTTTCTTGAAGTAGTTGTTCGCTGACTTCTTCCGCATGTAGCCGGATGGCGCCAGGTGCTGATAGAGCAGGAAGGCCGCCAGATCCGCCGCCTGGATGAACAGGGAATCGCCCGAGTCACGAAAGTTGGGGTCTTCGACCACCTTGCTCATCACGATGTTCCTGCTTCCTGTGCCGTATTCGATTCGATTGGGTATTGGATTATAGCATCGCATCTTCCGAAGCAGCGTGACGAGTTTTTTGTCGTCCTTGCGGTCAGGAAACAGCATGCCACGGTCATCGGGGTTTTCCAGGCCGGCAAAGTTCCGATGTGCCAAGGTGTTCTCGAAACGTTGAATAAGCACCTTCCACGCCATCTCGAAGACATCGTAAGTTAACGGCTTCCCTTGCTTGTCGACGACAACGTTGATGATGTTGAGATCGTCCATTGAGCCAAGCTCATTGGCGAAGCTGCGCAGAATGGTTAATCGGTCGTTCTTTCGTATGCGTACCAACGCCCAGGCCTTGAAATCAGCGGTCCCGCGTGCAGTTCTGTGCGCATGCCCAGGCCAAAGCTTTTCTTCATGCGGCGCCGAAAGTCGATGAGACGGTTCAGCATGGCCTGCCACACCAATTCGTGAACGACAAGGCCCGACAGCACAAAATAGCGCGTGGGCGAATCGGTGAGACCGCAGTCGCCACTTTCGTCTATGTACATAAGGAACACTGCTCAAGCGGCCTACTTCTTGGTTTGCGCCTCGCCCGTATGAAACGCGCCCGGCCAGCCGCCGTGCGCCTCGATGATAGCGTCAATCTCGCCCATGAGGCGGAGGGTCTCGCGGAGCGCCACCACGATTTTCTGATAATGGGCGATGTCGCCGTCGCTCAGGCTGCGGCCGGCTTTCTTCCGGTCGGCGAGCCATTTGTGGCACACCTGATACCCGCCGATGTGGAAGTTCCAGACTTCCTCGGGCACACGGTCGAAGTACGACGTGCTGTTGATTGTCACCTGGCCCACGCCGTCCACGACCTCGGCCAGGGCCTTGCTCCGCTCGCCCACCTTCTTCACCGCGCGGTCGTCGCCCACGAAGGGGTAGTCGGCCGGTGCGTGGTCGAGCAGGGCCAGCATCTCGGCTTGGTGGCCGCAGCGATCCTCGCCGTAGCCGTCGAGCAGATGCAGCGTCACCAGCCGCTCGCCCAACGCGCCGAGTTCCCGGAAGAGCGGGAGCGCGCCCGGGAGAGGAACGCGGGCGAAGTCGCGGGTGAGAAACTCCTTGTACCGCGACCGGTAGGTGGGACTGTGCAGTACGCCGTAGAGGTAGTAGAACAAGTCCTCAGCGGCAAACGATGCCTGCAAGTCGCCCCGGCCGACACCTTGCCACTTCAGTCCCAGCAGCGATCCAAAGCGTTCCACCACCTCCCGGTCCAGGTTGGGAACGAAGACCGGCCGGCCGTCTTTTGCGCGCCCCTGCGCCTCCATGTCGTCAGCGTCGAGTGCGCGGTAAAGCGGGAAGAGGTATCCGCGTTCCCGGCTCTTGTTTGAAACATAGCAATCGTCAGTCAAGTTTACAGTGGGCAAGATGTGCCGCCAAGACTCGCTGACAATCTGCCGGCAAGTATAGAGCCCCAAATTGTCCCCCGCGAGCATATGGCGCGTGACTCCCGGGCGGGGCCTACAAATGAAGCCGCGGCTCGTGCCGGTATAGTACGTGCAGCGCGTGTCGAACGGCCGGTAGAGCACCGGCGCCAGGTGTTTTTCCGATGGCCCGGAAGCACGGACATCTTTCTGCGCAAGCTCCACGGTCCAGTCCTGAACGTCTTTCCCCAACTGAAACCTCTGGCGCGCAACCTCGCGCTCCATGGCGGCGAAATCCTGCACCGTCTGCCACACCTGCTGGCGTTCCCAGTGGATGGTGAGGCTGTCGCGCGCGGTGACCATACCGACGGAATTGATTGCTAGCATCGCATGTAGTGAAGGCCAAACGCCGTACTCACACCAAAGGTCTCTGTTTTCAGGGCAGAAGAGGTAAAACGGTTGTTGCGGTTGAAGACCGACCTTGGCGATCCCCGCCGCCGTGTTTGCCAGGAGATGTTTGTATTTGGCCGCCCGCAGACCAGACACATCGCCATGCTGCACCTTGCACTGCTCTGTGTCTGGCTCCTTCGAGAAGACAGCCACCGCAACCCCTTGTTGAATGTCAAACACATTGTTGTCAGGCGAACCGTCCGGCGCGGTCTCACGCTTTTTTGTGTTTCCGTGCAGATCGACCACTTTGATATTCGTGAAGGAGTGCAAAAGACCTTGGCGCATGCCGCGGAATGTGGGGTTGTCAAGGTAGCCATGGTTCGTGATAAATGACCACACACCCGCCTCAGCAAGCTGTATGCGCCAGTGCGCGTATCGCATGAACTTGACGTAGTCGTCGTTCAGCCACTTGGGATTGCGTTCCCCAAGGGGTTTCCCGTCCATCTCGAAGTAGTTTGCCGACGGCTCCACGCCGCCGCGCAGCAGTCTTGCCGCCCATTCACTGTCATTGGCCGAGTGGCCGCTATACGGCGGATTGCCGATGACTACCGTAACCGGCACGTCGCGCTTTGTGGCGTTGGCTTGCTGGGTTTCGTGTGCGAGGGCGGGTGCGAGCGTGCGCAGGTAGTCGCCGGGGTCGATGGGTTCCTCGAGGGCGTTGGTGAGGTAGATGCGGGCGCGCTCGTCGGATTGGAAGCGGTAGCCGGTTGCCTGCAGCTTGAGGCCGATTTTCATGTGGGCGACGGCGTAGGGGGCCATCATCAGTTCGAAACCGTAGAGCCGGGGGAGCAGGTGCTTCGGCACGTAGCGGTTCCAGAGCGTATCGATCTCCTTTTCGCGCTTGCCCTCCTGCTTCCACTTGCTGATCATGGTCTGGTGGATGAGGTCGATGGCCTCGACGAGGAAGGTGCCGGTGCCGGTGGCGGGGTCGAGAATCTGGACGAAGGGTTCCTTGGGCGATGCATGCCTTGGGAGCTTCATGCCGGGGAACTTGCGGCGCATGTCGCCCCAGGTGGCGGTGTCGGCGAGGCCGTCTTCGAGGCCAAAGTCCTGCTGCAATACCTGGTGTACGCTGCGCACGATGAAGGACACGACGGGCTTGGGCGTGTAGAAGACGCCGCGCTCGACGCGCCGCCGGCGGTCGTACTCGGAGAGAAAGTCCTCATAGAAGTGGATGACCGGGTCTTCCTCGGGGTTCCGGTCATCGAAGTCGTGGAGCACGGCCTCCATGTTGGCGTCGCGCAACATGCCAACGACCTCGTTGACGCCCAGTTCGTCGAAGTCGAGGGCGGGCACACCGTCTTTCTTGCGGCCGCCGGCACTGAGGAAGGTCTCCATGAGTTCCTTGAGGAAGGGGTTGGTGACGGGGATCATGTCGGCGATAGTGTCGGCGGTGAGGCCGGCGGGCCGGGACACGCGGGCGGAGAGCAGGCCGTAGGCGACGGTCTGGGCGTACATGTCGGCGAAGTCGTCTTCCGACAGGTCTTTCAGCAGCGAGTTCTGGAAGGCGCGGTGCTGCCTGGTGAGGGGGCCTTCGCGGCCTTCGCGCTTGTTCTCGACAGCGAGCACGCTTTTCGCCTGGTCGCGGATATCGCGGGCGAGGGTGGCGAGGCGTGAGGCCAGCTGCTTCGCCGTGGTGATAACCTCGCGGTGGCGCAGGGTAAAGGCGGCAGCCCATGTTTCGCGCCATTTCTCCACGGCCTGGGGGTCTTCGGGCCAGGCGAGCTTGTTTTTGAGGGCCTGGTGCACGTCGTTCACATGGAGCACGGTGTCGCGGTCCTCCCAGTGGAGCACGCGCAGCGCCGCGAGATCGCCCGGGTGGTGCGGGTCTTCGCTGAAGTGGGCGAAAGAAATGGTGCGGTGTTCATCGTCGCCATACGCGGACAAGAAAAGCAGATCGTTCATGTCCCACGCGGCGCGGTCCGCAGCGCTGGCATCGGCCCGCTTCTTGACCACGAGGCCGCGCAGGATGCGGCGGATAACCGTGACGGGCAGGCGCTTGGGCTCGAAGAAGACGAAGAAGATGCCGAAGGGCTGGCTGTTGGTGAGCGGGCGCAACTGCTTTATGTACTTCACTTTTGCGGCTTGTTTCGGATCGAGGCCGATCTCTTCCGGTTCGTACTCGTAGGTGAGATCATCGAAGTTCTCTTCCTCGATGGGCCAGCCGAGTTCGTCGCGCAGGTAGCCGACGAGCTGGCGAAAGGTCCGGATATCCTGAAGTTGTCTTCCACTGAGCGCCATGGGGCCTGTTCACCTTATCTTGATGGTTTTCACAATTGCCGTGGGATACGTGTTGTGGGGCCTGTCAATCTTCCCACTTACAGGGGACACGCAACCCACCGATGTCTACTTCTCTTTCCAGTCCGATCAGGGCAATCTGTGCCTTCGGGAATACAGGCCGTGCACGCTGGTCTACCTTGGGCAATGAAGACCACGGTATGATCGCCGCCCGGGGCCAAGTGCCTTCGGAGGGAATGGACATAGGCGCATCTCGGCACTGAAGCAGCATCTGCCCGTTCTCATAGGCAATGCGCAACGTGCGGCGCCCCTTCTCCTGCTTCAGATACGAAAGGGCAGCCACAAACATGGTCATATTCACATTGAGCACGGGTTCTTCCATTTACACAATCCCCTCGATTAACTGACTTCCATCCACGCCTTCAGTGTTGCCTTGACGCCAACCGGTGCATTCATCCGCCGGAAATAGTCTCTGTCTATGCGCTTTTCCACCTTCTTGCGTATAGCGCGCAGGGTATCGGCATCGAGCGTGGTATGGCGCGGGGTGTCGGGCGTGCTGCGGATGATGCTGGCGATCTCGGCGGGGTCCGTGGCGATCTGGTCGTGGTCGAGGTCGTAGTAGAACCACTGGGCGCGGCCGGCCTCCTCGGTCCATGCCTCTTTACCGGCGGAACTGGCATTGGGGTATTCGGCATCGAGGGCGGGCAGGCTGTAGCAGAAGAAGACGCCCCGGGCGCCCTTGGCGGGGTGTTGCTTGCCGGAGAAGACACGCAGGGGGAGGTTGTCGAGGGTGGCGGCAAGTTCCGGGTGGTCCTTCAGCATGCGCTGGAATTCGAGGTGGAGTTTCTCGCGCGTGGTTTCCTCGCCTTCGTATTCTTTGATGAAGTCCCGCAGGGCGTCGTAGTCGTCTTCGGGCGTGAGCAGGCGCTTGCCCTCGATGCCGAAGGTCTTGGAGATTTTGAGCACCTTGTGGGACACGAGGGCATAGAGCCGGAGCAGGCTGTCGAGTTCGTCAGGGGGGAGGAAGTTCCAGTAGGCGACGGTTCCGCGCACTTCCTGCTGGCTGGGGTGGTCCTCGATGATTCTGGCTTCGACCTCGGGGTCGAGGCGGCGGTCGACACGGCCGATACGCTGCATGAGGCGCACGGGGTTCCAGTGAAGATCGTAGTTGATAAGGCGCGTGGCGTCCTGGAGGTTGAGGCCCTCGGAGAGCACGTCGGTGGCGATGAGGATGCGGGTCTCGGGGATTCCCTTGGCCGCGAGGTCCGGCGATGTCATTCCGTTGTAGTAGGGCGAAAACTGGCAGATGATATCGGCCCGCCTGCGCTTGGTGGTGCTGTCGACCTGGTCGATGTGGGTGAACCCGGCTTTTTCCAGCTCGTGTTTCAGGTATTTGGCGGTGGCGTGGTACTCGGTGAAGATGAGGACTTTGTGTTTGCTGAGGGCGGAATCGTTCTTCAACAACTTGATAAGCGCCTGCAACTTGTTATCATGGCGCGGCTGGAAGCGCTTCAACTCAGCGATGAATTGAACGAGTTGCTCCATGTCGAGCAGGGTTTCGTTCAGAATCTCGTCCAGCTTGTATTCGCCGGGCTTGAGTTCCTCGGCGGCCTCCAGCATCTCCGGCGTGAAGATGTCCGAGGATTCGTCATCGGGTTCCGGGTCGGTAAAGTCCATCTGCTGCTCGATAGCCCAATCCACGGTTTCCCCGTGAATCTGGCGCCAACGGTGCAACTGTTTCTTTTGCGCTTCGGTCTCGATGTTCTTCTCGACAAAGGCGATGAGCTTGCCGAGCAGGCTGGCACAGGATTGCTGAAAGGCGACGGGGGAACTTTCGAAGCGCTTGAGGAACTGGATGCGGATGAGGCCGACGACCTGCTTCTGCCGGTTTTCGAGCTTGGGGTCGATCGTTTCGTCGTCGCCTTTGTAGTACCCCAGCGGGTAATACATGGGCAGGGCGAACAGCGGGTTCTTCTTGTGGAAGGCTTTTTCCAGGGATTCGAGCAACCGGCCGTAGATTTTCTTCACGGAGTAGTTGGCCACTTTGGGGTCTTCGCGCGTGGGGAAGATGGCGGGGGCGCCGTCTTCGTTCTTTTGGCTCTCGCGGACATAGGACCGGCTGCGCTGCACCACGAGTTCTTCGAAGAGCCGGTCGGTCTTGAGCACGTCCTCGGCTTCGGCCATGTTCACATCAATGGGGCCAGCGTCGTCCTGTTGCCCGTCCCCCGCAACACGCTGCGCGATGGCCTTCTCGAGCTTCAGGAAGTGTCCCGGCAGGGAGTTGATGCCGCAGGTACGCTGGAAGTAGCTGTTGTCTCCCTGTGTGAACAGCTCGATTTGGTGCTGGAGGTCGCGCAGGCTGTTGTTGATGGGGGTGGCGGTGAGCATGTAGATGGGCTTGCCGGCGGCGAGTTCCGCAAGGCGGCGGTAGCGCGAGGGGCGGCGGCCGTTGCCCCCTTCCTTGCCCCGGTTGCGGAAGTTGTGGGCCTCGTCGATGATGATGACATCGGCACGTTCACGAATGTTCTCCAGGTCGTCATTGAAGGTCTCGCCTCTGGAGAGGTCCGTATGGCTTATGACTTCGAGGTTGGAATAGCGAGGACCGAAGAGCGACGGCAGCAGCTCCTTGAGCTTGGGTTCCCAGACGGATTCACGGGCGGACTTGGGCACAAGGAGTAGGACATTCTTCTTGTCGAACTTGATGAGCCGTTCGATGAGCATCATGCCGATGAAGGTCTTGCCCAGTCCGACGCCATCGCACAGGAACGCGCCGTTGTGCTGGTGCGCAATCTTGAGCAGCGCGTGGTAGCCCTCCTGCTGGTAGCGGTCGAGCTTGCTGTAGACCAGCGATTCCTGCTTTTCCCATTCGTTGGCGGTGAGTTCGTGACCCCGGATGAGTTGCTGGAGGGCCTTGGCATAGACCTCGAAAGGGGTATATTCGCGGATGTGGCGCTCGATGACCTTCAGAATGTCGGGGGTGATCTCCTCCGCGTTGTCCCAGTAGTGCTCGTACCATTCCTGGAGGTTCTCGACGCCCTGGCGAAGCTGGAGATTCAGCTCGACATTCTGCGTGAGGCCGGGCAGGGTGAAATTGGACGACCCGACCAGCGCGGCGGCGCCGATGACCTGCTTGCGCGCGTGGGTGATGAAGGCCTTGGCGTGGAACTTCTCCTTACGGTAAACCCGGCACTGGATTTTACCCGCGCGCAAGGCCTCTACAATGGCGGAAACGCCGTGGAGGAAGTCGTTGCCTTCCTTCTCCCGCTCGAGGCTGTCATCGAGGGTACGTTCAATGCTATTGCGGGCCTTTTCGAAGGCCTGCCTGGTGCGTAGGGTGACCTCTTCCCCCATGAGAATGCGGATGCCGTCGAGGCCCTGCCACTTGCCGTCGAGCGCGAGGAGACCGCCGATTTCGAACGTGCCCGTGGCGATGTCGAACCGCACCGATTCCTCGGCCCACTCTTGCAGATAGTTCTGAACCTTCCACTCCGTGTCGGCGTTGTCGACGATGAAGAGCGGGGAAGTCAGTTGTCGTCCTGGCATAACAATCTCCCCAGTGCACTGTGTCGCGGCGGACGAGCGCCCCGGACACCACCCAGCGGTCACCCTGTAGACAAAGGATACTGTACCATATCTACCGGCCAGGAATTAACAGAAGATGCCTGTGGGTGACCTGCCGTGCCGGGACTGCAAAGCCCTTGTAGCAAGAACCCGCAAACTATCATCACTCCGGAATTGTCCCATCGCCCGTCATCAGCAGCCGCGCCACGGCCGTCCGCTGCTCCGGCGTCAGCCACCCGAGGGAACGCGCAAGGCCGTCTACAACCGGGTCCGCCGGGGGCGCATCGGGGGCATTTTCGGGCGGGTCCGCATACCCCGCCCCGGTGCCCCCTTCGGGATTCCCGGTGCCCATATTGGTGCCCACGGGCCGGGCCGGTTTCGTTAAGTCATTGTCCGCTGCGTGGTTACGCGGTTGATCCATCGGCCTTCTAAGCCGAGGGTCCTGGGTTCGAGTCCCAGCGGGCGCGCCATGCAAGCGCAACGGCGGTAAGGGTTTACACAAGAGCCTTTGCAGCCGTTTTTCTTGTCCGCCGGGTTCGGGGTACACATAGGTCACAGCGTGCGCCCATTTCAGATAGGCGACACCGGCTATCGGCTATCGGATATCGGCGGGCTTGTCGCGGGGGCGTGCTTGCCGGGGGGATTTAGTTGCGGCTCAAGTTGGTCCGCCACTAAACCGCCGTCTTATCCCTTTGCCTTTGCGGCGGCGCGGCCAAGGTGCGGATGCACCATACTGCACCCCTGCAGCAACATGAATCCCCGCGTTTCCGCCGGTTCCCGGGCCAGTCTCGGGCGCAAGCCGCCTGCACATCAGCGGTGGCAAGCCACCGCCCTCCAAAGTTACGCCAACGGCCTGGCTATCTCGGCCGCACGTTGGTGTTCGCCATCGCGGGCCGGTTTCCCCAAGCAAGCGCGCCGCCTTGCGCCGTACCGGCAAAAAGTTATGAAAATGTGTGCATGACTTTGCGGCCGGCTTATGGTACGCTACACCCTATTCGGGCTGGGTGCGGCCCGGAAGGCATTATAAGCGGGACTGGCAATGATCGGCTAACAACGGGTGGGTACATTGTGTCTGCCTGGAGGAGTCATCAATGCGTAAACGCGGTTTCACACTCATCGAGCTGCTGGTGGTCATTGCCATCATCGGCATTCTGGCGGCCATCCTGCTGCCGGCGCTGGCCCGTGCGCGGGAGTCGGCGCGGCGGGCGAGCTGCCAGAACAACCTGAAGCAATGGGGCCTGGTCTTCAAGATGTACGCCAACGAAGACCCGGGCGAATACTTCCCCACCATTGCGATCAGAAATGCTGCGTACTACAATTGTGAGGCAAATCCTCCCACACCCTCGGGGGATGTGTACGGTATCGCAGCCGCGGGACCATGGCCCCCGTCGATCTATCCGGAATACCTGACGGACCCCGCCATCATCTTCTGCCCGTCCGACGCGAAGGAAGGCCCGGGCGACCTCATCAATCCGACAAGCGGCGAGATCGATATAGCCTACCCCTGTACATCCGATGCTTCTGATCGCGGTGTCGGCCTCATTGATTCGAGCTACCTATACATGGGCTGGATTTTTGACCGCACCGACGTAAACCAGTCAACCATAGATGTCGCGGCGTTCGGGGCTATTCCAGGGCTTGATATTGGCGGCCTCACAGGCACTATCCCAGACCAGGCAGTGGATGCCACGCTCGACATGCTAATCGACCTTGCTGGGGGCAACTTCGAGGGGGGTACAGAGAAGGTGTTCGAAGACCTCAAGACGTCGCCCGGCCTGGGCAACGGCGGTGGCGACACCGTCTATCGCCTGCGTGAGGGCATCGAGCGCTTCCTCATCACCAACATCAACAACCCGGCCCAGAGTGCGCAGGCCCAGAGTACCGTGTGGGTCATGGGAGACAACTTTTCTGCCGGTGTTGACTCGTTCAACCATGTGCCTGGCGGCTCGAACTTCCTCTATCTCGATGGCCATGTCGACTTCATCCGTTACCAGGAGAACGGGCCGGGGCCGGTCAATGGTCCCGGTGCTCGACTGCTGACGGTTCTCGACGCGGCTTTCGCGGCGTTTTAAGCCGGTAACCCGCCGGATTAGAACCCAGACAAGCCAATGCCAGCCCCGCTTCGGTGTTTCCGGAGCGGGGCTCTTTGTGTGTGGCCCCGGGTGACGTGGGCTTCGCCCACAACCCAAGGCGCAGAGGTCTCGCGAGGGCAAGCGCCTGCCACCGGCTTGTCCCCCGTAGCGCCTTGGCGAAGGAGGAAACGTCTTCGCAAAGGTGGGGCCAAGCGAGCCGAAACGCCACGCAAGCCCCCAAGACGGCGGTCGGGGACGCCCGCGCTCCCAGGCACCCGAAAGAGGCTGCTTATAAAACCTCTTGTGGTTCTTTGCAGAAGGTGGGGTCTAAGGCGCTCAAGGCTGGCACCGCGTCCGCCATAAACTTCAAGCCGGACGCGGCGCCCTTACAGGGGGTAAATAACGGGCTGCGAACCGCATCATGATCAGCCGCCTGCAAAACAGGAAAATGTGTGCATGACTTTGCGGCCGGCTTATGGTACGCTACATCCTATTCGGGCTGGGTGCGGCCCGGAAGGCATCATTATAAGCGAGGCTGGCGATGATCATGTAACAACGGGTGGGTACATTGTGTCTGCCTGGAGGAGTCATCAATGCGTAAACGCGGTTTCACACTCATCGAGCTGCTGGTGGTCATTGCCATCATCGGCATTCTGGCGGCCATCCTGCTGCCGGCGCTGGCCCGTGCGCGGGAGTCGGCGCGGCGGGCGAGCTGCCAGAACAACCTGAAGCAATGGGGCCTGGTCTTCAAGATGTACGCCAACGAAGACCCGGGCGAATACTTCCCCACCATTGCGATCCGCAATGAACCACTCCGGGACTGCTCCCAGTTGCCCTACCCCCCACCAACGACGGGCGGAACCGGCATAGCTGCGGCGGGCCCCTGGCCCCCCTCCATCTATCCCGAATACCTGACGGATCCCGCCATTATCTTCTGTCCTTCTGATTCCCAGGAGGGCCCCGGTGATCTCGAAAACCCGGAGACGGGCGAGGTCGATTTGGCCTATGCCTGCTCGGGCGGTGCGGCCGACCGCGGCATCGGACTTATCGACGCGAGCTATATGTACTTCGGTTGGATATTCGACCAAACGGACACCGAGCAGGCAACCACAGACGTGAGCGCACTCAGCAACCTGCTTAACATCGAAGGGCTCAGCGGCACCGTGCCGGATCAGGCGTTTGAAGCCGTGCTGCCCATAATGCTCGAGTTGGTTGGGGGCGATTTTGAAGCTGGCGTCAAGAAAATCTTCGAGGACCTTCCCGTGCCCGAAGGGCTGGGCAACGGCGGCGGCAAGACCGTGTACCGCCTGCGTGAGGGCATCGAGCGCTTCCTGATTACGGACATCAATGATCCAGGCCGGAGCGCACAGGCGCAGAGCACTGTGTGGATCATGGCGGACAACTTCTCGGCGGCTGTTGATTCGTTCAACCATGTACCCGGCGGGTCGAACTTCCTCTACCTTGATGGCCATGTCGACTTCATCCGTTACCTAGAGAACGGCCCAGGGCCGGTGAACTCTGCCGGCGCCAACCTATTGAGCGTCCTCGACGCCGCGTTCGAGCAGTTCTAAGCACGGCCGGCTGCCTGCCCAACGTAATGCCAGCCCCGCTTCGGTGTTTCCGGAGCGGGGCTCTTTGTGTGTGGCCCCGGGTAACGTGGGCTTCGCCCCCCTTGCGGCATACGGCTAATCCTGTTTGGCGTGGACCAGCGCCGGCCCGAACTCGATCATCAGCACCTGTGGTGAGCGGATTCCGGGCCGCACTTCGCCGCTGGGGAGCACGTAGCCGCCGTGCCAGCGGACAGGCGTCGTGGTGACGGGCGGCCTGACATTGTCTTCCGGGCGTTTGGGCAACCTGCCTTCGGGCAGCCACATTTCTTTAGCCACATCGTAGGCCGTGATGTTTCCGGCAAATCCGGGGTGGTCCGGGCCGGGCGGAGTGCCATAGAGCCGGCCGGTGTCACCGCCGAGCACATACAACCGGTCCTGGTACACGGGCGCGGGCGTGGGCGCGGCGGCGGAAGGAACGGGCATCGCCGGCAACGGCGTCCACCCGGCATCGGGGTCAAGTTGCCATGCGTCGGTGAGGTAGTCGCGGATAGGGTCGCCTTCGTCGCCGGGCACAAGGTCGACACCCGCAAACAAGTACACCTTGCCCCCATGCGCGCCGGCAACGGCGAGCATACGCGGCGGCCCGGGCCAAGGCGCGCGTTCTTTCCACCCGGCATCGAGGTCGGCGAGATCCAGCAACCAGCACGTGTGCAGTGGCCGCGGCGCGTCGGGCTGTTCGCGTCCGCCCAACATGTACACGGTGTTCCCCATGCGGACACCGCAGCCAAAGGCAACAGAAGCGGGCAGCGGCGGGCCGGGCGTGGCCGTCAACGTATCGCCGTCCCACTGGAGAAAGAAGGTCTCCGCATAGTGCCGGCTGGCGTCGCCGCCGCCAATACAAAACACCCCTTGCTCTGTACTGACCGCAACACCATAGGCCAGTGGCCGCGGCAGCTTGCCGATTTCCTTCCATGCGCCGCCGGGCGCGGGCAACAGGTACACGGTGTCGTGCCAAACCTTCTCGCCATCCTCCCAGGGCGGCGCCTCGGGGAAGTTAGCACCGCCAGCCACAATGAGCGCATCGTTTGCGATACCGGCAAACGGGCCGGCCACACCCAAGCTGTTCGGAATAGGCGGCAACTCGTGCGCCGTGACTGCAGCATGGGCGGGTAAGAGGAAGGTCATCGCCACGATTGCCCCGAGGATCACTAAGGCAGCATGACACGGCCGGTTATTCGTGTTCATTGTTCGGTCTCCACAATCTGCAGGCCCCTGCCGGTGTCTTCTGTGTTGTACCGGGACGGTATCGCCCAGGATTTTTTGGGGGGCGATACCGGCTTCCATTGTTTCTAGCCCTGTTTCTTTTTGGCGCGCATGAACCAGTACTGCATTTCCACGAGACCGCTCGATGTGCGCGAGGGCTGCGGGAAAATGTCGCCCAATGACAGCAGTTCATCGACTTCTTTCCAGTCGTAGCGCTTGCCCGCAAGCTTCTCCCGCCGCATACGGTCGAGCGCTCGGCCCGTCTCTTCCCACAGCTTGACCAGCCGTTTCTGTTCTTCCGGGGACGGGTGTTTCATGGATGTTCCTCGAGCAGCCGGCGTGCACGCGCCAGGATATCGGGGGAATCCTTCAATGCACTCAACGCCGCAAGATGGCGCAGTATGTAGGCCTTATCCAGCGTGCCTTTTTGGCGCACCGCTATCCCTTCCGCATCCGTCCAATCCCGCGGGCGGTCTGCGAAAGCCTTCATGACGAACAGGTCTTCTGGCATACAGCACGGCAGCACTACCCCCGGTCCAAACCCGATATTCACAGCACGCTGAACCATTTCTTCTTCGAAAGGAAGTGCGCCCAGCGCAATGTCCACGTCCTTTCCGTTCGATGCGCGGATGAGCAGCACCCGCCGGGAAATGGCGAACTCGCGGGCGCCGGGCATACGCGGTTCAAATGCTTCCAGCAAGGCGCGTACATACGGTTCTTCCTCACCCCACCCGGTGAGCAGCGTCATATCAGCATCGAGCGTTGTGCGCGGTTCCCCCCACTGCGCGACCGCAAGTCCACCAATGATGCAGAATTCCCAACCCCGGGGCGCCATAAACGCGCACACCTCGGCCGCTGCCGCGAACAGGCCGTTCATGCCCTCCGGCCCCGCGCCACATCCCGCCGGCGCCACGCCACTCTGTTTCCAAGTCGCTTCATGATGAAAGTATAGCAAAAACGCGCACTCTGCGCGCGGTTGCATGCGGCTTGCACATGCGTTAGTGTGACTTGGAGGAACACGCAAGACCTATAACCTGGGAGATGTTTCATGATTCGCACTCTTTTCACCATCGTACTCGCTTTCGGTATGGCACTGGTTGCCGCCGCCGCGGACCAACCTGTCAAGCCTTACGATATCAGCCACGGGCAGTACAAGCGCATCCACCTTAATGCGTTGCGCGGCGTCATCGACAATGTGCCCGAGTATGTCATCGGCCAGTTACGTGCCTATGCAAAAGACCACCCGGACGACATGGACACGTGGTACTGCATCGCGCTCACAGAGGCGCAGCTCGGCAATGATCGCGCCGCGGTCCGGGCCATGAAGCATGCACTCGAAACCAATCTGCCACCCGAGCGTTTTCTTGCGGGACCGCGCAATCTGACCGCGCCACTGCTGGCAATCGACAAAGCACGCGAGCAAATCGAAGCGGCCGCATCGCCCCTGCTGCATGGTCCGACGCTCGGCCGGGTCACCGATACGCAGGCGGGGTTCTGGGTGCGTACGGCG
The DNA here is from genome assembly GCA_964569295.1 of uncultured Nitrospirales bacterium. GTDB lineage: Bacteria > Hydrogenedentota > Hydrogenedentia > Hydrogenedentales > JAGMZX01 > CAZMVU01. The sequence goes on from CAZMVU010000011.1 coordinate 27,615, forward strand.
CAACCAGCCGCAGTCACCGTAACCGTGTACCCTCTCGGACAGGAAGAACCCGCGGCCAAAGCGACCGGCCACACCAAGGCGGAAGACCTTTACACGACGGTCGTCATGGTAGAAGGCCTCGCGCCGGACACGGACTACACGTACAGCGTGGCGGTCGACAACGAAACCGTCGCACACGACCAGCCGCACCGCCTTCACACCGCGTCCAGCCTGGGCGAGCCCGGGGCATTCCGCCTCGCCTTCGGCGGCGGCGCGGGTTATGTGCCGCCCCATGAATACGCCTGGAACACAATCCGAAGCTTCGCCCCGGACGCGCTCATGCTGCTGGGCGACAACGTCTACAGCGACGACCCGGGCCGCCCGGAAATTCAGCGGTTCTGCTACTACCGGCGGCAGTCGCGCCCCGAGTGGCGGAGGCTCGTTGCCCAAACGCCGCTCTACGCCATCTGGGACGACCACGACTTCGGCACCAACGATTGCGAGGGCGGGCTCGAGGTGGACTGGCCGCCGTGGAAGCCGCGCGTGTGGCACGAGTTCACCTGCAACTTCCCGAACCCGCCCTACGGCCACGATGATGATACACCCGGCTGCTGGTTCCAGTGGCGTATTGCGGATGTGGACTTCTTTTTCCTTGATGGCCGCTATTACCGCACCCGTGCGGGCGATCCCAACCCGAGCATGCTGGGCCCCGATCAGTTCCAGTGGCTCAAGGATGAACTGGCCGCTTCGGATGCAACCTTCAAGGTCGTTCTATCGCCCGTGCCGTGGAAGGACGGCGTAAAACCTGGCAGCGACGATACGTGGGACGGCTTCCCGAAACAGCGCGAGGCCATCTACGACCACATCGCGCAGAATGACATCGCGGGGGTATTGCTAATGTCCGCCGACCGGCACCGCTCCGACGCGTGGAAGATTCCCCGGGACAACAGCTACGACCTTTACGAGTTCGAAAGCTCGCGCCTCACCAACCAACACGTGCACAAGACCTTCGATGAGGCGATCTTCTCCTACAATGAAAAGCAGTCTTTCGGGCTCATCGATTTCGACACGACGTTGGATGATCCAACCATCACCTACCGGATCGTGAACATTGACGGGCACGAGGTGTTCGAGATGACCCTGACCCGCAGCGAACTCGAGTAGCGCACCATGGCCTATGTGGTGCTCGACAAGGCGTTCTTTGTCGTTCACGCACTGCTTGTTCTGTTCTTTCTTACCGGGTGGGCCTGGCGAAAGGCCCGCCCGTGGCATCTCGGACTCGTCGTGCTTACGGCCTTCTCATGGTTTGTACTCGGCCTGCGCTACGGCTTCGGCTATTGCCCGTGTACCGGCTGGCACTGGCACGTGCGCTACCGGCTGGGTCACACCGATATGCCACGCTCCTACCTCAAGTTTCTTGCGGATCAGATCACCGGACTCGAGTTCGACGCCACACTGGTAAACACCGTGGTTTTCATCGCGTTTGGCGTGGTGACAGTCCTGGGCCTGGGCCTTACGATACGCGACATGCTGCGCCGAAGACGGCGGGTGCGGGAACCGTAGCGTAAACCAGAACAACGAAAGCCATGTTCGTGGATGAAATCATTTTTCGCGCCCAGGGGTGTTTGCTTGGCCAGCTTGCCGGCGATTCTTTCGGCAGCCTGGTCGAGTTTCTGCCGCCGGAGCGTATACGTGAGATGTACCCGGACGGCGTGCGCGACCTCGAGGATGGCGGGACATGGGACACCCGCGCCGGCCAGCCCACGGACGATTCGGAGATGGCCCTCGCCCTCGCACGCACCCTGTCGGCACACGGAACGTACGACCCTGCACAAGCCCGCGCAGCCTATGTCTCATGGTATGAGTCGGGTCCGTTCGATATTGGCCATACCACGACGTGCGGCCTCACCGGCGCCCCAAACGTAGACAGCCAAGCCAACGGTGCGCTTATGCGTATCTCACCGCTGGGCATCTTTGGCGCCAATCGTTCATCGCAACAGGTTGCCGAATGGGCGCGGCAGGACGCTGCCATTACACATCCGCACATCATCTGTCAGCAGGCCAACGCACTGTTCGTTGTCGCAATTGCCCAGGCGCTTCAGACGGGTTGCCAGCACGCCGACCTCTACCTCCAAATCAAGTCATTCGCTGACGAGTACAAGGTGGACCCCATACTCATTCGCATTATTGATGATGCCCAATCGACCCCGCCCGCTGACTATACGCATCAACAGGGCTGGGTGCTCATCGCATTCCAGAATGCGCTCTGGCAACTGCTCCACACACCGAGCCTCGAAGAAGGCGTTATCGACACGGTTATGCGCGGCGGCGACACCGACACCAACGCCGCCATCTGTGGCGCGCTGCTCGGGGCCGTCCATGGCCGCGATGCTATTCCTGAGCGTTGGGTGGACAAGATACTGGCTTGCCGGCCAGAAAAAGGGCGGCCCCGTGTGCACCAACCGCGCCCGGCATACTACTGGCCCGGGGATGCGCTCGAACTGGCGCAAAAGCTCGTGGTTGCTGGCGCATAAGGCACTGTTACCACATTACCCATCGATGGGTAAGACCGTGTCGTGCATACACGCAATTCCCCGTTGCTGCCTATGAATTCCCTCACACATCGGCACAGCACTTGCACCCCACGTGCCATGGACAATGCGCAGATAGCGAGTCAGTTTCGAGGAAATGGCCGGTCTGCGCGCGTTGCAAAATGCCAAGCGGTTCCGCGTGCGCAGCCATTGCGGCGGCGCCGCACGATACGCAGCCACCGCCAGCGCTGCGTAAAAACTTGTCGAAGCAAACGCGGATCATTTCCGTACGGATCGGTCAGGATTCACACCAGGTGAATAGATGCTGCCATGTGCATAAACGCGGGACACATCTACATCGGCACATCCGGCTACCAGTACGATCACTGGCGCGGAACATTCTATCCCGAAAAGATGCCCAAGCGCGCGTGGTTCGCACACTACACCGCGCACTTCGAGACGGTCGAGATCAACAACACCTTTTACAACCTGCCCAGCGAGAAGACCTTCCGCGCCTGGGCCGATGCCGCACCGTCGGGTTTCCACTTTACCCTCAAGTTCAGCCGCTTTGCCACGCACATGAAGAAGCTGAAGGACCCGGACAACAGCATCCCGAAGTTTCTGGAACGGGCGGAGTTGCTCGGCGGCCACCTCGGCCCCATCCTCGTGCAACTGCCGCCCAATTGGGGTGTTAATCCAGAGCGGCTCGATACCTTTTTCGCGTATGCGCCCGCAAAACACCGCTGGGCCGTTGAACTGCGTGACGCAGACTGGTTCCGGGATGAGGTCTATGACGTGCTGCGGAAACACGGTGTGGCACTCGTCGTCCATGACATGATCGCAAACCACCCACGCGTACACACGGCCGACTGGACCTACGAGCGGTTCCACGGCGGCGACTATACGCAACCATACACACACCAAGCACTCACCGCCGCAGCCCAGCGGTTCATGGAATACCGCGATGCCGGCCACGACGTCTATGTCTACTTCAACAACGACGCAGAAGGATATGCCGTGGCAAATGCCCACGACCTGCGCCGTTATGTGCGCCAAATCGAAGATGCAAACACGGACTAATCATCCCGTCCGCTGGCCGGCCGCCTGCAAAATGCGCTGCGCCTCCTCCCCCGAGACATCGTACCAGTTCCGGTAAACCTGCGCCACCGCCCGGAACCCCGGCGGCGTCTCCAGCACCACCACATCGTCGGCCAGCTCTTCGAACGCCGCCTTCGCGCGGCTCGAGGCAACGGGCACCGCCACCACCACCTTGCCCGCCGCATAATTGCGGCAGCAGGCCACACTCGCCCGCAATGTACTGCCCATGGCAATCCCGTCGTCGACGAGGATCACCGTGCGCCTTTCGAGGCGTGGCAAGGGTTGGCCACCCCGCAAAGCCGCGATTCGCCGCTGGATTTCCCCTTTTTGCGCCTCGACAATACGCTGGATATCGCCTTCGCTGAATATATGCCGTGCCTCCTCCGTAAGATACACGCTGCCGTCCTCCGCCACCGCTCCGAAACCCGCCTCGGGATTGTCCGGCAACGGCAATTTACGCGCGACCAGCACGGACAACGGAGCATCCAGCCGTTTCGCGACCTCATAGCCCACCTCGACCCCGCCCCGTGGAATCGCCAGTACCAGCGCATCCGCCTCTTCGTACCCAACGAGCGCTTCGCCCACACGGCGCCCCGCATCCTGTCGGTCCTCGAATGGCATGACGTTCTCCTTCTTATTGTGCGCACCACACCATGCCGCGATACATGCAAGGGGAATGCCGAAAACGCAATTCTTTAGCCGCTTGCCGTGCGCCGTTTCCCCTACTTCATGAGGTTTCCCGCTATCGGTGCTCGGGACGGTTCTGGCTCACCCGCTAACAGCGGCTGCACCCACAGCCCAAAGCGCAGAGGTCTCGCGCGGGCGAGCGTACCTGGGAACCAAAGCGAGCCGACGGCGGCGGTCAGCTATTACGAGCGCGTTCGCGTTCATACCCTGTCACGACGCTCAGACAGACTCCCCACGCCTGAAAGGCGTACCTAGATGAGCTAAGGCCAAAGGGCTGAGTACAAAGGGCCACAATATGTCATGGGCATGTAAAGCCGTTCCAGGACACCCTGCTGTGCCCCTTCGGCGTGTAAGGCTCTCAAGAATTACGTGACATGAAGGTCTACGCGCCTGCTTCCACCATCGCGAGGAAGCCGGACACCATATCGACGTACTCGTCGCCATAGCGGCGCATGAAATTCTCATGACGCCCCCCTTCGAACAAGTGCATGCGTTTCACGGACGCACCGCATTGGTCAAACAGCGCTTCCGTTTCAGCGACCCGGAGTTCCGGCTCCGCGTCGCCGGCCATGATGAGCGTGGGCGCGGTGCATCGGCGCAGGTACTCGACCGGGCGCAACTCGCCGCTCGTGACCCCCATGACGATCGGGGTGAGCACACGCATAGGTAACGCGATAAGATGCGGTACACCGGCCATGTCAAGCCGGTTGTCGAAGGCATTGTCGATGGTGTCATAACACGATTCAAGGACCACGAATGCCCAGTCAGGCTCGGCTTGAAGGCCGTAGCAGATCGCCGCGGCGCCCATTGACACACCATGCACGCCGATTTCACTATAGCCGCGGTCACGCAAGAAGGCTTCGGCGGCGGCGAGGTCGTGCCGCTCATTCCAGCCCATGGTGACCAGCGCGGGGGCGCTCTCGCCCGTACCGCGAAAGTCGGGCTGGATCGTCGCGAAACCCCGCTTGCGGTAGTAGGCGGCGCGTTCGGTCATATTGTTACGGGTGGCGTCAATACCGGGCAGAAGAATCACCGCCCGGTCACCCTCCGCGTGGACATACCAGGCGGCAATCTCGATCCCGTCCCCGGTCTCGAAGTGGACCTCCGCTACGGGATACCCGGCAATTTCTTCGCGTTCCCGAATATCCCCGAAAGACGGGAACACGGCCATGCATACGCCCACAACATTCACCACGAGCCACAACCAGACCATGATCCTTTTTCACTCCTCTTCCTTCTGAGGCGGCGGGCGCACAAGCGTTATCCTCATACCGCTTCCGCACATCGGCCCCCGCGGCCATCAAAAGACACAGCATCAAAATGGCATACGCCGGCGCACCCGGCGCCTTTGATGTGTGCCCTTTTTCCCGCGTGGCTTTCCCATCTTCACAAGGGATATTCGGGAACCGCCATGCCTTGCCCGGTTCTCCATTCTGGGGCCGCGTCCCCAAAAAACGCGGCAAGTTCGCGAGAACAGAAGCCCATTGTTTCTTGGACCACAGCCCCTCGCAAATTGTTTCCAGGCAAACCGGCGCGGATCAGGAAGCATCGCTCTGGGGTTCGGCCCTGTACCCCAGATCGCGTACAATCTGAACGAGGTGATCGGGGTTTAACCCCTCCCCCGCAACACGCGCCCGGCCGGAATCAAGGTCGACTTCCGCACCGGTTACGCCAGGGGCCTCGCGCAGGCCACGCTCGACCGCCCCGGAACAATGGCTGCAGTTCATGCCGGTTACCTTCAGGGTGAGTGAATCGGGCATGGTGTGCTTCTCCTTGGTTCCACGTAGATTGAACGGCACCCGCCAGTGAGCCGGCACGAGACTGACCAGGATTACCGCCACAAGCACAAAGGCGCTGATAATACTGATGAGACCGGCCTCTTCGCCATGTGCATGGGCCATCTGGGCATACGCGGAGGTATCGAGTGCGCCGAACAAACCATCGAGCACAAGCCCAAAAACAAGCCCCGCCACGAACACCGTGCCCACGTAAATCAACGCCGTGCGCCGCCCAAGCAGCTTCCACACGGTGGTGAACGTGGCAGCGTTGGTAGCTGGCCCGGCGATGAGGAAGGCCAATGCCGCCCCCGGCGAAGCGCCCATGTGCATGAAACCGACGGCAAGCGGAATCGAGGCCGTCGAGCAAACATAGAGTGGAATGCCAACGACAATCATGACCAGCATGGCCAGCGGGCCGCCGCCGATGTAGGACGCCAGGGCATCCTCCGGTATAAGTGCGGTAATCAGTCCCGCCAGAATAATCCCGAGCACAAGCGGCTTCGCGATATCCCGAGGCAGGGTAATCAGCCCATAGCGCAGGATGCGCACAATACGGGACTCACCGCCTTGTTCGGTATCGCAACATTCCGCAGAGCAATGGGCTTCGGGCGCCGGAACCGCCGGGACGAAAGCCTCTCCGGGACCGCCCACCTTCCTTTCCCCGGCAGATACCACCAGACCACCGACAACTCCGGTAATAAGCGCAATTGCGGGCCGGAATATGCCGAAGACCGGACCCAACATGCCCCACGTGGCAAGTATCGAGTCCACGCCAGTCTGGGGCGTGGCCAGCAGAAACCCTGTGGTCGCCCCACGGCTGGCCCCATGCTGACGTATCGAGGCGGCAACCGCGATAACGCCGCAAGAACACAGCGGCAGCGGCACGCCGAACAGCACACTCTTGATTATCGGCATAACGCCGTGACCGCCCAGGTGGCGCTCGATCCAGACCGCGCTCACCAGCACAGAAAGCACCCCGGCGACGAGAAACCCGAAGAGAAGGTAGGGAGCCATCTGTACGGCTACCCCCCAGGTTTCCAGCGCAATGGTTTGTATGGAGTAGAGTAAATTCATGGTTGGAACCGGTTGCCCTTGTCCACTTACGTCATTGCGGCACAAGAGGTTGACTTGTTGCGGCCTTCCTATCTGGAAACACGGCGCTGGCGGCAAATCTTCCAGCGGATGCCGCACGCACCAAGCATAATGTCACTAAGGGCGCGGTCAGATAAAGACAGCTTTTCAAGAATTGCGCTTCTTTCTCGGGCGTGCTAAACTGTTTCTGGTATCGTTGGCGGACATTTGCCACTAGATGTTGTTGTATTCTGAAGCCCATCAACGAGCCATGGCAATTACATGCGACATGTGGTAACAATAAACCATGCCCAAGAATCCCGAAGAGAGACACCAAGCGGACCCGCATTCCGGAGAAGAGCCTGACGCCACCCTCCCACCGGAAATCCTTGACGCATTGCGCGCGGCGGAAGCAGGCGACAAGGATGCGCCGTTGTTGGACAATGAACGTGTGACGGAAGCGGATGTGCCGGAAACGCCGTTGCCATCCCCTCCTACGCAAACCGGGGCGTCCTCCAGCACGCCGCCTGATTCAGCGCAAGATACAACGAACGCCTCGGAAAATTCTTTGCGCAACGCGCTCATGGGCATAATCGACATTCTCGAGTACGAGCACGACGAAGAGGCGGCCGCCGCGCTGCTGCAGAATCCTGAGGGGACGGCCGCATCGGACAACACGGAAACGCCCCCCGTAAGCGTGCCTTCCAATGAGCCCGAAATCGCCCCGGGAAACCAAAATCGGGAAGAACAGGGCGAAGAGGATACCGCGAATGATGAAGAGACCGGGCAGCAGGCACCGGATACCGCCGAAGAAGAACTGAACCTGCTCTCGCCGGAAGACCTCGACGAACTGGGCGCATTGCAATCGTTTTCTGACACAGACACGGCCGCCGACACAAACCCTATGCCGGATGAACCCAGCGAACCGCCAGCGGAAACAGGCGAGCCCGCCCTGCCCGAGGAACCGGCCGCGGAGCGCGAAGCGTCTCTAGAACCGGATGCGCCCGATAGTGTTATGGTAGCCGACACGGGCATAAACGCTCCTGAAGAAGGCGATGCGCAGGAAAACAGCGGCGAAGACGATGCCGGCGAAGGCGTTCAAAACGGCATTGATACATCACGCACAAAGGCCGACGACGAACCGCCGCAGGAAAACGCCGAACACAGCCAGACGGAAGAAGCACAACCAAGCGCAGAGCAAGCGCCTTCTGAAGCCAGTGAAAATGCCGTGAGGGGCGGCGCCGGCCAACGCCGGGCAGCCGGAGAATTCGAACCGCAGGAGCCCGAACCGGCCGACACGACTGGCGAAGCGCCCCCCGCCCCCGAGGAAACTGCGCAAGCGCCCCGCGAAGCAGAAACCGCCAAGGAACCGCTGGACCAAGACGACCTCGAAGCCCTCATCGCCGCTGTAGACCGGGACACCACGGACAGTGCGGCAGAGACGGATATGCCGGCAGAGAATGAGAAGGTCGACCAAAATATGGTCGACGCGCTCTTGCAAGAAATATCCGGCGCAACCGCAGACGCCGCGGGCAATGATACCGAGGCGCCCCTCGACGGCGATATGGACGAACCGGTCGTGCCAGCAAAGACGCAGACAGACGAGGCGCAGCCGGCGGGCGAAAAACCGGATGAAGGGGGCCCCGCCAACCAGGCGCTCATCGATGCCTTGCTTGCCGGAGCGGACAGCGAGGGCGGTAATGTGGGCTCGGAGAATCTCGCCGCGGCCGCCACCTCCAAGCCGCCAGATAGCGAGGCGGGCCTGCTCTCTCAAGAAGACCTTGACGCGATGGTCGCCCAGGCACAGGCGCAGCAAGAACACCCCGAGAAGCAACGCGCCGCCCAGACCCCAGATACCGCGCACGGACCGCCGGAGATGACAGAAGATGAGGTCGCGGCAACCAAAGAAAAACCCGGACGCGATTACAAGAAGCTGCTGAAAGCCCTGGCGGTCCGCCGTGAACCGGGGCCGGTGGGACGCTTTATGCGCCGCAATGCGCCCCGCATCGCGGCTTCGCTGGCCGCAGGCCTCCTGGCCGCCCTGGGTGCCTTTACCGGTTTGTATCAACACAATGAACGTACGCCAAGCATGACGATGCTCAAAGAAGCCACGGAAACACCCACCCTCGAAACGGCAATACGCCGGGCCAGGGAACTCATGGCGGCGGAAGAATACACGCACGCCGCGGCGCTCCTCGAACGCCCGATTGCAGAGGCCCCGCTGAGCCCATTGCGCGCCGATGCGCAGTATCTGCGGGCAGAAGCGCTGTACCGCGCCTTGCCATCGCCGCCGGACGACAACGAGGCCCGCCGCGTACTCGCGGAGTTGCAGCGGGTTACCGAAAACGCACCTGCTCACCCACGCGCGCCTTTTGCACTGCACTGGCAAGGGCGGCTGTTCGAAGCACTGCGGATGAACTCGGACGCCCAGGCGGCCTATGCGCGCGTCATCCAGAACTACGGCGGCGCGCCCAACCTCGAGCAAGTCCTGCTCGATGCAGCACGCCTCGCCCTCGACCGGCACCATCCCGAAAATGCGCTCGTCTATGCGCGCCAGATACTGCAACAATTCCCTGACTCGACACACCACCGCCGTGCAGAGTTGCTCATTGGCGACGCCTACGCTCAGAGCGGCATGGTCAGTGAGGCGCGTGCACTATATGTGGCCATGGCGGAGAACAGCGCGGAACCGGCCACGAGCGCCAAGGCATTTCAGCGCCTGGGCGAGATGGCCCTGGAGCAGGGCCGGTTTGAAGATGCCATCGAAATGCTCGAGCGGCGCCTCGAAAACGCGACCACCACAGCGGGCAACGACCGGGTATACCTGAAGCTGGCCCAGGCATACCGCCAGGCCGGGCGCCTCGAGGACGCACGGGACACACTGAACGACCTTATCAACTTCTTCCCCGAATCCCAGGTAACGCCCGAGGCGTATATCGCCCTGTCGCGTACCCTCGCCGACATGGGCCAACAGCCGGAAGCGATCCGGGTCGCACAACAGGCGCTGTCGCGCTATGACGAAAACCCCGCCATACTCGAATATGCGGGCAAGCTCTACGCGAACACGGGGCGCCACAATGAAGCCGCAGACCTCCTGGTGGCGGCGGATAAAGCAGGCGCGCAGGATCCCGCCCTGCTCCTGGCGGCTGGCAAACACTACCGCCGGGGCGGGCAACCGATTGAGGCATTGCGCACCTTCGAACGCATCGGCAGGGAATACCCGCGCGCCGGGCAGGCGGTCACAGGCAATATCGAAGCGGCCAATGTGCTGTATGGACTCGGCCAAAGCAACGAGGCCGTCCAACGCCTTGAAAACATTACGGCGACAAGCAATAAGGCGGACCGCCGATTGCCCGCCCTGACAAGCCTGGCGAAAATCTACCGGGACATGGGCTTGCGCGAACGCCTCAAGGAAACAGCGCAGGAGTTGACGACACTCTCCGACGAACCGGAGGTGCTTGCCGAGGCCGCCACCGCCCTGTTCGATGCCGAAGCGTACAGCGAAGGCCTGGCCCTCGCCGAGCGTGTCGACCTGAGCCGTCTGCCGGATCGGACCGCGTATGAACTGCTTATGGCGCAAGGCCAGGCGCTCACGCGTTTCGATCCACGGCGTGCCCTCGACAAGATGGAAGACGCCTACATGAGCTACCCCGAAGCACGATCACCGGCGGGTGATCGCAAGCTGCTGGCGGCCTACTTGGCCACGAACCGCCGGGCCGCCGCGCGCCGCATCATCACGGAACTCGATGCGCACGCGCGCAACAACCCAGTGGACGCGCCGCACTTCATACATGCTGCGGTTGCCTGGGGCGATCATCTGCTGGATATCGGCGACCACCGCGAAGCCGCCAAGGCATACGGACAGGCCCTGGAAACCGCACAACGGGCGGATGAATTGCCGGGCGAAGCAGCGCGGGCAATGCAATGGGCGAAGTATCAACAGGCCAATGCCCTCCTCGAGAGCAACCGATTCTCCGACAGCCTGGCGCTACTCGACGAGGTGGCGGAATCGAACGCACCGTGGGCCACTGAAGCGGCCGCAAAGGCGGACTATGCACGCATCGAGCAACGGCTGCGCGGCGGCCCTGTTTCCACAGAGGAGGCGGGGTAATCATGGCCGGTCATCTTCTGGCGGATCGTGTACAGCGCTACTTGGCGCGGCAGACCGCATGGGTCGAGGCGGAACTCGAGGCGGTCGACACCACCATGCCTGCCTTGGCCCACCCCGATGCGGATCTCGATGCGATGGCCGCGGCGCAGGAGAAACGGCTGCGCGAACTGGAGCACTTCGCCCGGGAATCGCAGGCACTCTTGCGCGAGTGGAAAGCGGCCACGGACGTGCCGGAAAACATGCGCAAAACCGTGCGTGAACAGGCCCGGAAAACCCAACACCTCGTGAACACGCTCAGCGAACGTTCACATGCTGCGGCAAAGGCCGCGTCGGACGCGCGGGAACAGCGGCGCGCGGAGTATGACGCGGCACGCAAGGGGCATCAGCAATTGCGAAAGTATCACCCCCACGGCGACAGCAATACCGGACGCATAGACCGGCAGGTATAACGTGGGTAAGACAGGGTGCAGGCGTGATACTGCGAATTGCCTGAACTAACGCAAAACATAAAGAGTGAAGCGGACAACGGGACTGTCCGCGCGAATCTGCGCGTGTCCTGCCGAGTCCTCTTCTTCGACGTGGAAGTGGTGCGTGTACCTGTATCGGCAGCGCCCCGCTCCAAGAGAAACGCATAACGGATCCCCATGAGCTTTGAGAGGAACGACAAGAACGTAGACATCCAGGCACTGGCCCAGGCGATGGACCTCTTCACTCATGCCACCTCGAGCATGGAGGAGGCCTACCGCCGCCTCGAGCAGCGCGTGGAAAGCCTCGACCAGGAACTCGCACAGAAGAACCGCGATCTCGCCCTCACCACCGACTACCTCGGCAACCTGCTCGAGAGCATGTCGGACGGGGTGCTCGCGGTGGATGCCCATGGCATGATCACCCGGTTCAACCGCGCCGCCAGCGCCATCACCGGCTACGCGGCCGGGGAGGTGCTCGACCGGCCTTTCCACGAGGTCTTCGGGCGCGACTTCGTGGCCCCACGCACGCCCAGCGGCAACCCGCAACTGCGCGCGAAAAGCGGCCGGCCCGTGCCCGTGAACGAGCGCAATTCACCCGTGGCCGATCGCGAGGGACGGCGCATGGGCTACGTGAAAACCTTCCAGGACCTCAGCGAAATCAAGGCGCTGCGCGAACAGATGCGCCAGGTGGACCGCCTCGCGGCCATCGGCGAAATGGCCGCCACCGTCGCCCACGAAATCCGCAACCCCCTCGGCGGCCTGCGCGGCTTTGCTGCCTTGCTCGCCCGCGACCTCGAGGAAGACGACCCGCGCCGCCGCCTCGTCGACAAGATTCTCGCGGGAGCGGAAAGCCTGGACAAGGTAGTCAATGAACTTCTCGAATACACACGGCCTGTCGAACTCAACCTGCGCCCTACCCGTTGCGGCGACATCGTCGAGGCGGCATGCGGTTACCTCGAATACGACGCGCAACGGATTCACATCGAGAACGCGGTGCACCCGGAAACCCGCGTGCGCGCCGATGCCGACAAAATGCGCCAGGTCTTTCTCAACATCCTGTTGAATGCGGTCCAGAGCATCCCTGCGCAAGGGCGCGTGCGCGTCTGGGCGCAAGCCGAAGAGGATGACGTGGCGGTACTGTTTTCCGATACCGGGATCGGCATGGATGACGATCAGATCGAGCGCGTGTTCTCCCCCTTCTTTACCACGAAGGAAAAGGGCACCGGCCTCGGGCTCGCCGTGTCGCAGAAGATTGTCGAAGGCCACGGCGGCGCAATCCTGGCGCGGTCGCTGCCGGGCGAAGGAACCACTATCACCGTCCGCCTCCCACGCACGGAGTAACACAGTTTTTATGGCGAAGCACCGGATACTCGTAATCGACGACGAAGAACTCATGCGCGAGTATGTCGAGGAGGCCATGGCCCGCGCCGGCCACCGGGTCGACGCGGTGGGCAACGGCCCCGACGGCGTCGCGCTCGTTGAAAAGAACACCTACGACGTGGTCATTACTGATTTGAAGATGACCCCCATGGACGGCATCGCCGTGTTGCGGCAGGTGCGCACCCTCAGCCCGGACACGGCGGTCATCATGATGACCGCCTATGGCACCATAGAGAACGCCGTGGCCGCCCTGCGCGAAGGCGCCTCCGACTACATCCTCAAGCCATTCACGCCCGAGGCCATCGAGGTGTCCGTCGATCGCGTCCTCGAGAGCCAGCGCCTGTCCGAAGAAAACCGCTACCTGCGCAAAGAGGTGAACGCCCCCTTCAACTACGGCGCCATGGTCGGCACGAGCCCCGCCATGCTGCAAGTCTACGCTCAAATCAAGAAGGTGGCCGGCACCCGCGCTACCGTGCTCATCCGCGGAGAAAGCGGCACCGGCAAGGAACTCGTCGCCCGCGCAATCCATTACGGCGGCGGCCGCCGCGACCGGCCGTTCGTCAAGGTGAATTGCGCGGCCCTCTCCGCCGGCATACTCGAAAGCGAATTGTTCGGCCATGAAAAGGGCGCCTTCACCAGCGCCCACGAACGCAAGATCGGCCGGTTCGAACTCGCCGACACCGGTACCCTGCTCCTCGACGAAGTGAGCGAGATCAACCGCGACCTGCAACCCAAGCTGCTCCGCGCTTTGCAGGAACGCGAGTTCGAGCGCGTTGGGGGCAATGTGCCCATCCAGGTGGACACCCACATCCTCGCCACCTCGAACCGCGACCTCGAGCAGGCCGTGCAAGAGGGCGCCTTCCGCCAGGATCTGTTTTTCCGCCTCAACGTGATTACCCTGCATCTGCCCCCGTTACGAAAACGCCGCGAAGACATCCCCCCCCTCATCAACCACTTCCTCCAGCGCTACAACCAGGAAAACGGCAAGCACATCCGCGAGGTCACGCCCGAAGCGCGCAAGCTCCTCACCCAATACGACTGGCCGGGCAACGTGCGCGAATTGCAGAACGCCATCGAGCGCGCGGTCGTGCTCACCTCCGACGACGTGCTTGATACCGATCTGTTCGCGCTGGGACTCGCCCCGGCCGCCACGCCGATTCCGGGCAATGCGCTCGCCATACGCCCCGGCGCCACCGTGGCAGAAATGGAGCGCCGCCTCATCCTCGCCACCCTCGAACACTGCAACCAGAACCGCACCCAAACTGCCGAAATGCTTGGCATATCCGTGCGCACCCTGCGCAACAAGCTCAACGAGTACCAAGGGTGATGGCGGCAAGAAATCGCAACCTCCCTGATCAAGTCTATCGAAAAGAGGCTGAAAAACCTCTTGAAGCCCGGTTGCGCCGGTACCGCGCCAGGTTGGTCCGTGCTTGTCTGTGTTCATCCGTGTTACGCTGAGCCTATGACCACCCCTTGAATGAAGCAAGGAGAAGCACCATGCAGCACACCCCAAGCCGTAGAACCTTTCTTCAGATGGCGATGGCCGCCGGCGCCGGCGCGTTGGCCGGCAAGCACGCGTGGGCACGCACCGCCTCGGGCAAGAAGCCAAACATCCTTATTATCATGGCCGACGACATGGGTTGGTCGGATGCCGGGTGCTACGGTGGCGAGATCACCACCAGGCACCTCGACGGTCTCGCGGCGAACGGCCTCCGGTTCACCCAGTACTACTCGACCGCCCGGTGCTGGCCGTCGCGGGCATGCATCCTCACGGGGTACTACGCGCAGCAGGTACGCATGGACCCACCGAAGCCGCCGTTGCCCGCGTGGGCCCGCGTGCTCCCCCACTACTTCAAGCCCGCCGGCTACCGCTGCTACCACTCCGGCAAGTGGCACCTGGCTGGCGCACCAAAGGCGGTGGCGGACGGCGGCTTCGACCATTCCTACCTATTAAAGGATCACGACCGATTCTTCTCGCCCAAGAAACATTTCCTCGACGACGAACCGCTGCCCCCTATCGAGGATGACAGCGACTTCTACGTCACCACACATATCGCCGACCACAACATCGAGTGCCTGCAAGACCACGCGAAGAACCACCCGGACACACCGTTCCTCAGCTACCTCGCGTTTACGTCACCGCACTTTCCACTGCACGCATTGCAGGATGACATCGACCGTTACCGCGAACTCTACAAGAAAGGCTGGGACGCCGTGCGCCAGGAACGCCTCGAGCGCCAGCACGACCTCGGCCTGCTCGATGCCGGCCTCTCCGAACGCCAGCCGGACGTCGTGCCGCCGTGGAACCTGAGCGAGGAAGAACTGCAAGAAATGATCGGTCCCGGCGAGGCGGGCCATGCCGTCGCCTGGGACTCGCTCACCGAGGAACAGAAGGACCTACAAGCCACCAAGATGGCCATCCACGCCGCCATGGTCGACCGCATGGACCGGGATATCGGCCGTGTGCTGGACCAGTTGAAGGCCATGGGCGCTTATGACGACACCATCGTCGTGTTCATGTCCGACAATGGCGCAAGCGCCGAGCAGATCATCCGCGGCGACATGCACGACAAGGAGGCGCCACTCGGTTCGGCGGAATCCTACCTGTGCCTCGGCCCCGGTTGGTCCACCGCGGCGAATACCCCCTTCCGCTACCACAAGCACTGGGTACACGAGGGCGGTTGCGCCTCGCCGCTGATTGTCCACTGGCCGAATGGCGGCCTCCCGGCGGGCGCGTTGCGCACAACACCCGGCCATTTCATCGACCTCCTGCCCACCATGCTCGAAGTCAGCGGTATCGACCCCGAAATGCAGTGGCAGGGTGAAGAACCGCCGCCCTTCCCGGGGAAGAGCCTCGTGCCCGCGTTCCAGGACGACGTGCGCATCGACCGCGGCTTCCTCTACTGGCACCACCAGGGCAACCGTGCCTACCGCGAGGGCGACTGGAAGATCGTGGCCCCCGGCAAGGATGCTCCCTGGGAACTCTACAACATGGCGGAAGACCGCGCGGAAACCAACGACCTCGCCGCCAAACACCCGGAGAAAGTCGCCGCTATGGCCGCCGCATGGCAGAAGAAAGATACCCTTTTCCGGCAACAGGCCGGGTATGATTCGTAATCTTGATGGAACATAACAGCGAAGCAGAGCTTCGAAATACAATTGCATTCCCAAATGGAAATTTGGGAACGACAGCATCAACCTCATTAACGAGTGGCGAAATGGACAGGTTGTTTGCTTTCTTCTTCTGTCTCCTACTCGTATGTTCTATGTGGGCAGCATGGGCGTCCCCAGACCTGACTGTTGAACCTGAGGCGCAGGCAAAACGTGATGCCGTAATCGCTTGGAGCGAAAGTCTCAAGTCCTTTAGCGGCTCCTACACACTGACGATTGTCAATTACGATCCGCGCGAAGCCGAACTGGGAAAGCCAAAGCTATCGGAGATAACCTACCGCTTCGACGGCGACCGGAAGTACCTGGATATATACGTCCATCAATGGGAACGCCGGGAACGCTCTGCCTATTTGGATGGGCAGTTCACAATTCTGCAGATTTGGGACGAGGCCCCTCCCGCGACGATAACCAGCAAGCATTTCGTGAAATACCGCGATGACGTCTGGGAACCCGGCATACCTATTGGAGCCTACTACCCTCCGACCTTCGTATTTCAAAATCCCTGCTTTAGTACAGACATATCCCTAAAAGAATTCTTCTCATCGGGCCATACGTTACTCATTGAACGCGCCGGAAAACAACGCCTTGTGCACCGAAGACCGCAAGGTGGACGTTTCGAGATAGAAATGGACGCATTGAACCGGGTGACTGAGATCCAATTTCTCAATGATTGGAACAAGGAAGACATCGCGCCGTATTATGATGGAGACCCGCTGGACTTACACTATCCGTTTCATGCTTGGCGCTACCGCGATTACGTCGACATTAACGGCGTCTGGTTTCCACTTGAATTTGAAGATATCAGCTTCTCCGGCGGTGATCCTGAATCGAGAATCATGGCTGACCGAAACGCGGGTAAGCTGGCGGCTTTTGAAGCGGAGATGGAAATCGCTGAGACGGTGCACTTCTTTGAGCGATTTGTGACCACACTCATCTTTGATCCATCTACCCTCATCTTGAATGAGCCGCTCGATGATGACATGTTCCGCTTCGACATCCCCAGCGACGCGTTGGACGTCGACGTCGAGGGGGTGGTCATCGCCGATTCGATGCCGCTGCCATGGTGGGATCGCTGGCTGGTCTGGCTCATTGTCGCAGCGGTGGCCACTCTGGCCGTGCTCGCGGGCGTGGTCTACTGGGTGAGGATGAATGCCCCGCTACGGTGAGGCGGCGCCTCGGGACTTTGAGTTACCGGGATCAGACGAAGTTAGTACGGGGCAAAAGCTGAAAAAGCTAAAAAAATGAAAACCCGCAGACGCTAGCCATATTATCTTCCGCATCATCCGGCAGTCCACGCAGGCCGTCTTGCTGCCGGTCTTTGAGAATGAGCGCGATAGCCTCGGCAAAATTTTTCAGGCATTCTTCCCTGGTCTTGCCCTGGCCATTCGCACCCGGAATCTCCGGGCTGTAGGCGATGAACCATGCTTCATCACGCTCGATGATCGCGGTGAATTCATTGTGCATTTCGCGTGCTCCATGCTTGCATCTTGACGAAAGGTTAGCCGAGTACATCGGTGGTGTCAACGCGCGCTCCACAAACCAGTCTCTCTTATTCGTGCGAATTTGTACTACGATCCGTCAACTTCCAACATGTTTTCAAAGAAATCCAGCGTCGGCTTCATACAAGGTAACTCTTTAGCCGTTTGCCGTGGTGCGGCGCACACCTTTCGGCAATCGGTCCCGTGATAGCGATTACCAGCGTACGACGGGGATAACCATGCCGTGGGCGCTACTTTGGACTGCGGTGGCTTGCCACCGCTATTGCGCGCGTGGGCTGAAGTGCAGGCATTTGTCCAAGGCGGGAGAGCAAGCGTACGCAGTCACCAGCGGTGTCCTTGAATCCTTCTCGGGCTCATGAGCAGGCCACTTGGGCTGGAGGCCACGGGGCTCTTTTCTCCCGGCTTGCGCGCCAGCGTCTACCCACGGCCTTTGCGGGAAAAGCGGTGGCAAGCCACCGCACTCCAAAGGGCGCCTACATCGTGACTCATAGAAACAGCGGGTGAGCCAGAACCGCTACCCGCGCTAATACCAGGGAGTTGTATGACGTATGGGAAACGGCCCACGGCAATCGGCTAAAGAATTACCATACAAGCACTTTATTTTCAGGCACTTGCCTGCGGTCCAAATTGGCTCACTAAGCAGCAGGAATTAGGGACACCCCCCGCGCTTCCCCCCGGCACTTCTCCTTCGCGCGGAGACTTCGACGAGACGAAGGGGCACTCGCCCGGTTCTGTCCCTGTCTTCTTCCTCCCTCGTTTTCTATGAGTGAAGTTCTTCTACTACTGATGTTCGGGTTCCTGCGTGCCAGTTGTGAGTAAGCAAAACGGGACTGACACAAGCGAGCGAGTCCCCGAGCGAGACGGGTCTGT
>CAZMVU010000012.1:0-41078 GCA_964569295.1 uncultured Nitrospirales bacterium
AAACACACCGGTTGTAACTCCATAGCCCGATGGAGGGTGACCTGGGCCAACGGCCCAGGCTGGTATGGTTCAGGCCGTTGGCCCTGAAGAAAGCGCGGGTTCTGGGCAACAGGGAGGGTGAGCGTACCCGCGAGCCGAAACTTCTTGTCCTTTCGTGCACAAGCTGGCGTGTAAGGCCCTATTGCCCAAACGGATACCCACGGATTATCTTGGACAGTACTGCCCCCTTTGCGGACTTGGCCGCAAGGGGGCAGCTCTCGTGCTATCGCCCCTCTGCTATCCCATACGGCCAAAGAATTGCTGTAAAAAAACGGTTTCCTCCGCAATCCTATAAATGGCAGCTTGCGAGGCCGCGCTTTTCGAGGTACTGCTGGTGGTAGTCTTCCGCGCGCCAGAAGGTTTGGGCCGGCACGATCTCCGTGGCGATGGACTTACGGTACTTGCCCGACTCCTCGATCGCCGCCTTCGATTTCTCTGCCGCCTCTTGCTGCGCCTCATCGTGGTAGAAGATGGCGGAGCGGTACTGGTCGCCGATGTCCGGTCCCTGGCGGTTGACCTGGGTTGGGTCGTGGTTCTGCCAGAACACGCCGAGCAGGTCTTCGTAGGACACCTTCTCCGGGTCGTACACCACCTCGACCGCCTCCGCGTGGCCGGTATTTCCACTACACACCTGCTTGTAGGTGGGTTCTTCCTTGTGCCCGCCGGTATAGCCAACCGAGGTGGCCTCGACGCCCTTTACCCGGCGGAACGCCGCCTCGACGCCCCAGAAACAGCCCGCGGCAAACGTGGCTTTCTCCATGGTTTCATCCTCATCGTATGCCGAGGTGTCACCGGGCAGGGTGTTCTTTTTCACTGCATCTTCCGCCACCACCGGCCTGCATCCCCCAAGAACGGTCACCGCTCCCAAAAGCAACACCAGGGCACCTGCGGTCATCCATTGCATCATGCTTTCTCCAGGTTCCGCGCACGTACGCGCTGTAACCGGAGAAACACGGGGCAAGGCATGGAGCATTCCGGCGATCGAAACCGGACGCGCGGTGCGGCACTTACGTCGCGTACGCTATGCAGTGCGCGCCCAGGTTATCGCAGCCCCCTTCTGGCTACTTCCACGCGATCTCTGCAAAGACCGGGAAGTGATCCGAAAGCACGCGGTCCGGGTCCGGCGACTCGATGCGTTTCCAGGCCAGCGCATCGAAGCCCGCACCATGATAGAAGATATGGTCTATGCGCACTTGTCCGCCAAAGCGGGTGCTGACATTGCTGTCGACCCCCGTATCGCTGGCCTCGGGCGAAACGAGATACGAATCGGTCCAGGCGCCTTCCGTCAGCTTGCCATAGTCTCCGCGTTCATGGCTTGTGTTGAAGTCGCCCATGAAGATCACCGGCAGGCCCGCGTCGATGAAGGGCTGAAGCTTTTCATGCGCGAGCCTGGCCATATGTACCTGCGACGGGAGGGTGTTGTCGAAGTGCGTCACGGCTACAACGACCAGCCGGCCGCTGGGCTTGTGGCGCAGCTTTGCCCACACCATGATACGCGGCATCTCGTTGCCGAAATCCGCACTGAGCTTTTCCGGGGTGGACGACAACCACCAGTGCCCTTCATCGAGCTTGTCGAACAGCGCCTCCCGGTAAAACAGGAGTGCGTCGGTATAGCGCGTTATATTCATCGCCCGGACAATGGGCAGAATCTCGCTGAAAGCCGCGACCTGTTCCTCAGAGAGTGCAATCTCACCCACGACACCATAGCCTGGCAGGTTGTCACGGAAAAAATCGGCCTGCTTCGGCGCGGTTTCCTGAAAACCGATGAGGTCCGCATCCGCCTCCTGCGTTACCGCGAGACAGAGCGCGCGCCGGTCCTTCCACGGCGGCACCCCCTCCTTATTCTCCCAATTCACGAGCACGTTGAACGTAAGGAGCCGCAGCGTGTGCGGGGCGTCCCCTTCCTCGGCGGATACCGGCGGTGCAGCGAACAGGAGCAACGACGCGCCCGCGATCAGTGAAGCGGTACAGTATACCATAACAGATTACCTCCATGGACGTACCCAACGATTTTCGAAAAACGTGTTCCTAGCGGCGATTGCTTTCTTGATGCAGGTGGGCAAGGGCGTTCTGGCAGCGGGCATGCAGGTTGAGGCGGCCCGAGGTATCTTCCCAGCGCTGGACAGTAGCGGGAGATACACCAAGCGCATCGGCGAATTCTCTCGTGTTCATTTTGAGTTTCTTGCGAAGGCGGGCGACGGATTTTCCGGTGGGGCGAATCTTGGTCGGCGCCTTGACCTTTTCATGAGCGACTGCCGATTCTGCTGTTTTCTTGCTGCTCTTTCCGGGAGCAGGCCCCTTCCTCGCGCGGCGTTTCCTGCGTGGCGAAACCGTGTCGTTACCGCTCTTGGGCGGGACATGCGCGCCATCTGCGGCCGGTGTTTCCGTATCGACGTCAACCCCGAAGATATCGCTGAGTTGGTCGTCCATAAGGGCCTCGCCGTCCACCGGCGCCGCTGTATCGGGTAACGCCATCTCTGAGGCGATCAGCGCTTCCGCATCGACACCGCGCAAAAGAAACAGCAGTTGCGGGCAATCGTCAAGCCGGTTACCCACACCATAGAGGACGGCGGCCACGTGCTTGCACATACGCGCTCCATCGGGGCAACTGCACGCAAGTGTGATTTCCCGTGGCTTTGGGAACAAGCCTTCTTCGCGGTCCGCGACGATAGCCATCACCTGTTTAGACAGTTTGCCTTGCAGCAGTTCGAGCATGGAACCTATCTGGCCGGCGCATTTGTCCTTAATTGCTTTCCACGAATCGGGTTTCTGTTTTTTGATCTGGATCGTGACCTTGTACAGGCTGGAACCACTTACATAGGCTTCGATAAGGCCGGGCTGCACTTCGAGGTGGCACACGGATCCGTTGCGCACATAGGTGCGGCCGCGGGGTAACCGGTTCGAAAAGTCGGAAAAGGATTCCAGGTGTTGGCACCAGCCTTTCCCCCAGAAACTGCGCGCAATGGTCCGCCCCTCGATCTCGACTGGCTGGATGTCCTTGCCCTTCTTGCGGAGCTTGTCCATTTCTTTTCTTGCTTGTGCCCGGCGCGTGGCCACGGGTACATATTCTTGCCAGTACACACTATGTCTCCTTACACTGCTGTACGATTTACATCAAGGCGCACCATCTCGAGCAGCTCCTCATCCGGCAGCTCGGTCAGGTTTACCTCATTCTCACCGGCGAGTAGTTCATTCGCCAGTTGGCGTTTTTCCGCGATAAGCGCATCAATCCGTTCTTCAATTGTGCCACGGGTGACGAATTTGTGCACCAACACGTTGCGCGTCTGTCCGATGCGGAATGCGCGATCGGTGGCCTGGTTTTCGACCGCCGGATTCCACCACCGGTCAAAATGTATTACGTGTGAAGCGGCGGTCAGGTTCAAGCCCGTACCGCCGGCTTTGAGCGAAAGGATGAAGAATGGTGGGCCATCCTCCGCCTGGAATGCATCGACAACGGCCTTGCGCTGTTTTACGCTTGTCCCGCCGTGAAGCACCGCCCCGCTTCGGCCAAATACCGAGGCCAGGTGTCCCGCCAGGGGATCGATGATCTCGCGGAACTGGGTGAACACCAGCACCTTCTCCTGGCGCTCGGCAAGCTCTTCGCACAGTTCGGCAATGCGCAGAAACTTGCCGCTCTTCTGGCCGTCGTAGGCGGCATCGCCAGAGAATTGGCTTGGGTGGTTGCAAATCTGTTTCAGGCGCATCAGCGTCTGCAGCACCAGACCGCGCCGGTTCATGCCCTCGGCGGACTCCAGCGCCGATCGCATGGCGCGTACCGCCTGTTCGTAGAGCCGCACTTGCGGTTTGGTCAGCGTGCAGTAGCGGGTTGTTTCCGTTTTCTCCGGCAGCTCGGCCACAATATTGCGGTCGGTCTTCAAGCGGCGGAGGATGTACGGCGCCACCAGCCGCCGCAACGGCGCGAACTGATCATGCTCGCGCGCCTGCAGCCGCTTCACGAACGTCTTGAATACCGTAGCCGAACCGAGCAGGCCGGGATTCAAGAAGTCAAAAAGCGACCATAAATCGCCCAGCCGGTTCTCGACGGGGGTGCCTGTCAACGCGATGCGCGCATGTGCGCACAGCTTCTTCACCGCTTTGGTCTGGCGGGTCGAGGGATTCTTAATGGCCTGCGCCTCGTCCAGTATCACCAGCCGCCACGGATATTCCATCAGCCACGATTGCCGGTGCGCCATGGAGTAGGTTGTAATGGCGAGGTCCACCTCGGCCAGCTTCTTCTCGGGCGCCTCGGCTATGGCGCTGAGTTCCGCACGGTCGGTCTCCGACGGGTGCAGCACAAGCAGCCTGAGCGACGGGGCAAAACGGGCCGCTTCACTGCGCCAGTTGCCCAGCAACGAGGCAGGCACCAGCAGCAGCGACGGTCCGCGCTGTTGCGCGTTCGACTGGCGGCAGCACAAAAGCGCAATAACCTGAATCGTTTTGCCCAGCCCCATGTCATCCGCCAGGCAAGCGCCCAATCCCAACTCGGTGAGGAAATGCAACCAGGCCAGCCCCTCGCGCTGATACGAGCGCAATGTGCCGCGCAATGCCTTGCCGGGCTCCGCGCCATCAAGCTGGCCGGGTTCGCGCAATCCGGCCAGTATCGCGCGCAGGCCTTCGCCCGCAGCGACGTGCACCCACTCGCGATCCTGCTCGATCGATTCCTCATGTCTCAGGTCCGCCGAGGCGCCGGCCAGAAGGCGCATGCCCTCCACAAACGAAACCTGCCCATTTTCTGCTTGCTGCTGCAAGGTTTCCCAATGGGCGATTGCTTCTTGCAGTTTGTCGCGGTCTACCTCGACCCACTGCCCTTTCATAAACACGAGACCATCTTCGCCCTCGAGAAGGGCTGCGATGTCTTCCCGGGAAAGTATGGTGTCGCCCAAGGCCACCTGCACATCGAAATCGAGCATAGCACTCGCGCCAAGCGTCGACTTCTTCTGTTCACCAATGGTTACCGAAACCTGCGGCCGGGAACGTTTACGCCACCAGTTGGGCACACGCACCGACAGTCCGCTCTCCTCGAGCACAGGCACGCTCTGCAAAAACGTATACGCCCGCTGCGCCGGCCAGGCCATCGGCTGGTAGAGGGCGCCGGAGTCCACCATTTCCTTTACCCAGGCGCAGGATTCGGCCGCCTGGTGGACAGGCGACAGTAGCTTGATTAACGCAGGCCGGTTTTTCGCGCTGGCGTATTGCTCGAGCGCTTTGCGCAATGGCAGGTGTTTGAGTCTGCCCCCAGGTCCGAACCCTTCGGTATAGGTAGCCATGAAGGCAAAGGGATGGGCGGGATCATTCTTGTTCTCCGCCAAATGAAAACAAACCCGGCCTACCTGATGCCAATGCGGCGCACGCTTACTCAAGAACGCCGCCGAACCACCGTCGTCAGTAATCCGCTCTTGCACCCATGCATCCAGCGCGCGCCAAATGCTGTCGAGCACGGCCTCGGAAAGATACTCGCCACCCTGCATGGGCGGTGCGGCCAGGACCATGGCCGCGTAATCTGCGGACGAAAGGGGCGTTACCTCGCGCGTTTCCGAATTTTCTGGAATGTGGCACAGGCTGGTGAGGTATCCCTCGGCGAACTCGCGCCAGTACCGCACCGTGGGCGCCTCGGCAACCGCCGTCTTTTCGGCGGCCAAGGCAAACAACCCCTCGCGCCAATCGTGCGCAAATGCAGTCTCCAGCGGCGCCGTTGCTTCAGACGGTTCTCCTTGCGTGTCGGGTTGCCACCGCAGGCGCCCCGACGGGGTCAATGCAATTGCCATTCACCTTTTTCCTACTCGCGATGACTCTGATCAATCCCCTGTTTCCGGCGAAAGCCGGACATGGGCCAAAGTCATGGTTATTCCCTTGAGACGCTTCTGGGTCTCCGCTGCTGTGTCGCTTCATGCTCGTGTAGCACAGCGTGACCATGCGCCTTCCATGTAATTCTCCGCATCGCACCGGTGAGGAATGGCCCGCAAACAAAGGGACAGTCCCTGCTCGCGGACTCGCGAGGACAGTCCCTTTGTTTGCTTCACTTATGCTGCAAAGCGGTAATGTCAGAACTGCACCCTTCTTTAATGCCTGCAATGACATGAAATTGCGCCCCTGTTCCGTCTTCAAGCACTGGTACATTACGCTCCCCCCTTCCCGCCCGGGAGCTCCGGTAACGCACACGTGGACGCACGCCACACATCCGGCGAACGATTCCCGGCCAGCCTGTCTCAGAACGGACTGTCGTCATCCTCTTCTTCTTCGTCCTCAGGGCGCCCGAGAATGGAGGCGTCTTGCCCGGCCACTTCGAGCACATCCTCCGCGGCGAAGATGGGACAGTTCACGCGCACGGCAATGGCGATGCCGTCGCTGGGCCGCGAGTCGATGCGCAACACCTGCTCGACTTGCCCCTGGTCGCTTTTCTGTTCGACATTGAGATGGGCATAAAAGGTGTCGTTCTCGAGTTTATAGATGGTCACGGAACGCACCTCGCCACGCAAGCCGGCGAGCAGGTTTTGGATGAGGTCGTGTGTCATCGGGCGCGGTGCCTTGTCCTGGAGTAGCCCCGCCTGAATAGCGCGTGCCTCGGGCACCCCCACAAGAATAGGGAGCACCCGGTTCTCGTGGCGCAGCAGCACAAGCGGGTAGGGCTGTTCTTCCGTCTGGCTCACGCCCAAGAGTTCGAGTTCGAGCATGGGAGGCCCTCCTTTATGCCAGTCATTATACGCACCGCACCCTGGAAGAACGCAAAGCCGGGGACAAGCACCGAAGCGATACCACAGGACAGGCCGCGCTTCTGCCTGCTCTCAAAGGACAAGCCGGATTCAGGGCCGCTCGCCACCATTCGAGGCGCCTGTCCCCTTCCTTACCCCCTCCCCAAGCGTCACCTGCCCGAGCCGGTAGTTCTTGTCGCCGTCGATGGGAAAGAAGCGTAGTGCGTCGTAGCCGGCCTTGGCTACGGCGTCATCGAGCGCCACCTGGTACCGGGCGAAGCCCTGCCGGTGTGTTTTGCTGGGTCCAAGGTCCTCGCGCGCGACAATGCGCTCCCCGTTCATGAAGAGCATGCGGTAGCTGTCGTTCCCATCGAGCACAACAGTCACCACCGGGGCATGCACCGCGCCTTCCAGATCGACGTGGAGGCCTCGTCTGCCAAAACCGGCACCCGCGGCCGTGCGGCTACCGGGGGCAACCGGCGCCGATACCTCCGCCAGCGTGGTCTGGGCCATGTCCGGGAACCGGTACTTGTCTTCATCCACGAGATGGTCATAGTAGCCAGTGTTGAGCCGGCACAGGGCGATCCAGCGGCTCCGGCTCCAGACAGGTCCGCGCGTTACCAGGGCGATGGCGTCATAGTAACGGGCCAGGCCGTCATCGGCGATAACATTCTGCGGCAGGCTCGGCGGCGCATCGGCCGGGTCCGGCTCGCCGTTGTACTGGCCAAGAAGCATCCGCCCCAGCTCGCCCCACAGCCGCCACCCCCAGGGTGCGCCCGCCACGAGATTGGTCTCGGTTACAAAATCGGGCGGGTGCTTGAACAGGCTGTCGGCCGTTTTCGTATAGCCCTCAGGCACGCGGCGCACAAAATGGCCGATGCGCCAGTTTGGATTGTACATGGCGGGCATGCGTGCAAGGAGCGGGTCGGCGAGCGCGTAGTAATCGATGATATGCACCTTGGGGCCGCCGAAGAAGCCCCGGAACCCGACGCTGCCATGCCGTTTGGTCTGCCGGGTGTCCATCTCGCGATAACGCAGCCCCGCCTGCACGAACCGGTTCATGGGCAGCGGCCGTTCACGGGTATAGCAGAGGAGGCCGGCATCGTCGAAGTAGAACATGCGTTCATCGCCGATGCCGTGGGGGTCGCGGAAACCCCGTAGCGAGTCGCCGTAATCTGCGCCGGAGAAGACCGTCGGGGTGGTTTGCGCCCACAGCGGCTGCGGCGGTTCCGGGGCATCGGATTGTCCTGCCTCCTGTGCCGGCATACCAAGGCCTACGTATGCCAGGATGGCCAGCGCCACAACCCAGGCAGCCGCGGGGGCGAATGGGGCCGCCCGGTGGGTCAACCCCACCAGCCCCTCCCGCCAGCGTGCACGCTCGGCCTCCGTCCAGCAGGTGAGCAGTCCTACCGCCACAAAAAACGGCGCCGCGAAGAACCGTCCGCTCATGAAGTCGCCGCCAATCCATATCGTGTAGGCAATGTAGAACACAATGCCCCCGGCCAGCGCCAAGGCGCGAGCATTGCCCCGAATGGCCGGCATGGCCACACCGAGCACGATCACCGCGATGGTCAGCGGGTCGCGCATCCAGGCATTTTGCAGGTAGTAAAGCCCCTGCTCGATCAGTTCGGGACGCGACAGGCCGGTGCTGAGTTTGGCGTAGGCCGTGTTCGGAAAGGGGAAACCGTAGTAGATGACCGAGAAAACCTCCCAGGCCACGAACGGCAGCGCCCCCAAGGCCAACGCCCCGAGCCCGCGCAGCTTCGGTCCGTGCGCCCACGCCACCACGAGCACCGGCGCAAAAAGCAGCGCCGTGTCCATGCGGTTCAACACCCCGAGCGACGCGATAAGCGCGAGCATGAGCAGGCGTTTCACAGACATTTCCCCGTGGATACCTATCGCGATGAAACCCGCCAGGAGCAAATGCGTAAGCGGGTTCTCGAGCCCCGAGGTGCTGTAGTCGATGAAGGCATGAGAGAAGATGAGCGCCCCCAGCGCCAGCCACCCCCAGAAGAAAGAACGCACCCCGCCATAGACCAGTACGGCCACCGCCGCCACAGAGACGCCAATCGAAACGAGGGTCGTGGTGAAGAAGGCCTCGCGGGTGATGCTGTAGAAAACGGTGAGCAGCATCATCCACAGCGGGTGGGTGAAGGTCTGCACGCGCTCTGCAATATTCCACCGCAGACCGTGGCCGTTCACGAAGTTGTCCACGGTGCGCAGGGTAATGTACGCATCATCGCACAGCCAGGCCGTGCGCACCACCACCACCCCATAGCACGCCACACCCACGGCGAGCAGAGCCCATGCGGCCAGTTTCCACTTCTTCTCTGTCATGGTGAATCGCTTCCCTTCAATGGCCCCACGGCCGGGGTGCGCGCGATGGCAAAAGCCGTCAGCACCGCGGCATGGGCCATGATCCACAGGCCCGGTTTGCTTCGCACGGTTTCCGTGGCCATGGCAGCGCCCCTCCCCGCTCAATCATCACCCAGGTAGCCGATGGCCTCGAGTTGGCCGCGCTCCTCATCCGAGAGTCCGCGCGACGGCATGGTGGGCGGTGTCTTCGGATGTTCTTCCAGCCATTGGTCGAGGTAGCGCCGCAGCTTCGCGGTTTCTTCCGGATTCTGGCCCGACTGGTCTGTTTTCAAACCGTCCTCATGCCCGCCCCAGGGCTGAAGGCCATAGCGCGGCACGGTGGGATGAGGCGGCTGGTTGTCGAACAGCTTCCACGCGGGGTCATACACCCCCAGCCGGGGTGCGCGGAAGTGCGACTCGAGTATAAACCGATCCGGCAGGGCAACGCGGTCCACTTCCCCGTTGATAAGCGGCATCAACGAGACACCAGCCATACCCTTGGGCGCAGACACGCGCGCATACTCGAGAACCGTGGGCATCAGCTCGAGCAGGCGCACCGGCTGCTGAATGCGCGGCCGCTCCGGATTCCAGATAGGACTGTAGAGAATCCACGGCACGATGGCGTTCGACTCGTAGAGCACGCGGCCGTGATATTTCGCCTTGTGGACACTTGGGTGATCCTCCAGGCCCTCCCCGTGGTCACTGAGCAACACAAACAACGTGTTCTCCCAGCCGGGCAGAGCCGAAAGCTTCTCGACGAAATCCCCCGTGTCATCCGTGAGCTGGCGGGTCACCTGGAGGTACTTGGGATAGCGCTCACCCGTGTCCTCGAACAGGCCGTTGTACTCCGGGCGGCGCATGGTGTAGCTGTCACGCACGTACCACTCATGGATTTCCATGAGATTGAGCTGCATATAGCCCGGCCCCTCGGGGTGCGCTCTGGCGAAATCCAGGGCCTTGCTATAGAGCTCGGGCGCCTTCGGCAACGAGACCTTGCCGCGAATTTCCGTGTCCTCGTCCTGGTCCATCCAACTGAAGACCACGCTGCTCTCGATGTACTCGTCAAAACCTTCGTGGAAATTGTAAAGCACGTTGAGGTTCGGGTTGGCCGTGGCGCCGAAAGTGTTGTAGCCGTTGGCCTTGAGCACCTTGGCAAGCGTATCGAAGCGGCTGCTGAGGGCCTCGTTGCGCTCCTTGTACAAACCGACGTCGCGCGGATAAAGCCCGGTCAAGAGCGAGCCGCACGAAGGGCGGGTCCATGTGCACTGCGCCACCGCCTGATCGAAGACCACCCCCCGTTCCGCGATCCGGTCGAGCGCCGGCGAGACGTCATGGGGGTAGCCATAGCAACCCAGTTTGTCCGCACGTAGCGTATCGAGCATGATCAGCACCACATTGGGCTGTTCCCACGTGCGCGTTTCATCCGTCGATGCATCCTTGTCCTGCACGCCACAACCGGCGGCCAAGGCGCCCGCGCCCCACGCAGCGCTCTGCAAAAAATCCCTGCGCGTAACTCGTTTCATATGCGTTCCGTAAATTGTTTTGCCCACATGTCCGATTGCCCGCGGCCATGCGAGCGCCGGCTGGCCCCATACAAACGCGCCTTAATCGTTGGCGCGCAACCGCGTAGCATCGGCGTACAGTATAGCGGGCATGCCGGCGTCCGCCAAAGGGAAGACAGCGCGCCCCGGTAAGGAAGGCGGGGCGGGCCGAACGCACGCAGGAGGCCGCCCCTGCCGTTCGCCGAGACAGCGGCGCGCCTCAGTCAATCTCTTCGACCGCTATATGCTCCTGGTAGAAGTCGGCGACGCTCCTGTCGTCACCGCTGAGCTTGTCTTTCATAAACGCGAGAGCGCTGCGGGGGTGCTTGTTGAGGGCGCCGGTGATGAGGTAGGGCATTTCATAACCCCAGCGCTTTTCTTCTTTCAGCGGAATGAAGTACTTCTCGATCAACTCGAGCACGGGTGCCAGGCGGAATTTCGGGTTCTTCAGAAAAGCGAGAAGGCACTCGGTGGGGCAGTTGCCCGCAGCACGGCCCATCCCGTAGATCGAGCCATCCACCCAGTTGATGCCCTTGATGATTCCCTCGATGGTGTTGGCGAAAGCCAACTGCTGGTTGTTGTGGCAGTGGATGCCGAGTTCTTTGCCGGGCAGCTTTTCCTGGTACTTCTCGGCCAGATAATGAATCTGCTCGGAATAAAAATAGCCGAAGCTGTCAACAAGATAGACCACATCGACCGGGCTGGCCGCGAGCTGATCGAGGGCCTCGTCGAGATCGGGTTCGAGCGTCGTCGAGATGGCCATGATGTTGCAGGTCACCTCATAGCCGAAATCCTTGATATGCTTGATGAGGTGGATCGCCTTGTCGATGTCTTTGGCATAGGTGGCGACCCGGAAGGTATTGATGAGCGAATCTTCGGCGGGAATGAAGTGGTTGTAGTCCGTGCGGCCCACGTCGCACATAACGGAAATCTTGGTGTCGCAGGCGTAGGCCACCTCGCGCACCACTTCCTCATCGCAATAGCGCCAGGGGCCGTGTTCCTCGGGCGGAAACATTTCCTTGTCGACGCGGTAGCCCAGTTCCACATAATCAACGCCCGCCTCCGCAAGGCCCGTGAACACATCGCGGACCATCTCACGGGAGAACTCCCAATTGTTCATAAGGCCGCCATCGCGAATAGTACAGTCTACCACTTTGATTTCAGGCCGGTACATGGCTTATCTCCCTAGGCGCGGTTTTTCAGATGCAGATTGCGAGTCCAGAATAGTGCGAATGAAAAAGAGGCGGCAGGGTACCGGCCGGTGCACAATCATGTCAAATACTGTACCGGCCGAGCCACCGCGAGGAACAATGCTATGCACAACAAAGGACGAGCCGCCATCAAGGCGATTGTGATCATGGGAGGGCTGGCCTTTGCGCTACTCTACCTGGGCTCACTGGCGTTGCAACAGTCGCTTACGCCGAACCCGCAGCAACGTGTGACACCGCGGCCCAATGCCTCGCCCATGAACAGCGCGCGGGCGATGGCAGACTTTGATCGTTTTGCCGCATGGGGACCACGGCCGCGCGGCAGCGACGCGTTGGTGCGGCAAAAGGCCTATACCGAGGCGCAGTTACGCGCAGCACAATGGCGTATCGCGGCGGCAGTACAGGCGCAAACAAACGGCGGAGAGCATCTGTTGGCATACCGGGGAGCGAAACAGCGCGCGCAGGTGCTGCTGGCTACCCGCTATGATACCCCCGCCAATACCGGCGGAAAAGCCATCGGCGCGAACCAGACGGCGGGAGCGGCCCTGCTGCTCGAGTTGGCACGTGCGCTGCCAACGGATTGGGCGGACGGCACACTGTGGCTGGCATGGCTTGATACCGGCGGGGACGATGCGGCGGCGGGAAGAGCATTGCGCGAGGCACTCGCACCGCATATGGCGCAAGGACCGGCGGCGGTCATCTATGTGGCAGGGCTGGGCGATTGTTATCTCGAGGCGCCAGCGGATGCGGCGGCGCCGGCGTGGCTGAGGCGAATCGTACGCGATACGGCGCAACGCCTGGGCTACGGGCGGCACTTCCCGGACCGGGCGGCGGCGATGCAAGGCCCGCACACCGTCTTCCGCGAGGCCGGAGTCCCGTCACTTGCGCTGATCGACCCAGTGCATGGCGGGCGGCTGTTCGAGGAATCCGCCGCCATAGAGGCCGACCCCCGCGCTGAGGTATGCGCGGACAGTTTGCAGGCTGCCGGAGACGTGATATATCATGCCATACCTGCAGTGTACGGGTACCTTATGAGGCATTGAGGCGATGAACGCCATAGACATCCACGGTGACATGACCTGGCTGGAGGACGCTTCTCCAGAGGAAACGAAACGCATCGTAGAAGCCTTGTACCGGGTACACCATTTGATCTCGGCCATGACAGACAGCGACAGCTTGCTGGTGCAGATCATGTTGGAAAGCAAGGCCGTGGCACAGGCGCAGGCGTGCTCGTTGCTCCTTTATGATGACGTGGCCGGCGAGTTGTACTTCCAGGTGGCCCTCGGAGAGTCGGGGGATCAGCATGCGCTCATGCGGGAAGTGCGGCTCAAGCTGGGCCAGGGCATTGCGGGCGCGGCCGCGGAAACCCGTAAAAGTATCAATGTACCCGATGTACAGTCGGATACCCGCTTCTTCCCCGGCGCAGACGCCACGAGTCACTTCCAAACGCACAACCTGCTGGCCGTCCCCATGGTCGACCGGGAGGAGCTGATCGGCGTTATCGAGGTGCTGAACAAGGTTGACGCAGAGGCCTTTGCCGAAACGGACCTGCGGGTTATGGAAATGTTCGCCGCCCTGGCAGCCTCGGCGGTGTCGAATGCGCGGCTCATCGAGGAAAACATCCGGCGCGAACGGCTGGCGGCGCTGGGGCAGGCTGTGGCCGGCCTGTCGCACTACGCCAAGAACATCATCACGAGCATGAGCGGCGGCACGGACCTCATCGAGCAGGGGCTGCAACAAAAAAACTATGGGCTTATCGAGCAGGCATGGCCGGTGGTGAAGCGCAGCACGCGCCGCATCGCGAATGTGGTACAAGACATGCTCACCTACTCGCGCGCCCGCGGCATCCAGCCCACGCCGTGCAATCTGGATGAGGTGTTCAGCGAGGTGTGCGACAGTTTTCGCCAGTTGTTCGCCCAGCGCAACGCGCGCATCGAGGTGGATACAAGCGGCCTGCCGGGACCGCTCCGGGTAGACGCCCAGGGACTGCACCGGTGTCTGCTGAACCTGGTGTCGAACGCGGCCGAGGCCGTCCAAAACAGAGAAGGGGTCGTGCAGGTCGTGGGGCGTATGGAAGGCGCCAACCTGCTGGTCGAGGTCATCGACAACGGCCCGGGTGTGCCGCGGGAAAACCGGGAGCGGATTTTCGAGCCCTTCTACACGACGAAGGGAACACGCGGCACTGGACTCGGGCTGGCGGTCAGCCGCAAGATAGCCCAGGAACATGGGGGAAACCTCACCGTGGAATCGGGCCCGGAAGAGGGCGCACGGTTCGTTTTACAAATACCCACACCAGCGGAAGCGCGCGAAGCGTAGCCAGCGCACTACTCAAAATGCACACGGCCGGGCGGGCCGATAAGGGCAAGGCATGAAGTTTCCTAGTTTGAACTGGTTGAAGAGTATCGAGTCCGTGGGATGGGTTTTCTTTCTTATTGTTTTCGGTGTGCTCATTTACCCCGGCCTTTACCTGGCACGGGGAATCACGTACGATGCATCCGGCACGGTTATGACCCGCGTCATGATAGGCGTTTTCGGCGCGGCAATTGCCGCCGCCTTTCTCACATGGCTCTTTAACTTGGTACTGGAACAAGTCGTGTTGTGGACGCAACGATCAGGCAACAAGAAAAAGAGCAAGAGCAAAAATCAGAGTAAGAACAAGGGCAAAAAGAAACGGCGTTAGGGGCCTACAACTCGCCAGCCCGGACATTTGCCCGCGGCTGGCAACAAGGCGGGACAGGGGCAATGGCAGACACTGACGACATTTGGGCCCTGAAAGAACAGCTCGAAGACGCACCCGACGATCACGAACTGCGCTGGGTTGTGGCGAAGCAGTTTTACGCCGCCTGTGAATATCGTCATGCCCTCGAAGAGCTTCAAATCCTGCGTAATGAGTGGCAACCCCGAGTAAATGTAGTCCGTTTCCTCGCCGCTTCCTACTTCCGGCTCGGCCGCTATGAAGAATCCATCCGCGAGTTGCGCCGGGCCATCGAGACATGGCCGGATGAATTGGCGCTGCGCGAACAATTGGCCAAGGTGCTCGAGGTGGCGGATCAGAAGCAGGAGGCGGTGAAGGTGTGGGAGGCCCTGCACCAAGACGACCCGAAACACCCCCTCGCCGGCCGCGCCGCCAAGCGATTGCGCAAACAGATCGAGAAGGAGTACCAGGGCGCCTCGTATGATATGGGGGCGGACCACGTCGACAGCGGGATCAACCTGAAGCCCGGCCAGACCTGCCCGAAATGCGGGGCTCAGAATGCGCTCGATACGGAGGTGTGCTGGCAGTGCCAAGCCCCCATTTTCTCCGTGCGCACGCCACGCCCCTCGCGCCGGCCGCAACCCCTGGGCTTTCCCACGCCGAGCAACCAGCGCACATTGCGGCTGGCGGCCGGCCTGGTTACCGGCTTGCTGCTCGCGGCCTGCGTGTACCTGGGCCTACGCGACCTCGCGATGATGGATAACGCGCCGGCGACCACGCTGGCAGACTTATACACCAACGCGCTTGCACCGACCCGCGCCATAGTCGGTGTCACGCTGCTGGCCGTGTGGCCACTGGCCATATTTCTCGCGCTGTATGCCGTGGACGCACCGGATGTGCCCGGCGGACACATGACGGTGGCCGGGCTCTTTCTGGCCGCATTGACCGTATGGTCGTCGTTTCTCGGTTTACAGGGCTTGCTCTATGGGGCCGCCGTGACGCTCGTGCTGGGATTTCCAATCCTGTGGGTGATTTTCGGCCTGAAACCCGGGAAAGCCGCCGCCGCATGGGGCATGCAGGCACTGCTTGTGGTGCTGTGTGCCCTGGCGGCCTTGGTGCTCACCGAGTACGCACGCACGGGCATCCTGCTAAACCCGATGCGGGATGTGCCGGCGATTACCCGCTTCACCAACATCACCAATACCAGCCCTGCCTATATGCAAAGCCGCACAATCGAAGAATCGGTGCCCATAAGACAGCGCATCGAGTGGGCAAAAAGTGCCTCACCGTGGATCAACCACTATGCCCAAGAGGTGTACATCACTATCGAGCCGATCGACGCCGGGGCGGGCCTCGAGGTGGAACTGGCCGACGCCTCCGGCAGCACGCAAGGCTATCTCGTGGGGGTCACCCAGAAAACAGAAACGGACGTGGCCATCATACCCGGACAACCCTACACCCTGAAGATCGCCGGGCCGGCAGAGGCGGGGGTCACATTGACCATCCGCGGCATCGCGCCGCATCAATTCTTGCCTTGAGCGGCGGG
This sequence comes from uncultured Nitrospirales bacterium, assembly GCA_964569295.1. GTDB lineage: Bacteria > Hydrogenedentota > Hydrogenedentia > Hydrogenedentales > JAGMZX01 > CAZMVU01. Next base: position 16,074 of record CAZMVU010000012.1, read on the forward strand.
GGCAGGCGCAAGCGCCCTTCCAGCCTTGGCGCCATGGTGGTTGTTCCCTTGCAACAGCGTTTCGGGCGCCCCTATCTCCCACTTGGCCGCATGGGCGCGCAACACCGCCCGCTCCTCTTCACCGGCTAACCGGTACAACGCCTGCCAAGCCCCTTCGTGCGCGGGCCAACGGGCAAGCACCGCTCTCATCGATTCCGCCGCCAATACTTCATCGCCCAAGGCAAGCGAGGTCTGCCCGATCAACCAATACACACGCCCGGTGTCGATACCTTCGTTGGCATAAAGCAAGTGAATACGCGCGTCTTCCATATTGCCGCAATCCATCAGGGCCATAGCATATCCTTCATGCGCACTGTAATTCGGCCACCGATGGGCAAACACCGCCTCGTAGTGCTGCAAGGGGTCTTCTTCGGCCACATGCGCGTCTTCCGCTATGGCGAGCAAATGGCTCGGCCACACGATGGTCCACCACGCACCAATGGCCAGCAGACCGGCCAATAACACCGTGCTCACGGCGAAAGGAACGGAGTCCGCATCACCAAGGGGTATGCGCTGGCGCCGCGCCAACAGGAGCACGGCCAGCAACACCGCAGCCACAGCAAAGGGGGGACTGTGCAGCGTCGAATTGACCAAGGTAAAAACGGCCAACGTCGCAATGCCCGCCCATTCCCTGCCGGCACAACGCCACAGGCGCACCACCATCCACAGAAGAAATGCCGCGCCTATAAGCCCGGTTTCAGCAACTATCTCGAGGGGGTCGCTGTGCGCGTGGAGCGTGGGTAGCCGGTTATGGCTGAGATATTCGCCACCCGGCGCCTGCAAAGCCTCTCCCTGATACACAGGGCTCCAGTAGCGGAAATTACCGAGGCCCACGCCGGCTACCGGGTTGTCGCGCACCATAAGCGCCGCGCCCGACCAGAACCATAGACGCAGGTGCCCCCCTTCATCACCCGGCGCGAAGGTGTATACCACACGTTCCAGCGTACGCTCGGGATACTGCACCGCACCAGCCGCCGAAGTCCCCGCCAACAACAACGCCACCAACGCCATCCGGCACCAGGCAAACTGACCACGTTCATACAACAGCGCAACCATCCCCCCCACCACCGCCGCGGCCCAGGCACTGCGCGAGGAGGACAACACCAGCGCGGGGAGAAGCACCGTGAGCACGGCGACGGCCGGCCATCCGCACCGCCCGCGTGAGACGGCGGGGCCCAGGCTCAACGCAATACCCAGGGCGACGTAGCCACCAAAGAAATCCTGGTTCCCGAACACAGAGTAGATGGCCTGGTCATTGCCGTCCGTACGCGGAAAGAAACCCTCCGCCCAGCCGGAGAATTGCACCAGGCCCAGTACACCCACGGCCACCGATGAACATACAAGAGCGGTATAGAACCGGCGGCGCCAACGGCGTTGTTCGGCCAGTTCATAGGCGATCAGGCCTGCCGTGAGGTACAACGCTATCACCACGCTTTCCTCCACCAGCGCCGCAGGCAAACGCACCCCCCGGATGAACAGGCCGGTGCATACAACCACACAAAGCCCAGCCCACAACGGCAGCAAGGCACGCATCCCGCGCCAGGACAAACCACCTCGAAGGATCAGTCCCAGCGCCGCCAAAGCGGTGCCCGCCGCCAGCACACCCACCTTGGCATGGGTAAACGTAGTAAATTGAAACGTGTAGGCCACGGCGCAAGCAACCACCGTCACGCAGAGAATCCCGCCCATCCACCAGTCAGCAGCGGCACGCCGGCGCCCGGCGTTTATGAAGGGATAGTCTTCCATGCACTCTTGTCCAAAACATTCGGGCCAAATTCACGAACAGAAAACCGGGACCCGGCTACCATCGAAATTGGCGGTAGATAGACCGGAATTCCCTCCCGCCGCATCCATTGTCACACCGCCGCCTTGTGCTATGAAAAGATGCGCGTTTTTCTGGGACGAGGTCTGCGGAAACGACTCCTTGGGGACCAGAAAGAGGGTCCCCCGGAATATCTCAAACACTACGGCCTTCCATGGTTGGACATCATGTTAACAGCCGGGCCAGCCGCTTTGGAAACGCCGTGCATTGGCCGACTCGAACAACAACGGACGACGCAGGATACACCTTAATTGCGACCGTCCGTGGTCGAAGATTGGGGCTAACCGCACAGGGCACACGGGCCTTGGACCGGAAGCCACGAAATCCTTGTGCCATGGCTTGTGCACGAAACCCCACCCACGGCCTTCGCAGAAAAAGCATGCCCTGAGCCTGCGGCCCAGGCTGGTATAGTACGCGCCGTTGGCCCTGAAGAAAGGGCGGGTTCTGGGATACAGCGAGGGCAAGCCGAAACGCCACGGCCATGTAACCGCAGATGACGCCGATGTGCGCACATGAAGAGGTCCACGCGCTCGCGCGTTCTCGTTTATGGCCGGTCACGACGCTCAGACAGGCGCCACTCGCCTGAAAAGCATATCTGGATCAGCCCAGGCCGAAATACTGGGTAAGGTCCATAAGTAGCCTTAGACCTGTAAGTCCGTTCCAGGACACTTTGTTGTACATCTTCCGGCGCGCAAGGCCGTAAAGCGGAATCTCGGCGTTATCTTCCCCGCGAAGATATTCGCGGCGGGTTACATCAAACCAACGTGTATGGCCCGCTCAGCCGTCGAGCACCCAGCCGTCGCGGTAGGTGCGGCGATAAAGGGGGTCGTCCTCGGCGCCGTGGGAGACTTTGCCGGTCGCGCCGTCGTAGTCGAGCTTTTCACCGGCGCGGTAGGCCACGAGGCCCAGCAGCATCATCTCGATCATTTTGCCGGCATAGTCGAAGTCGCACGAGGTCTTGCGGTCGCCCTTACACGCGTCGATCCACTCCTGCTGGAAATTGCCCATGGCTGGGATGAGTTCGCTCTCGGGGCGTGGCGCGTAGTGCGCCATGTCATTGTTCGGGATAACGAGGCACGTGTCGAAATGCGAAACGAGATAGCCCTTGGTCCCGCGAAACAGGGCGCCGTGGCCGATCTTACTGAGGTCCACGTATTCCCGCGGTGAGTTCGGCATGGCACCGCCCTGGTGCCAGTGCACCCGCAGGCCCGGCCGCCAGTCATTCTCGGGAATCTGGAAGGTGGTGTGCAGTTCGACCGGGCTGACCTCCGGGTTGAAGGGCTCGCCTTCCGCCCGGGCCCACGCCGGCCGGTCTGCATCGAGCGCGTTCCACACGATGTCCATGGTGTGGCTGCCCATGTCGCCCACCTGGCCCGTGCCAAAGTCCCAGTACATGTTCCAGTTCAGGCAGTTCATGCCCGGGTCGCCGGAAAAATACTCGGGGTTGTAGGGGTGCATGGGCGACGGGCCGATCCACAGGTCATAGTGGAGGTTCTCCGGCGGCGTGCCCTTGCCGGGCGGGTAGCCGTCTTTCCGAAGCTGGCGGTTGCCCCACGCGTGGGCCTCTTTCAACTCGCCGATGGCCCCGTCTTTGATGAACTCGCGCACGCGGTTGAAGTTCTCGTGGGCGTGGCGCTGGGTACCCACCTGCGTGGCGAGCTTGTCTTTGTTCTTCATGTACGTTGCATGAACGAGCCGCGCCTCTTCGACGGAATTGGCCAACGGCTTTTCACAGTAGACATGCAAGCCGCGGTTCATGGCCCACTGGGTGATGAAGGCGTGGGTGTGGTCGCAGGTGCAGATGAGGACGGCATCGAGGTCCTTCTGCTCGAGGCATTTGCGCCAGTCCACGTAGTGCTTGGCCTTGGGGAAACGCTCCGCCGCCAGGGCGAGGTGGTTCTCGTCCACATCGCACAGAGCGACCACGTTCTCCTTCGCGATACCGTCGTAGTGTGCGGCACCCCGGCCGTGGGCGCCGATAAGCGCGATATTGAGCTTGTTGCTTGGGGCCTCGGCGCCGAACAAAGTCCCGCTCGGCATCAACAGAAACGCGCCCCCGGCCCCGGCCGTCTTCAGGAAATCGCGCCGCGATGTGCCCTGCACTGCGCTCTCGATCGTGCCCTTGCTCTTCATACGAATACTCCCGCTGGTTACCGTGCCGCGCTACGCCTCAACATCCTACGCGCGCCCACGGGCACTGTCAATGGGTAAATGATGAAGAAAACCACACCGGGCCCGGCGTGAAGTGCATGCCTTACATGTCCCCGTCAATGTCGACCTGGATACGCAAGGGGTAGGTCAACCGGCGCCACATGAAGACGAGCACGATAGTGCTAACCACCGCAATGCCAGTGAGCCACTTGGCCTCGGCGGTATTGCCGTAGAGCCAATAACCGGTGGCGAACAACGTGGCATACACAGCCACGCACCCGAGCACCATACATAGAATACCCAACGGCAACTGGCCTATGCGGTCCACCTCGCTGAAGTCATGGCCTTCGGCTTCTGCGCGCGAAATAAAGCCGCGCCAACCTGGACCACCCGGCTGCACTTTTTTATAGAACCCCACGAGCGTCCCCGTCGGCGTCGGCCGGGTGACAAGGGCCACCATGACCCATGCGAGCGTCGTTACCGCAACGATCGCTCCGAATTGCATCCAGTCATCGAGCACGGGCCACCCCTCGGGATAATAAAAGCGCAGGAACATGGCCAGGCCGAAGGGTACCACCATGGCCACGATCTCACTGATCGCATTGACCCGCCACCAGAACCACCGCAGGATATAAATGAGCCCCGACCCAGCGCCCACGCTGAGCATGATCTTGAAGTTGTCCAACGCGCTCACCATCTGCAACGCGACATAACCCGCGGCTATCATGAGCAGCACCGTGCACACACGGCCGGCCGTCACGAGGTGCCGCTCGGTCGCCCCGGGGACGACGAACCGCTTATACACATCGTTTACGAGGTAGGAGGCTCCCCAGTTAAGGTGCGTCGATATGGTCGACATGTACGCCGCGATCAGCGAAGCCATCACCAACCCCATCAGCCCCGCCGGCAGAAAGGTCATCATGGCGGGATAGGCCAGGTCGTTCGCCACCTTGCCATCCTCCGCCAGTTGCGGAAAGGCCGCCCGCAATGCGTCCAGGTCCGGATAAATCACCAGCGAGGCCAGCGCCACCAGAATCCACGGCCACGGCCGCAAGGCGTAGTGCGCGACGTTGAAGAGGAAAACCGCGCCCAGGGCGTTGTTCTCGTTTTTCGCGGAAAGCATGCGCTGTGCCACATAACCACCGCCACCCGGCTCCGAGCCGGGGTAATAGGCCGCCCACCACTGGACGGCCAGCGGCAACACAATGATGCCGATGAGGCTCGAGTAATCCGCCCACTCGGGATTTTCCGGCAGGTGCGGCAGGAGCGAGAGCTTGTCCGCCACATTCGGGTGATCGAAGAGCCCGCCAAGACCGCCCACCTTGTCCATATTCACCACGACATACGCAGCCCCGATGGCCCCGGCCATGGCCATGACGAACTGGATCAGGTCGGTGAACAACACACCGCGCAGCCCGCCAAGAGTGCTGTATATCACGGTAACCGTGCAGCCGATCAGGATGGTCTGCAAGGGCGTGAGCCCCAGCAGCGCCCCGCCGATTTTGATGGCCGCAAGCGAGACGCTCGCCATGACGATCACGTTGAATATGAAACCGAGATACAGCGCGCGGAACCCGCGCAGGAAAGCCGCCGCCTTGCCGCTGTAGCGCAGCTCGTAAAACTCGACATCCGTCAGCACGCCCGCGCGCTTCCATAGCCGCGCATACAGGAAGGCCGTCACCATGCCCGTGAGCAGGAAGGCCCACCAGGCCCAATTGCCCGAAACACCTTCCCCGCGCACCAGATCCGTCACCAGGTTCGGCGTGTCTGTCGAGAACGTGGTCGCTACCATCGAGATGCCCAGCAGCCACCACGGCATGGCCTTGCCCGCCGCAAAGAACTCCACCGAGCTACTGCTCGCCTTGCGTGTCACCGCGATGCCGATTGCCAGCGACACAACCATAAACCCGGCGATGATGCTCCAGTCAATCCACTGTAATTCCATGGCCCTTTCCTTCCGGCGCCGTGCCGGCTCCGCCTGCTACCATGGGCCGCGCGCTCGCTGCAAGCCGGCCGCAGCCATCCCCGGGCATTACCGCGGCGCGGGGCACGGCGCCCTCCCTTTACCGGTACTTCACACCCAGCAGGTGGCACATGATATAGCGGTCGAGTTCCTCGTAGTCACGCTCTTTGATGAACTGGGCTTCAAGGTCTTTGTCGAGACTGGTGACCTTGTCGAGCAGGAACTTGAAGGTGGCCAGCGAATTGCTCAGGTGCTTGGTGTTCACCTTCTGTTTCTGCGTGCGCATGGTCTTGACATCGAGGCCAACCCACTCGCCGTTCTTCCCGTAGCTATACTCTTCGAGCACACGCACCTGGTTGAACGCGCGGCGCAGGTTGTACGACCCGAACGACTTGTCTTGGTCGAACTTGAGACCGCCCTGATCATTGAGGTGCACGCTCTTGAGTTTGTCATGAGCGAGGCCGTACGCCATGTCGTCGGCGGGGTCGAGACCGGCGAGGATCGAATGGGCCGTTTCGCACAACACCCCCATCCGGCTCGGATCGTCGGTAAGGTAGCCGAGACCGACTGCGTGGCCAATGGTGGGAATGATGGCACTGTCCACCGGCTCATTGGGCTTGGGCTCGATGAGAATCCGGATGTTCGGGTCATGGGCGAGCGCCTCGTTGATGGCGTCGCGAATTTGTAGTACCTCGAGGCGCGGGTTCTTGCTCTCGCGGATGTAGCTGCCTTCCCGCGCAAGCCAGAGCACCAGGGTTTCCGCTTCGAGAGCATTGGCGATGTCGATGCTCTTCTTCGTCCGATCGATGGCATACTTGCGGTTTTTGGAATCATTGTTCGTGTAGGCGCCATCGATAGTCTCCGGGGCGAACCAGAGCCGGGGCGCCACAAACTCGGCCACAAGCCCGTTTTCATCGAGCATACGCTTGATTTTTTTCGCTTCCTTCTCGATCTCCGCAGCAGATTTGCCGTCGATTTCCGGCACCGCATCGTCGTCATGGAACTGCATGCCGTCGAAGCCCATTTCCTTGGCTTGGCGCATTTTGGTGCGCAGCGCCACAGGCTTGCGCACAGGCGGGCCGAAGGGGTCGGCGCCCTCGTCGATGTTCCAGGGGCCGAAAGAAAAGCGATAGGTTCCGTTGGATCTGGCCATGGTATTCGTCTCCCTCTTAATTGGTATGCGCGGTGCGCGCGTGCCCAGAGGATACCGTTTGGCCTGGCGGCGTGCAAACCTTGGCCCGGCAACCGCGCCGTCACGCACCGCCAGCGTTGCTGGAAGTCCTTTTCGGCACACGGTACAATAGCGCGCGGCTCGTGGGCGGGGTACGTTACGATGGCGGGCCGCAAAAAGGGACATGATTGTTGCAAAGAGCATATGTCATCAATGAAACGACGGGCGATCGGATACCCGTGGGCTCGGGCCTCATCATCGGCCGCACCGCGGACTGCGGTGTCACTATCGAAGACTCGGCCGCCTCGCGGCGCCATGTCGAGATCCGGCCCCGGGGGGCGTCGTTTCACTGGAAGGATCTCGGCAGCACCAACGGCACCTATGTGAACGGTGCGCGCATGCTCGCGGGCGAGTTGAAAACGGACGACGTCATCCGCATTGGCGAGTCGTCGTTGCGCTTCAAGGTGGAAGAGGCGCCCGATGAAGCGCCTGCGGCGCAGGGAGCGGACGCCCCGGCCAATCACACCATTTTCCGGGAAACCTACCTCGATGCGACGGGCGAAATCAGCACGGGCCGTCAGCACGGCAAGACAGCGGACCTCCTGCAAGCTATCTACGAGGTCATGAACGATATCGCCACGACCTACGAGCCGTGCGCGCTCATCGACCGCATCCTCCAAACCACTATGCGCGCCATCAACGCGCAGCGGGGCGCCCTGTTCCTGGCCGACGCGCGCGGCCAGCTCCTGCCATGCACTTCCTGCCACAAAGTACACACCATACACAACGGCGTCCTCGAGGGGCGCGACATTGATGAGATGCGCATATCGCAGACGGTGGCAAGCCGGGTTTTGGAGAACGGCGAGAGTGTGCTATACCAGGATACGGACACCAACGGCGCGATCGAGACCTCGGAGAGTATTGTATCGCTTAAATTGCGCTCGATTGTATGCGTGCCGCTGCGTGCCAAGAACGGCATCATGGGAATTCTCTACATCGACTCGGATCGCCCGAATCAGTCGTACACAGAAGACGATGTGCTGCTGGCGACCTCGGTCGGGTCGAGTGCCGGGCTGGCACTCGAAAACGCCCAGATGCACCAGCAAATCCTCGAGAAACAACGGATTGAACAGGAGATCGGCACCGCCTGGAGCATTCAAGAAGGGTTTTTGGTCAAAGACTGGCCGAAGGATGCGCGCTTCGAGGTCTTCGGGCAGACGCGCCCTGCGAAGACAGTAGGCGGTGATTTCTACGATTTTGTGCACACCACCTCCGATCGGGTGGGCATACTCATCGGCGACGTCAGCGGCAAAGGCGTGCCAGCGGCCTTGACCATGGCCCAACTCCTGGCGGAATTCCGGCTGCGGGCACGGGAATTCGAGTCGCCGGCGGCGGTGCTGGAAGCGTTGAACCGGGATCTTTCCGAGCGGGCGCAGCGCGGTATGTTCTGCACACTGTGCTATCTCGTGCTCGAGCTGCCCACGGGCCAATACCGGAGCGCCAACGCGGGACACCTGCCCTGTCTGCACACCGGGCGCGAAGGAGCCGCGTTCATCTGCGAGGCCTCGGGCCCGCCAGTAGGCATTGTGCCCATGGCGCAATGGCAGGATGAAGCGGGCGTCCTCGCGCCGGGCGACTCGGTCTTGCTGTATACCGATGGCATCATCGAAGCGCGCAAAATGAGTACCCAGATAGCCACCGAAAACGGTCAGGGGTTGGCACCGGCGGAATATGGCCAGGATGCGGTGGCCCAGGTCGCCGCGGCACACGCCAATGCACCGCCGCGCATGCTCATCGACGCGATCATCGCGGACGTGCACGGATTCACCCAGCCGCTCCCCCCCCATGACGATTGCACAATGATTGCGCTAAGATATGATGGCCATGCGTAGCGATATACAACTCGAGCTGTTGTCGGACCCGGCGCTCCTGGGGAGCGTGCGGGCACTTATACGCGCGTACCTCGCGTGCCGTGGATTCGACAAGGAGCGTGCCCAGGAAGTGGTGCTTGCCGTAGACGAGGCGTGCGCCAATGCCATTCGCCACTCGTACGAAGGCAAGCCCAATGGCATGGTATCGCTCGACATGCGATCGAACGAGCAGTGGGTCGAACTGCACCTCGAGGATGCAGGTATTCCTGCGCCGCCGGAGCACCTCGAACGCAAAAAGCTCGAGACGCCGACCATCGAGGAGGCGACGCCCGGGGGCCTGGGCGTGCAGCTCATGTACCAGGTATTCGATGAAGTCCGGTTTCAACCGGGCGAAAAGCAGGGCAATTGCGTTATCATGCGCATCAAGCGCCCGTACCGGAAGGAAGACTGATGGCATTGGAAATCGAAACACTCACCCAGGACGGCAACCAGATCATCGCCGCGCGGGGCGAAGTCGACCTCTATGCCTCACCGGCGCTGCGCAATGCTATCCTCGAGGCCATTACAAAAACCGAAAACACACTCGGCGTGGACCTGAGCGCGGTCGATTACATGGACTCGTCGGGCGTGGCCACGCTGGTCGAGGGGCTCAAGTCCGCCGCGAACAAGAAGCTCGCATTCGTGCTCGTGGCGCCTTCTAATTCCGTTATGAAAGTGTTGCAGTTGTCCAAGCTGGATACGGTATTCACCATCAAGGACAGTCTCGAAGCATGAATGCCGTACTGGGATATCCAGGCCGGGTGGCCATCGACGCGCTCCACGCCACATTGGGGGTGTGCGTGTTGCTAGTGGACACCATCAACTGGATCCTCGTGCAGCCTCTGCGCGGCAAGGGCCTGCGCATACGCAGCACGGTCGAGCACTACGTCGAATTCGGCGTGCGGTCCCTGCCCATTGTCGGGCTCATCTGCTTCCTGGTAGGCGTTATCATCGCCATGCAATCGGCGTACACCCTGGAGAAATGGGGCGCCGCAAAGTTCATCGCGGATCTGGTGGGCATCTCGGCCCTGCGCGAGCTGGCGCCGCTCATGACGGCCGTCCTCATCACCGGGCGGTGCGGCTCGGCGATCACGGCGGAAATCGGCACCATGAAAGTCTCGGAGGAAATCGATGCGCTTCACGTGATGGGGCTCAACCCGACCAAGTTCCTCGTGGTGCCCAAGTTCCTGGCCATGCTGCTGGCGGTGCCAAGCGTGACGGTGCTCGCCATGTTCATCATGATCCTGGGCGGCTTCGTTCTTTCGTGCAGCCCGCTGGTCGGCGTGGACGCGGGCATCTATTTCGAGCAGACGGCCAACGCCCTGGTGTGGAAAGACTTCCTCACCGGCTTTACCAAGAGCGTCTTTTTTGGGGTCACTATCTGCTGGGTAGGCATTTACCGCGGCTTCCAGGTCGAGGGCGGCGCGGAGGGCGTCGGCCGAAAGACCACGTCATCCGTGGTGACGGCCATCTTCCTGATCATCTTGCTCGACCTCATCTGGACAGCGCTCTTCTACTTTGCATAAGGCCATGACAGAAAACAACGCCAACAACGAAACCATCATTCAAGTACGCGACCTCGTGGTGAAGTACGGTGCGCACACAGTGCTCGACGACATCAACTTCGACATCAAGGGCGGCGAGATTTTCGTGATTCTGGGCGGAAGCGGCTGCGGCAAGTCCACCCTGCTGCGCAACCTGGTGGGGCTTATGCGCCCATACGCAGGCAAGATTTACTTCAAAGGCGTCGACTTCACGGCCATGAGCGACGAAGAACGCACGGACTTACGCAAAAAGATGGGCATGTGCTTTCAGGGTTCCGCCCTGTTCGGATCAAGCTCGGTGGGTGACAATGTGGCCCTGCCGCTGCGCGAGCATACGAAACTCGAGGAATCGACCATCGACATCATGACCAAGATCAAGCTCGAGCTCGTGGGACTCGGCGGATTCCAGAATTTCCTGCCCTCGGAGCTTTCCGGCGGCATGAAAAAACGCGCCGGCATTGCCCGGGCCATGGCTATGGACCCGGAGATCATCTTTTACGACGAACCCTCAGCCGGCCTCGACCCCATCGTGGCGGCCGGGCTCGACATGCTCATACGCAAGATGCAACACACCTTCAACCTCACAAGTGTCGTGGTGACGCATGAGATGGAGAGCGTCAAGCTCATTGCCGACCGGGTGTGCATGCTCGACAGGGGCCGCATTGTCGGCATAGGCACCCTCGAGGAACTGCAGCGCATCGACCATCCCTATGTGCAGCAGTTTTTCGCGCGCAAACCGAACGACGAAGCGGAAATCGATTCGGAGGAGTACCTCCGCTCGCTCACGGGCGCGGACTAGCGATGGCCCGGAAAGTTACACGCCGCAGAGCGACAGGAAGGGGAAACACGGCCAATGCCTGCTGAAAAGAAAAACTTCACCGTTACCGAAATCAAGGCGGGGATACTCGTGCTCGCCAGCTTGCTGGTGTTCATTATGTTTATCGCCGTCATCACGAAACTCAACCTGTCACCGCCCGAAACCAAGCAGTTCCACACCTTCTTGAACAGCACCCTCGGCCTCAACCCCACCGCCGAAGTACGCTTTGGCGGTATGCGCGCCGGCGTCGTAAATGACATTCGCTACGCACGGCGCGAAGAGGCCCCCAACGCGGCCGAAAGCAACCCGGAACGCTTGATCCGGGTCGACTTCGAAGTCCTCAGCGATGTGCCCGTGAACGCGCACTGCCTCGCCTCGATCGAGCAAACCACCTTTACCTCCGAATACCACCTCGAATTGAGCACTGGCTCCTACGAGGCCGCGCTTCTCGAACCCGGCGCCACGCTGGATTCGCGTCCACAGATGTATGGCCTTATCGAATTGCCGGATACCGGCGGCGCCCTGGAACAGATCGAACAACTCCTGCGCGACGTGCGCACCCTCATCGGGGTAGCGGAAGAGGAAGGGCCCACCCAGGAGAACATGCAAGAACCGCTGGCGCCGGAAGACTTCCAAATGACCCGCGTCACCGCAGCACTCAAAACACTTCTCGAGGATGTGGACGCACTTCTCGGCGTGAGGGAAGCACGCGAGAAAGAGCAAGCCACCGGCGAAGAATTCGTGCAACTGGCCGAAGTCACCCGGGAGGTGCAATCGGCGTTGCAGTACCTGCAAGGCCCCATTTTCGAGGATGGCAATCTGGCTGAAATGCTCCACGAAGCCACCGCCCTCCTTGAAGAACTGAACAGCACCCTGACCGAAAACCGGCGCCCGCTCAACGCCACTATCGAGAATGCCGCCATTATCTCGGAAGATGTGCAGGGCATTGTCGGCGAACTCACCCCGCAAATCGAAGGCATCCTCGAACGCCTCGAAAACACGCTCGCCAATGCGGAAGGCCTGTCGGACAACGCCGCCGATTTCCTCGAGCAGAATCGGCCCGCAATCGAAGACCTTGTCTTCGACCTGAACGAAACGGTGCGCTACCTGCGCGAATTCTCACGCACCTTGGCGGAACAACCAAGCGCGGTTATCCGCGGGGCAACCCCCCAGGGCCGCAAAGACTGAACACGGGAGGAGCCATGAAAGGCTTGAGTATTGTTGCCGCTGCGCTGGCCCTGCTCGCAGGCTGCGCCACAGCGCCGGAAACCCGCTACCACATGCTGGACATGAGTGCGGCCGGTGAACTCGCCGATGCCACGGTGAATGTCGAAGTAGACCAGTTGCGCGCGGCCCAGGCGTTGCGCCGGCCCACCCTTATGATCAAGCGTTCGCCCACCGAGGTCGAGTATTACGCGGAGCATGAATGGTCCGCGGATGTGGCCGAGTTGGTCACAGAAAAATTCCGTGCGGAATTCGGCGACCCCGTACCCGGGAAACCAACGATTCTGATCGCAGGGCATATACGCGCGTTCGAACAGGTGGACACGCCGGACGGGCCGAAACCGCACATCAAAATCGAGATTGCCTTCCGCACACCAGACACCAGCCGGTATGAAGAACCGCTGCTCGAAGTGACCTACGAAAATGACTATAGCGACACGCCGCCAGTGGCCGCCGCTACCGCATCCGCAGATGATCAGGCAACAGCCGTGGTGCGCGGCCTCTCGAACACCCTCGAAAAACTGGCAGCCACCATCCAACGCGACGCCGTGCGGGCGGCCGCACTCGCGCAGGAAGAAAACTAGGCGGCCGCCCGGACGCCGGAAAGACAGGGCACAATGGCACAGGGCAGCCCGGATGTCGAGCACCTGACCGACTACGAGCGGGCCATCTGCTACTACGCCCTTCCGAAGATGTTGAGCCCCATCACCTTGAGCGTGCTGGTGGCCTATGCCGTGTGTCTGCTCGAAGCGGCCGCCGCCATGGGCTACGGCTTCTTCACCGGCGATACCACCTGGACCAATGCCGGCATCGTAGCCACGATCGCCCTCGTGCTCTTCGGCATCCTCGTGTTCACCGGCCACGCACTGCGCAACAACATACGAGAGCGGCGCCTGCTTGCCGCGGCCCGGGGCGTTCCCAACGCCCTGCGCGACATACCCGACATGCCCGATCCCTTCGCGGACCACGTGCTGCTGCGCCATCCCACCCACCGGCCCAGCAAACACTTCGAATGCACCGATGAAAACACCACCACGCGCTACCTCATCGAGGTCGCGCCCAACCGGGCCTGGTGGCGCATCACCACGCCCGAGGGCGAAGACCTATGCCGGATGCGCCTCGAAAGCCACGGACCCAGCTTCTCGCTGATCACCGGCCACGCCGGGCGTCTTACCGTCTACCGCGACGAAGCCCCGCTGGCAACCATCGTCCCGCGGTTCAGTTGCGGGATCGGACATATGGACATTGAATACCACGCCACTGATACATCCACGACCCATATTCACGGCGACACCATCATTCGAGACAAGCGCCGCGTGGGCCGCATCTACCGGCTGCGCGGCTTTCTCTACCTCGACATCAAGCGCGAAGTCTGCGATGAAGCCATACTTGCGTACTTCGCCACACTCACCTGACAGCAGACACCCGCGCAGAAAGCGCCCCTCAGGCAGTTGATTTTAGAAACGCGGCCCCCTATCGTATGGCCTTCGGGCGTGTACATGCGCCCCAACCAAGGTGTGGAGGCCTACCTGTGAAATACAAACGTATCCTGAGGATTGTTATGATCGCCGCGGCGGTATATGGCACCGGCGCGCTGCCGGCGGCCGCCGAGATGCAGTTCGATGAAGGACGCTGGCGCCTTGAACTAAGCGGCGCGTCCGGACTCTACTCTGGCAGCGAAAACCGCCGCGATGACCACCTCGTGACCGCCACGGCCGAATACGAGTTCCCCGTGACCAAACGCACCACCCTTGGGCTGCGCCTGTTACCGCTGTTTATATACGACCAAAAAGAAAGCGGAGAAGACACCGTGTGGGGCGCCGGCGCGGGCCTGGCATTCCGGGTATACCAACATGCCAACAAACAACGCGGCCTGTTTGCCGAAGCGTCCGCCAATGCTATCGGACACAAGAACAAATTCTCCGCCAACAGTTCGAATCTTAACTTCCTCGAATCCCTGGGCGTTGGGTATCAATTCAAAAACAATTGGCACCTGTCGCTGCGCTGGCAACACATCTCGAATGCTAGTATCAGCAGCAAGAATGCGGGCGCCAATTCGATCGCTCTTTCCGCCGGCATTTCGTTTTAGACAACGGCCGGGTGGGTCAACCCCCGTCACGGAAAGGCACACACACCAAGTCGCTCGGCCACGCTGTCCTGCGGCTCTTCAACAACTCATGGCAAAAAAGAGCAAGAAAAAAGCGAAGCACCGCCCCCTCCGCAAACTCGTACTGGTCCTGCTGTTCCTACTGATCGCCGCCGGCGGCTATACGGCCCGCCACTTCTACCAAGGCGACACCTGGCCACAACTGCGCCAGCAGGCCATGCACACGCGCAATACGCTGCAAGCAGGCTACGAGCGCATCGCAGCATTCGCGCAAACCAGCGTGCAAGAAGCCGACGGTCTGCTCGAGGCCGCCACCATCGGCCCTCCGCCGGACCATGGGCAAATCCGGGTCTTCTTCGGGCCCACCACCGCACCGAATCCCCGTGGTATCGACGATCACCTCGCCGCACTGATCGGCCGCGCCGAAGATCACGCCTATGCCGCTTTCTACGATCTCGGGTTGGACATCGTGGCCGACGCCCTCATCGAGCGCCACGAGGCCGGCATAACCGTCGCCGTCGTCTCGGACTCCCACTACGAGGATCGCGAGGCCATGGCGGCCGTGCGTGAGGCGGGCATCCCCGTCGTGTTCGACAAGCGCAGCGCCTATATGCACAACAAGTTCGTCGTGGTCGACGGCCGCTACGTATGGACCGGCTCGATGAACGTCACACCGAACGGCGCCTACCGCAACAACAACAATGCGCTTCTCATCGCCTCGCCGAAGCTCGCCACAAACTACACCCACGAATTCCGCGAAATGTTCGAGGACCGCGCGTTCGGAGCACGCTCGCCGGAAAACACCACCTACCCCACACTCACCCTCGGCGATGTCTCCATCGAGTGTTACTTCGCACCCGAAGATGACGTGGAAGAGGAAGTCGTGGCGGAAGTGCGCACGGCGGATGCCACCATCGACTTCATGGCGTTCTCCTACACGAGCGAGCCCATCGCCGAGGCCATGGCCAAGCGTATTGTCGCCGGGGTCAGCGTGCGCGGCCTGTTCGAGAAACGCAACGCCGGCAGCCAATACAGCCGCGACGACTTCCTCGAGGACGCCGGCGCAACGGTTTACATGGATACCAACCCGTACAGCATGCACCACAAGGTCATCATCGTCGACGGGGAAACCGTGGTTACCGGCAGCTACAACTTCTCGAAATCCGCCAACACCCGTAACGACGAGAACCTGCTCATCATTCATGACCCGGCGATTGCCAAAGAATATACCGTCGAGTTCGAGGGGTTGCTTTGAGGCGCGTTGCGCGGGCCCGGCGGCCAAGCCATGTGGCAACTCGCATTCTTGGAATACTCCGCCCAGCATGATATGCTTTCGGCCGGTGGCGGCGTGCTTGCTGGTTTGTGCCCTGTTGGTTGACCATGCGCGCAAATGCCAGACATCAAGTGATCCGCTGGAAACGCGGATGAACGGATAGTGAGGGGTTGCATGCACCCTGTATTACTCGAGCTTGGACCCATCACATTGTATACCTATGGCTTCATGATTGCCTTGGGGTTTCTTATCGCCCTGTTTCTCCTCCGCCGCGATGCCCCGCATTCGATGGGTATCACACCCGATACGGTCAACGAGATGGCGTTCTGGGTGTTGATAACCGGCCTCGCGGGCACACGCATCCTGCACATCATCCTGTATCCCGATCATTACAGCCTGTCCGACCCTGTGGGTTGGTTTGCGGTTTGGCGGGGCGGGCTTGTGTTTCAGGGGGCCGTGCCGACGGCGCTCCTCTACTACTACTTTGCGGCACGCCGCTACGGGATTCCCTTCTGGCGCGGCCTTGATGTGGCTTTCTCGTATGTTCCGCTCGGCCATGCCTTCGGGCGCGTCGGATGTTTTATGTTTGGCTGTTGTTACGGCAAGCCCACGGAGGTTCCCTGGGGGGTAGCTTTTCCGGAGGGTAGCCCGGCATGGGACCACGGCCTGCACGCTGCACACGCGGCCTGCACGTATCCATTGCACCCGACGCAACTCTACAGTGTGGTTGGTCTCCTGCTTATTTTTGGCCTTTTGATGGGCATGCGCCGGTATTCAACAATATTCGACGGCGCCGCGGCCGCAGGATACCTCGTGCTCTACGGGGCTTTCCGCTTTGTCGTCGAGTTCTTCCGGGGAGACAATGCGGTGACCGAGCTGGTGGATGGCGTAACACTCTCGCACCAGCAGTTTTTCGCGCTCGGCATGATTTTGGTGGGGTGCGTGTTGGCTCTAGCATTATGGCGGTACCGGCCGGACGCACCGGATGCGCAGGAGGCACCGGACGCCAAAGAATAACGTCGTGGATCGTATGTGGCGATTTGCACATATCACGGACCCCCACCTCGCGAGCACGCGCGACGGCGAATGGAATAACCGGTTCCTGTGCAGCATGATGCCGCAGGTCATGGCGTGCCTGCGGCGTGATCTCGCGCAGTTGCAGCCAGAGTTTATTCTGGCCACGGGCGACATCGTATCGCACCAGACGCGCGCGGCCATGTTCGAGGCGCGGGATCTCATGGAATCCCTCGGCGTGCCCTATTACCCCATGGGCGGCAACCACGATTTCGTGGTCGAGGAATCGCGCGATTGGTTTCTCGAGGCCTTTGCCCACCGCCTGCCGGCCCCGCGCCCGTACTACGCCTTTAACCACAAGAACCTGCATTTTGTTGTGCTCGATGCATGGTGGCTGTGGAGCGATGATACCTTGAGCGCGGTCAGCGAACAGTCCGTGGCAGAGAATATCGAAGTGTCGCTCGCCGGCGCCCGCTGGGCGATCCCCCCCTTTCAACTCGCCTGGCTCGACGCGCACCTAACCGCGCATCAGGACAAGCCGGTAATCATCGGCGTGCATTATCCCGCGCTCGGTGTACCGCCGCACATGAAACGCCCGAACTACAAAGACAGTGGCCACCTCGAGAACGGCGGGCTGCTCATCGACCTATTATCCGCGCACAACCGGGTCCGCGCGATTTTCTCGGGACATATGCACATGAACTACATAACCCAGGCGAGCGGCATTGTGCAGGTAGTGACCTCGGCCCTGCCGGAATTCCCGGTGGAATACCGCGATGTCCGCGTCTATCAGGATCGCCTCGAGATCGAGACCCGCCCCCTCAGCGACCCCACCTTCACCGCGCGTTCCCTCAAGCCCGGCCGCGAATGGACCCGCGGCACCCCCGACGACCGTACACGCACGATTCCGCTGTGAGGGGCGGCTTTGACGCGCTTGCGTCTTGGACAGCGCATGAACTTGGATAAACGCTGATTACCGGGTGACCGACCAGATGGCTTTTGCGTCGCGGGTACGGCCCAAGCCGTTGAAGCGTCCGTGAATATAGCCACCGCCGCCGTTGTATGTGGGTACGGCCGCGCTTTCCCCGCGCAACGCCGCCTCGATTGTCAGCAAAGCAAGCGGTTCGAGAGCATCGAACTCGGCATGAACGTGTTGTTCGCTGGGCAGAAAGAAGCCGTTGTGAAAGCGGGCCTCCAGGAGGTTGTCGCCTATGCGGCGCGCCAGCGCAAGGTAATCCGCATGGCCAGTCCGGCGATATAACTCGGCCAGGGCAAAGACCGCAACAGGGTCGGCGTTGCCGGTATCGAGGTTCACAGCCACCGCGTCGCCGGGCAGCGCGCCGATATCCCCGAGTTCGTGGCCGCGCGCGATGCCACGGGCCGTCTCCCAAAGGACGCGGTCGCCCGTGAGGCGGTAGGCCATGGCGTACGAGTGCAGCATATTGGTACTGGCGGCAATGGGCTTGAACTCGGTCCCTTTCTTGCCGTAGTAGCCGAAGCGGGGAAAGGTCTCGCCCGTCAGGTCGGTGCCGTCGGCCCACATGGGCTTGAAGGTATTGGACGCGGCGTCGTAGGCGTGTTCAGCGTAGGCGTGCATGCCCTCACGTGTCCACTCGAGCAGCTTCTTTCCGCGATCGCCCAGCGCTTCCGCCAGTTGCAATTGGATAAGAGCGTTCTTGGCATAGATACTGTCGGGACTGCGCAGCATGTTGCCCTCCAAGGCAATCTCCCCATATTCAGGACCGAACTGGCGTTTGGCGCGGTCGCCATAGGTGGAGTACGTGAACTTGGGATCGCTTTCATCCGTGGGCGGTTCCGCCCGCTGAAGCGGCTGGCTATACTGGTACACGCCCAGTTTCGTCTCGGGATGCCGCGCCCGCACATACTGTTCGGCGAGCCGCTCCGCCCAGGTCAACGCTCCCTTCTCGCCGCCAAGCAGATAGAGCATACCGCCCGCGTAGATGAGGTCGCTGCCGGCGTTGATAAAGGTCAACCCCTTCCCCTCGAAAAAGGGCTCGGGCGCCTCGAATTCATGATCCCAGAGATCGCCTATGGACCGTGAATACTTGCCATGCCGGTTCATATCCAGGCGCTGCCAGTCCAGGATATGCGCGTTCCAGAATGCCCGAATGAATTCGGCCGTATGTTCCGGCGAAACTTCCCACATGAGCTCGTAGAAGGGGAAATTGTGCTTGAACTCGTGGCAATTCGAGTCGAACTCGCCGACGTGGGTATTGGTCTCGAGGTCCACAAACTGGTGCCCGCCCCAATAGAGCAAACCGGATTCACTTCGCTGATGCGCGAACATGTGGGCAATGGCCTCTTTGGCCGCCTCCTTGTATTGGCTGTCGCCGGTCAGTTGCGTCAGGCCGGTGAGGGTGCGGAAAAGATTCTGCTGGTTGGCCACGTTCGAAATGATCCAGGCATGGTCTTTGTACCGCCAGCGCACCGGCTCGCCCGTGTCCACATGGATGCCGTCCACGAACAGGGGGGTATGCTGCCCGCCATACACGTCGCGCCCTTTCGCGAGCACATTGTCCGCGAAGGTTATGACTGCCTCTAACCGGCGGTCATCCTGCGCGGTGCGCTCCAAGTCCTGCGCGCCGGCCGCTGCAGTGACGCCTGCAGCCAGGATGCCAGCCAAAAGGATAGTGGCCGCTGTGGGCCAATGGAATCGGAAGAAGTGGCGGACGCCGTGGTGTGTGCCGTGGCTGAACATGGCTTACTCCTTAGTCTTAACGCTGCCATTTTATGAAAGTACGCGCCCCGTAACGCCTTCCGCTTGCGCAAGGAACCACCCGAGGCCGCGCCGCACCCGTCTACGACGCCGCGAGAATCAGCACGAGTTCGCCGTCGTCAAGCTTGAGACCGCCGAGCGTCACTTCTTTGTCGGGTGAAAGGACCAACACGGTGGACAGGGCGGCCACGGGTTTCGTTTTCTTGCCGTCCTTCGGCGGCCGTTGCATGAGCACACAGACGTCGAGGCGCGCGCGGCCGTTTTTCTGGTGGTCGAGCGGCTGCACCACGAGGGTGTAGCGCTTGTCGATGCGCACCTTGGTTTCCGTGTTCACGGGGCAGTCACGCCGGGTGTGCATCAGGTTGTGGAAGGTATCGAAGGGCAGGCCGCGCAAGGCCTCGCGCACGGACACGAGTGCAGAGTCCACGTTGGGTTCCTCGCGGCCCTCGTTCGTGGCATGGACCGCCCACACCGCGAGGGTGACCGGGGGCGGATCGTTCTCGGCCACGGCGTTGCCGGCGGCCAGAACGGCCAATACGGCGCTGATTACTCCCACCACACGTCTTGCGGATTCACGCGCACCCATACGGTTGCGTTCCCTTCTTCCGATACTTGGACATCGACCGTGGCCCCTTCGAGTTCCGAATGGGCCGACTCCACCTGCACATTGCCTGCTTCTACCGGCGTAGCCTGATCGGGCGCGGCAAAGAGGACAAAGAGGCTTGTGGCGATTACAAGCGCCGCCGCCACCAGGGATAGCGCGGCCCAAAGGGGGCGAAGTCCCTGCTGCCGCGCTTCGATGCCTTCGCGTACGCCGTTCATGAAGGCGGGAAACTGGTTGTCCGCTATCTGCGGCGTGGCTTCTGTGACCGTGCCGGCCGCCGTGCGCAAGGTTTCGAGGTGCGCGAGGTAATCGGCGCATGCCGGACACGCCGCGACGTGCGCCGCGAGTTCGTTATGCTGTGAAGCGGCCTCGTTGTCGAACAAGGCGTCCACATGGCTTATCCAACGGCATTCACCCATCGCGGGTATCCTCCACGACCCCCATTTCCATGAGGGCATTCTGTAACTTGCGTCGGGCATGATGCAACCGGCTCATAACCGTACCCAGGCTGCAACCCATCGCTTCCGCCATCTCCTGATACGAGAGCCCCTCGTATTCACGCAACACGAAGGCCGTCTTGTGCTTATGCGGCAACTGCGCCACCGCCTGTTCGATAGCCGCCCCCAATTCCCGCGCCGCACTGCGATCCCCGGGGTTCGGCATCGCACTCGGCATGTGGCTGGCGGCCAGCGTATCGTCGAACGGCACCGTATTCAGGTGCCGCTTCTTGAACACGTCTTTGCACCGGTTTGCGGTTATCCGCATAAGCCACGTCTTGAAACTGGCATCGCCCCGGAAGCGCCCGATGCTCTTGTATGCCTTGATAAACACCTCCTGCGAGATGTCCCAGGCCTCCTCGCGATTGCGCAGGAAATGATAGCTGAGCGCATACACCTCATTGCGGTACCGGCGTACCAGGACCTCGAAGGCCTCGGTATCGCCGGCTTGTGCGCGGGCCACCAGTTCCGGGTCTTCCGGGTTGTGCGGCTGTAGCTTGTCTGCCACGTTCATGGGCCCGCTATCATAACCGATCGCCATCGCCCAGGACACATTCTGCAACTTCGCGTTCCGAACCCGGTCATCGCACAAGACGCAAGGGAGCATGGGTTTATTCACAAGAATGGCGCGCCCTTAATTGGTTCCATGGCAGCAGTAGACAACGCGTGGCCGTACATGAGCACCATGTTGGCGCTGTTTTGATAGGGGTAGGGGGGAGCCGGTTGCCCGGCTCCCCCCTACCCCTATCAAAGTGAGCGCACATCTTTGCTCAAACCACGACACATTGGTAGGAAACGCTCTCGTCGCTGATGAGTCGAATTGTCTGGAATCAAGGGCGCTATTCAACCGGCTGGGGCGTAATCCGGTAAACGCCCGAGATACCCGGGGGGAGGATGTCCTGCCAGGTGTGTTCGCTGACGGGGATGGGGTACCGGCTCAACGGCACGAGCCGGCGCACACCGCCGACAGGCGCGGGCCAATGCAAGGTGAGGTCGGGTGCTGGTTCCGGCGTGGCCGTGTGCGTGATGAGGTAGGGACCGGCCACGCCAACCATGCCGGGGGGATCACGGTAGAGGTGGACGCCCGCCTGTTTGCATAGCGTGCGCATGAGCCCCACGGGCACGCGCGGCAAGGCGGAATAGACCACGTGGCCGTTGCCTTCGGGGCGAATGGCCATGGCGGTATTTTCGGTGGGCAGGTAGCGGGCGAGTGGCGTGGCCCCTTCGGGCAAATCCACAATTATCAGGCGCGGCAGCCAGTTGTTTAGATCGATCGGTGTCGGTTTGTCGCTGTTTGCAAATTCTGCCGTGCGGGCAGCGCGATCCCACCGCGCCGCCACACGGAAACCCGTGTGGTCCTGAATGCGCGCCAAATCTATTCCGTGCTCCGGGGACCACGCTCCCGCGGCGTAGGTATAGACCACGGTACCGCCACGCGCGGTGATCCGCTCGAGGGCTTTGTGCTCGGCCTTGGTGAGAATATACGGATTGGCGAGGATGACCAGGCGCACACTGTCCGGTAAGCGCGTAAGGTCGGACTGGAGGTAGTAGCCGGCGGGGGCGCCGAGGCGGGCGATCTCGTGCCGCCAGCGGCCCAGGCTTTCCAGTAGCCAGGGGTGCGTGTTGGCGCCGAGGGTGTGTACCGATCGTTCACTCACGACAAACGCGACCCCGGGGGCGAAGGGCGGCTGGCTGCGCAGTTCGGCGGCAATGCGGCGCAAGAGGGCGGCGGATTCCCACAGCGCGTTGTCGTTCCAGCGGCCGTCGGACAGGAGGTCGAAGAACCAGAATCCGCAACGGTGGCTGAGGAAATTGGCCGCATTGCGGCGGACGATCGCGTAGGTCTCTTCCGCCGACGCGAGCCGGTTCTTATAGCCCGGCGCGGCCAAACCCTCGTCCGGGGGGATGGCGAGGTGGGTGTAGGTGTCGTCCTCCATAATGGCGAGCTTGCCATGAAGCGCCACGGAGTCAACGGGGAGGTGGAAGTGTCCCGGCTGGCCGAGTTCCCGCTCGAAGTAGGCGTAGGGCGCCTGCACGATGTCAAGGCAGTCCAACGCGAGCAGGCCGGCAAGGGCCAAGTGCCCGCTGTTGGCGAGCGCCCGGGGGGCGTTGTGGTTGAGCTGAAATGTGTAGCCGTAGAACGCGCCAACCAGTGCGTGGCCGTTCGTGGCCTCCTTCACGGCACGGGCGAAGTAGGCGATATCCGCGACAATCTGCGCGCTTTGAAACTGCTGCAGGTCCATGGCCGCGCGCTGCCGCACGGGGTCGCGAAAGGGACCCCAGGCGGTCTCGAGGCGGCGGTCGGGTGCAGGAATTTCCGCGGTGTCGAAGGTGACCTCAGGATCGCCCCATGCGTTCTGTAATTGTGCTGGTTTACGGTATTTTTTACGCAGCCAATCGCGGAATGCATCGGTATTCGGTGGTGCGTAATCGCTGAAATCGTTTGTGCGCGGGTAGAACCATTCCGCCGTTTCCAGGTGCTGCAAACCCATCCCGATGAACCCGCCACCGTGGGGGCCATCCACAATGTGCTGCACCAGCGCGACGAGGCGTTCCCGCGCCGTCTCCCGCCAGGCCCCGCTGCCGGGCGAGGCCATATTGTGGGTACTGCCATCGGCATAGGCGAGGCGCTGGTCCGGGTGTTCCTTGAGCCAGGCTT
This sequence comes from uncultured Nitrospirales bacterium, assembly GCA_964569295.1. Lineage (GTDB taxonomy): Bacteria > Hydrogenedentota > Hydrogenedentia > Hydrogenedentales > JAGMZX01 > CAZMVU01. The sequence goes on from CAZMVU010000012.1 coordinate 39,606, forward strand.
GCGAGGCCCCGACCCACACACGCACATAGAAGTACCCCGCGGGGTGGGCGGTGTGGAATTTTTCTATCGTCTCGTCGATGCCGGAGAAATCGCCATCCCACGGGAGTTGCAGGTTGAAGACATAGAATGGGATATCGGCGTTGGCGGCCAACTCGAGGGTTTCGATAAGAACCTCGTCCCGGCCGAAGGCATTGTTGCCGCAGAAGAAGAGGGGTGCGAAGGTCTGTCCATCTACGACAATGGCTGGTCCGCCTTCATGTCCGGACACGATGGAACACTCGGGCATGGCGTGAGCGCCTGACACGGACAAGGCCAGGATAACAATGAAGAGGTATGGGGCGGCGGTTCTCATGAGACACGGACAAGGATGAAGTCTAGTATGCCTTCCATGGTGTCACGGTAAGGATTTGCGGGCAAGGTGAGCAGGGCTTCGCGGGCCTGCTGCGCATAGGCGCGGGCTTCCGCGCAGGTTCGCTCGGCGGCGCCGGTGCGTGTGACAGTCTCCATGATCCAGGCACGGTCATTGTCAGACAGCTCGGTGTCGCGGTAGGCGGCGAACCGGGCGTCTTCCTCGGGCTCGAGTTGCGCCCGTGCATACATGATGGGAAGCGTGCGCTTACCCTCGACCACGTCGCCGCAGGAGGGTTTGCCGAGGGTATCGGCGGCCTGGGTGACATCCAGCAGGTCGTCGATAATCTGAAAGGCAATGCCCAGTTGTATGCCGAAGCGGTATAGCGTGTCGCGGTGGGTGGGGTCGACAATATACGTTGGACCGCTGCACGCCTCGGCGAAGAGGCTGGCGGTCTTCTGCTCGGCCAGGGCAATGCACTCCTCGCGCTGGAAAGGGGCGTGCTCCCGCCCGAAGAACATGAGTTCGCCTTCGGCCATGCGCCGCACAGACACGATAGCATTGGCGATGACCGGGCAACAGTCATATTGCGCGAGGGTTTCGACAGCACGCGCCACGAGGTAATCCCCGCCCAGGACCGCGGCATGGTTGTCCCACAACATGTTGAGCGAGGAGTTTCCCCGGCGCAGCACAGCCCTGTCGATGACATCGTCGTGGGCGAGCGAGGCGATATGCAGCATTTCGAAAGCGGTGGCCATGGGCACGTAGTATTCGAGGTCGCGCGCACCAATGACGCCGGCCGCCGCCAGGCACAAGGCCGGACGCAGCAATTTGCCGCCCACCTGCGGTTGGCCGTCCGCCGACACACGCACAAGGGTGAGCGCCTCGCGCCACACACCGGTAACCTGCGCGCGAACACCCCCGATGGGCTGCGCGATGGGCGTGTAGATCTCGCTGAGGGTGGGCATGATTTTCACGCCACGCATTCTAGCACACGGCCTCCAGCACTGGGAACCTTATCACATCCTGCAACGTGGGCTGCGCCCACAACCCAAGGCGCAAAGGTCTCGGGAGGGCGAGCGTACCCGCGAGCCGAATAGAGTTCGTCCCGCAAAAGGGAGGGC